>CAUZSN010000011.1:0-42130 GCA_963582345.1 Planctomycetota bacterium
GCGGATCTTAAAATTCCTGGATGGTTATATCGATTGACCAAAAGGTACCAAAACAGAGGGTCTAGCCGTATCTTGTCGAACTCAGGTCAAAGCGACTTGCTATTTGAATTGTAAACTTCCTCTTAGAAAACTACCGACTCAAGTGTATCGTGCGAAATCGCAATCCGCAAGTATAGCAGTCATGTTATTTGACCGGTCTTTTTTCCTGCGCCCGTTCGGCTGTAGATAGTCTCTGACTGAGCACAGTTTGGGTAATCTTTGCTCCAATCATTGCGATCTTGTGGTCGCGCAGGCCTTTTTCATTCAACCAAGTGGTGTCCTATGATAAAATCGATCGTTTGTTCGGCGACAAGGATGTAACAAAGAGGTAATTCCGTCCATGCTCCCGTGTTGATGTATCGGACGCCTTCGCAGAGGGAATCTTCCGCATAATGCGTATGGCCACAGGTGATTGCTGCCACACCATTTTGGATTGCACATTTGACCGCATTGTTTTTGACCTCTTCCGTTAGTATCCGGTATAGGAAGGGAAACCATGTTTTTGCGAATTCGGCTGCGTGCACGGGCGGCGCCCCGAGTTTGACTCGAAGATTATGGATCCGCTTAACATTGCGGAGGAACCACTGGTTTTGGGGCATGATCTGGTCAAAGTCGTCTCCATGCACGATGAGAAGCCGATTTCCGATTTGCAGGTGTCTTTGAAAACGGATCATACCCGGTTTCTGCATTCGGTATCCGTCATCGTGATTCCCGTGCAGCCAGATTACGGTCCTTACGTACGACTGTTCTCGAATGAAATTAAGAACGTCTTGATCCTGTCGTGAGAGCTGTTTGTTCGGGTTGTCGAGCGTGTCTCCATTAAGGATAAGCGTCGTGTCCCGATCCAGGGGCTCAACAAGGTCCAGGAATTCTCGGCGACGAAAATGGAGCAGGCCAATATGAAGATCGCTGACGATGATCGCATTTGTTATCTCGTATTCCATAATCGTAAGCATTCGCGACAAGGGACTGGCAGTGTATGGGATTCGGCGCGAGGACATTTAGGGATGAGGACGATCCAGTTGCCCGACATGATTAATTGCGTCGTTTATGTAGATTAGGGAATGGCTGATCGATCTGCACGAGCGCCACCGGCGGTTGCAAGACGATGTTAACGTGATAGCAGGCAATCTGTCAGTCGCGTGGCAGTGCCGGCTTGCTAGTTGCGAACGATCAACAGTAGTGTGACGAGTTGGATAAAACGAGCTTCGATTGTCTCCTGGTCTATGCGGATGCAGAAACATATGAGCCGTCGGAGGAGAATTGTGCCGAGCCCATCATATCTGGTGAACAGAAGTACCACGATTTACTTTTAGGAGGTCGAAATGCACGCCCGATAGTTGCGGCATTCTCGGTGGAATCGTAATGGACTACATTGATATCTGAAGTGAAAGCATGGCAGCACTATCGCCGCAACGGTGGACCATCCACAACGACCGTACCAAACTCAATGAGCGAAGCCGAAGCAATTGTGGCCAGCGGAGCGCAGTTTAAGAATACGGGTCATACTGAATGGCCCGATGGACGCGTACATCCTCACGGCTTCACAACGACAATGACTCCAAACTCGTTTGTTGCCTGTAATGATAGCGGTACGACGTATGACTGCAGGCTTCAACTCCTGGCAAGAGGGAAAGTTCGGCATCAACGGAAGCCCCAGCTACGCAATCATTACGTCAAGAAGCTTTCATTCCGGCATGGTGAACGTCGCACTGGTTGATGGTTCAACGCGATCCATCAACGAAAACATTGATCTTTCAATTTGGAGAGCACTCGGAACTCGCTCTAGCGGGGAGCTTGTTGGCGAATTCTAGTTCGGTGTGGTCAGTGCCGGAGGTGGGACTTGAACCCACACTCCCGTTGCCAGGAACTGGATTTTGAATCCAGCGCGTCTGCCAATTCCGCCACTCCGGCGAAGTGCCTTAAACTAACTGACTTGCGGCCATTTCGCAATGTTTCAGTTCGAATTTTCGTTTGCAGGTGTTACCCAAAGGGTCATCCTAAAGGGTACCAAAATCGCAAGAGATTCTCGCCACATTCTGGAGAACGCCTGTAACATCGTTCAGCGATGATTGGGCCTCCAGTAGTGTTTGTCCAGGACCTCTGTCGGTCTCGAAAACTTCATCTGCCATCATAGCGGTGCCAATCGTATGCGGTTATCCTGGATTTTTCCTTTGTCGGCAGGCGACTGGAGTATTTCGATGCGACCAGGATTAGGTGCGATTGCAAGTAAATCAGCACCAGGCGGTTCGAAATGAGCTGTCAACTAACCGGAAAACGTGTGCCGCTATCCGTTTGCGCAACCGGCTGGAACAGCCAACAAACGGATTCAATTTTCGGAAATTCCCACTGCGCCGGATGCGACACATCTATTTGCCGGCAGCATTGACGTCAATACGTGATTCCGTCCTGCTTTCCTTGTCCAATTGTGTGTGTTAGTCGGTGCAGTGTACTGACGTTGGATTAGGTGCCTTAGCGGCGACTTCGGCAACTAACTCATGAACATACGGCCGGTTTCAGTAGCCAATGGGCCGTTGAGTTGCTATGCTGCCGTCGCGGAATTCGCTGGACTTCGGCACGTTCGCTTGATCACGTTTCAGGCTCTGTTTAAAGGTAGTCAACAAAACTATGGCGCGCAAGACTGCTAGCCGCTTGGAGAAGCGAAAGGAATTGGAAGCGGCCGAGAAACAAGAGGCTCCCAAGAAAAAAAAGAAGGCCGCAAAGAAGAAAGCCACCACTCGCGCGAAACGCGCTAAAGTCAAGGTCGTAGATCGCAAGCGATTGGTCTGGGGTATTTTTAGTGGGAGCATGAAGGAAGAAGCTCGATTCCCATACGATCAACTCGAAGCCGCCGAAACAAAAATACAGCAACTGAAATTGAAAGGGAAAAAAAAGTTGTACTTTATTCAGCCGATCAAGGAAATTGTTACCGATGCTCTGCCTGAATGAAGAGATTCCGGCCTCTTGATTCAGTTGGTTGTGTGGCTGCGATGCTTGGAAGTCGTCGATCAAAATAAAAACACCCGCGTTTCGGCGGGTGTTTCTTGTTATGATGTCAATCGTATACGAGATCGTAATCAAAGCGGCGTTTGCGTTTCAGCGACCGGCACTGAGGCGGTTCAGTCGTGCGCGGCGCTCTGCGCGACGGCGAGCCCGGCGGGCCTGATCGCTCGGCTTTTCATAATACTCCCGTCGCCGCATTTCCTTCTTGATTCCAGCATGTTCGACCAACTTGCGAAATCGTTTTACCGCATCTTGAATTTTTTCGTTATGACGCAGACGCAACCTAACCACACAATCCTCCTTTTGAGATTGTTGTCGAAATTCAGACTTCAACGACTAGGCAAAGATAGCAAATCTTAGATCAGAAGAAAACTCCCACTTGTGGAGATCGGCCGTTTGACCGGAAAAAGCAGCCGTAGCGAGACCGGCAAGGTTCACACAGGCGCGGCTAGAACGCCAATTCGCTGCAATTTCGAGCGACATTCGTTCCGTTCACGGCACCGTTTCAAGTCTTTCCATGTTTCGTCCTGGCAGGCGAGGAAAATTTCCTCGTTGAATGGTGGCGTGTTTCCCGTCTGTCGTGCCCGCTTCATTAACCGTTCAACAACGCTCAGTTCTAGCCGACTGAGAAACGTTGCGCCAAGTCGATAATCCTGAAACGCTTCCCACACAAGGGGAAAGAGGGGCATAACGATATGTTCCCCGATGGTCCGAGCGTAGTCACGAATTTCTTGTTGTGCGTGATCGTTCATTCGCAATGATAGAAAATGCAATAGATTGTGCAGGTCGATTTTCCAGTACGCTTCCGTGTAGGTTGAAAGTGGCAAGTCCTTCCTCGCTTGTTCGCGGGCCACGCCGGCTGCCAATCGTTCTTGATATACGCGACGGGCTTCCTCCTGCAGTTCCCGTTCGGCCGGGGATAGCTTTTCGCCGGTTTCAGGGGATAGCAGTTCTGCACTACCCTGCCGATTGCCCGTAGCCTGCGCTCGCCACTGGTCGCTTGGAGTTTGTTGGGCTGAATCGATGGCGATCGAATATCGTGTGCTGTACTCGTTGATGTTAGCTGTCCGATGCCGTATCCACTGTCGCCAGCAGTCCATAGGCACGCGGACCAACAGTTTAATTTCCGCCATTTCGAACGGCGTCGTGTGGCGGTGCCGCATCAGATAACGGATCAATGTTCGATCATCTGAGACGCGCCGTGTTCCTTCACCATAACTAACGCGCGCGGCCTGGACCACCGAGCTGTCGTTACCCATTACGTCGACCAGACACACGAATCCGTCATCTAGCACGTGAAACTTTTTCCAGCGCAGTTGCAAACCAGCGTCCTGCAAGTCTTCGCGTGCTGTCATCAATTTGCTCCGTGGCTCATGTTAATTATGAGTCTTCCCCAAAAAATAATATTCAATCCGACGTACAAATTTAGGAATTCTCCTAGACGAATGCCATTATTGAGGGCATCGATAGCAGATAGGAAAGGTTCCTGAACCGTAAATCATAGCGAACACGCACCACTTGCGAGAATGGTTGCGGAGATTTCCTGCCGATTGGGGCAGAGAATCTGTCTGCGCTAAGTAGGTTGTTCGAATCGGACGCCCGGTGCGTTGCTGCGACACGAAGCATGGTTGCTTCGGCACAAAATACTGCTACAGCGTATCGTGGATCGATTGCGTTTGCAAAACGTGGCGAGTAAGTTCATTCATTCGATGGAGGCATGTCATTATTTGTTCTGTTCGTCAATGATTTACGAGTTACGAAAGGATCCCGAATCGATGTCGGATGTAAAAATTGGATTACGACAAAACGGACCATTGTGTGTTGAAGGATCCATTTCGGTAACCGATCACGAAGGCAATTTGATCAACCTGAGAGATAAGAACGTGACGTTCTTGTGTCGCTGCGGAGCGTCGGGCAACAAGCCGTTCTGCGACGGTTCGCACAAGTCTAACGGATTCCAGGCGAATGAAACGGTATTAAGTGAATAAATAATAGTCATGACGATCAAGATTGCCGTTGCGGACTTACAACAATTTTCATCTACCTTGTTGCAAGCGGCTGATGTTCCGAAATCGGAAGCCGACATCGTGGCCGAAAATTTAGTGAGTTCGAACCAGCGCGGCCATGATTCTCATGGAGTGGTTCGTCTGACGGAATACGTCGAGCAGCTTCGTACGGGTGAACTGGTTACTGGTGTCGAGTTGGTCACCGTCTCGGAGTCGCCGAGCATTCTGGCAACGGATGCTAAGTTTGGGTTTGGCATGGTGCAGGCGGTGAAGTTGATCGATCGCTTGCTTCCGAAGGGCAGAGAACAGGGCATCGCGTGCGGTACGATGCAGAACTGTGGTCATGTCGGTCGGTTGGGCGAATGGGTCGAGAGAGTTGCAAAGGCAGGTCTGGCCGGATTGATGGCGGTAAACGATAACGGTGTTCTGCAATGTGTTGCTCCGCCAGGAGGCACTCAGCCCAGAATCAGCACCAACCCCATCGCCATCGCGGTGCCTACTGGCAATCAACCATTGGTTCTAGATATTTCGACCAGTGCTGTCGCCAACGGCAAGCTGCTGATCAAACACAAAGCTGACGAGCCGTGTCCCCCCGGGTGGTTGTTGGACGCAAACGGCAATCCGACGACCGATCCGGCAGTCCGGTTTCGAGATCCGCGAGGAACGATTCTTCCTATGGGCGGAGAACAAAGCTATAAAGGTTTCGGTATCGGACTATTATTTGACGTCCTGGTGGGCGGTTTGTCGGGAGGTTTCTGCCCCCCAGCCAAAAAATCGGCTTCATTGACGAACAACGTGCTTTTTGTCATTTGGAACCCCGAACGGTTTGTCGGCAGCCGGCATTTTTTGGGTGAGGCCGATCGGCTGATCGAGTACGTTCGATCGGTTCGTTGCAAACCGGGGGTCGACAAAATACGTCTTTCCGGCGACAGAAGTTCCCAGACAATGCAACAGCGTCTCGCCGAAGGCATTCCGTTGGATAAGGGAACCTGGAAAGCGCTTGTTGATCTGGCAGATGAACTGAGTGTGGATTTTCCAGTCATAACGGGCAGTTAATGAAATGCAAACGTGCTCTTGTTCCCGGATGGGATCGCTGCTAAGCAGTTTGCCACTCGATGCCCAGCATCAGTGCGTTCAGACCGCTACCAATGCCAAGCAGTGCAATCTTGTTTCCGGTTCGAACGTGGCCTTGTTCAATCCCCATGGCTGCGGCCATGGGCAGGGCGGCGGCTCCGACGTTTCCTAAGAACTCGACGGTGGGAAAATCGATTTTTGGGTTTAGACCTAATTTCTCGTAAAGAAGCTTGCGGTGCGCCTTGCCGACCTGGTGCGTGAACGTCTTGTCGACGTTCGAATTCTGCCAATGAAGAACTTGTTTCGTTTTTTTCCAGGTGCTGACCGCCAGACCAATGCCGGCATGCAACATCGCTTCGGAATCGGTCTGCATGCGTGGTCGGTCGTCACCGTGTTTTTTGGCTTCTACACCTCCTTCGCATAATCCGTGGCTGTCAGTTTTAGCTTGAAACGCTCCACCCAGCAAACGGTTGCCGGTTCGGCTTAATGTGCTGTCACACAAAACTACGGCCGCCGAGCCAGAACCGATGGTCAACGACGCGAAGTCCAGCTTCATGTCTTGGCGAGTAACCGATTCGTTGCGCAACATCGACTCGATGGTGCCTTCGACCAAATTGCGTCCATCTTCGGTGCCTACAACCACTCCAGCTTTGACCTGCCCCAATTCGATCATGTTCGCCAGCATCAGCATTCCGTTCAGCAAGCCAAGGCAGGCGTTGCTGACGTCTAGAACCAGCGCAGATGTCGGTAATCCGACGGAATGGTGCACGCTGCTGGCCGTCGCTGGTTCCAATCGATCACGGCAGACAGAGCCGTGGATAAGGACGCCGAGTTTGCTTCTATCGATCTGTGACGCTTCGATTGCTTTTTCGGCCGTTTGGGAACTCACGTGGCTCGGAAAAATTCCACGGTCGAAAAAACGTCGCTCGCGAATACCAGTCATCAATTCTAGTCGTCCGGCCGAAAGTCCTAACCGTTCGTAGACTGGAGCTAGTTGCGATTCAATTTCGTCAGACGTCACGATGTTAGGCGGCAGTGTGTAACTGAAGGCCTCGACGCAGACGTGCTGATATCGCATTCTAAAACCCGCAGCACTCGTGTCCTGAGTCACGTCCTTCGCAAGCCAGCCTCATTGATGAGACACACCTTCACCCGCGATCTGAATGAAAACTTCATCCGTCATGAAACACTGCGCATTTCCCGAGCAGTCGCATTCTTCAGTTGGGTGACCAAAGATGCAATTGTCTGAAGTTTGTTCTTGCGTTCGCGGTCGAGTTCAGGTGTCGGGTCGCGGACATCCAGCATCAACGAACTTCTGACATAACGCAGACCCTGTAGCAAAATCTCGCACTGCTCGTCGGTGAACTTGACGATCACAGTTTCACTCATTCGAGGGCACTCAACTGTCAAAACTTCAGGAATCGCACAATTCATCCTTGTGAGTCACATATTCGGTCCGTCACAAGAATGGTAGCCGAAGCCTCGATTGTTCTCAACCGGCAATCAATAACAGCGAGTTGTTGTTGATTCTTAAGGCCAAAGCAATTCGTTCACCAGGCGGGAGCTGCAGAATAATCGCGAGGTTCTGTAGGCCTGTATTGCTCGACGGCCCACGAAAGCCGTCATCGCGAAATGGCCGCTGGACCATTCGTTCGCAGGTTGCCCGTCTGAAATGATTCAGCCATTGCCAAGGGAACCTCGGCCTCGGCCAACACGACTGTGGCACGATTTTCTTCAGTCAGGCCCTGCATCTCCTGCTCGGCAGCGGCGGCCTCAGCACGGCGTTCTTCGGCCTTGGCCCGAGCGACACGCATGTCGGCTTCCGCCTGGTCGGCCTGCAGCCGAGCTCCCACATTTTCCCCGACATCGATGTCGGCAATGTCGATCGATACAATTGCGAACGCCGTTTGCGAATCCAAGCCCTTCTTCAAAACGGTCTTTGCAATGAGTTCTGGACTGGCTAAAACGTCCCGATGCGACACGGACGAACCAATAGCCGACACAATTCCTTCGCCGACACGAGCAATCACGGTTTCTTCCGTCGCCCCGCCGACCAATTGGTCCAAGTTAGTCCGCACGGTTACTCGAGCCCGCGCCTTCAACTGGATGCCGTCCTTCGCCACCCCATCTAGCGTCAGCCTTCCATGCCGGCTTGGATCGGGACAATCAATGACTTTTGGATCGACGCTAGTTTTCACTGCTTCCAGAACGTTGCGTCCTGCCAAATCGATGGCTGACGATGTATTCCAATTCAGATCAATTTTGGCTCGATGCGCGGCGATCAACGATCGCACTACGCGCAACACGTTTCCGCCAGCCAAGTAGTGGGCCTCCAGATTCGGAGTGGTAACGTCAGTCAATCCCGCCTGAATGGCCATGATTTTCGCGTCGACGATCACATTAGGATTGACCTTGCGCAGCGACATCAGGATCAGGGTAAAAGGTCCAATTTGTGCAGATGAAAAATATGCCCGGATCCACAACTTGAAGTACTTGGCGAACATGGCAAGGAATGTTAGCACCAACAAACCCAACAGAACCAAGGCTACTAGAAAGACAATGCCGCCGCCACTAGAGGAATTAGGCATGGGTGCTCCTTGCACGTTGTTAAGTCGGTGGTTACCACCGGTTGACAAATCGAGCGATTGAATACTAGGACGCGGAGTCATTCTATCCAAATCACTGCGATTTTCAAACTTTTTCCGAAATCGATGCAGGTCCGGACTGATTTGTTTTGGATTTGGTATTCGTTATCACAGTGCGTATTCTCAACTGTTAGTCTACAATCGAGGCAATCACGAGGGAGCACACCATGAGCCCAGAAAAGAAAATCACCGAACTCAATTTACAACTGCCCGTATCTCCCGTGGCAGGCGGAACGTACAAGCCAATCGTCCAAGTCGGCGACATCTGCTATGTTTCAGGTCACGTACCGATCCAACCGGACGGAACGATGATCACCGGGAAAGTGGGAGCCGACTTGAACGAAGAAGAAGCTAATACCGCCGCCCGCGTTGTGGGACTGGCCATGCTTTCCGCCCTGAAAAATCATCTCAGCAGCCTGGACCGAGTAGATCGATTTGTCAAGGTTCTGGGAATGGTCAATGCCACACCCGATTTCGCCGCTCATCCGACTGTGATCAACGGCTTTAGCGACTTAATGGTCGAAATTTTTGGCGATGCTGGACGCGCCGCCCGCAGCGCAGTCGGAGTGGCTTCACTGCCCTTCAACATCCCCGTCGAGATTGAGGCGATCATTCAGGTAACACAGTAATGTTCAGCGGATCGGGCTGGACATCAGGCCTCAACACAGGTTTGGGAAGAAATCTAGAATGGCGGGTCTCGGAAGCCTGCGTCTACATCTGACCTCGTTTTCAGGACGAGGAATATTCAATGATCATGTCACAGATTCGGTGTAGACCTTCGCGGATGTCTTGTTCGCTCGCAGCGATGGAGACGCGAACATGATCATGGCACATGTTTCCGAATGTTTTTCCTGGAGCTACAGCGACTTTTTTTTTCTCAAGGAGACTGATGGCGAAATCGCGTGAGTCCATACCGGTTGAGGAGATGTCGACGAGTAGGTAGAAGGCACCGCCCGGCGTGTACCGGTAAAATCCGTACTTGCGTAGCACATCCAGTGCCACATCGCGCCGGGCTTTGTAACAGTCGCGCATTTTGCACACGCTGTCTTGCGGCCCTTCCAATCCTATCGCCGCGGCTAACTGGGCGAACCCGACCCCACAAGAGACGATGGGCTCTTGCAGCTTAGTGGCCAGTTCTACGTAGTCAGGTCGGGCGCGTGTAAAACCGATCCGATAGCCTGTCATGGCATAGGTCTTCGACATGCCGTTGACAATCAGTGTGCGCTCATCCGTGTCGAAGGATAGGGCACTGATGTACTGATGGTCAAAGACGATTTCTCCGTAGATTTCGTCCGAAAGGACATAAAGATCGTGATGGCGCGCGAGGTCCATCAGCCCTTGTACGATGTTGGACGGGTAGACTTGACCGGTGGGATTGGAAGGATTGCAGCTCACCAAGATCTTTGTCCTGGGCGTTACCAGGCTTGCCAATTCATCTAGGGATGGTAGGAACTGATTTTGTGGGCGAAGGTTGTAGAAGACAGGAATGCCATGCAGCAGGGATACCGCCATGCGGTAGTTGGGCCAGCCTGGATCCGGCAGTAAGACTTCGTCGCCGGGTTCCAAGAGAGCCATGAACGCAGTTGCCACGCTCATCACAGCACCTTGCGTGACAAGGACGTTTTCCAATTTCGTCGTCACTCCTGTCTTCCGCTCGAAGTAGCGCGCCGCCGCCGCCCGCAACTCGGTGATTCCGGAGTTAGCGACGTATTTGGTGTGGCCATCGCGTACATATCGGCACGTCGCTTCGACGATGTGGGGTGGCGTGGGAAAATCTGGCTGACCGACCTCCAGGTGGATCACTCCCTCGATATTTTCCGAGAGGACCATGATTTCTCGTATTCCGGACCGTGGCATCTCTCGAGCTAATTTGGCGAATGGTTTCATCTAGATACTTTTCGCGATTATCTTTCAACGTAAATATATACCCGGCCCCGTTGAGCCGATCATCTGGACCGTGTTGAAAATAGACGCTGGAGCACTCGCACCTGTGACGCCGGTAATGCCCTCAACTCGCGCGACGTCCAATGTAATGCCACCGCCCTTGGCATGAATTTCCACTGTGGCCGTGTTCCATTTTGGATTGACGACTAGCGTCGAGTGAGTACGGTCAAAGCCAATGCCGGCGTAGGCAATCGCGGCCAGAGTATTGGTATTGCGGGGAAACAGCGGACAGACACCGCGGGTTGGTCCGTCGTAAAGCACCTGCTCTTCGGTGACGTTGTCGGGGTTTACGCCGGCGGCCGCGCAGTCCACGTTTTTGGGCGGTTTTTTCATGACCGTTCGCACTTCCTCCCAGACGTCCCGGTTTTCAAAGAGTGCATCCATTCCCACCGCACCCCCATGCGGAAGGAAGACTCGAGTCCCATGCTTGCGCGTAGTCTCCTCAAGCATCTTCTCAATCTTCTGATCGGCCAAGGCCGTCACAGAGATGAGCATGTAATTGGTCTTCTGTAAAAAAGCCTCTCCCCACTTGCGGGTTACATCCGGATGTGCCAACTCCACGACGAGATCAGCATCCCTTGCTTCAAAGGTACTGAGATCGTTTAGAACTAAATTTTCCGGTAGTCCCAAGAGTCGATCTTCAATCTGATCGTGCACGAATACTACTTCCATACCGTTGTTCGGATCCTTGTCGATCATCTGATGAACGGACGAACCGATCTGGCCGTAACCAATTAATCCGATACGCGTCGTCTTGTGTGGCATTCTTTGCACTCCTTGGTGATCCAGATAAAAAATCTGCCGTGCCGTGGCGGATTATAGCACGCGCCGAGTTGATGCTGCGTGCACAACACCAATGCCATGGTAATTACGACATTATGACGACTTGAACGGATGAACGGAACGATTCGACTTTCCTTACGGTAAACAACTGTGTAATCTGCTTGCCGCGCGGTCAAAGGTTGGCTCCGGTAGTTCTGGAAAATCAGATATTGCGAACGAAGCAACATCGCTGAACGCGGTCTGAAAGGATTCATGACCGATGCAAGTTGATGTCGTTATTTTTGGCGGTGGAGCGGCAGGGCTGTGGCTGCTGGATGAATTGTTTTGCCGCGGCAGTCAGGTGCTACTGTTGGAAGCGGCCGAACTTGGTAAAGGACAAACAATCGCGGCTCAGGGGATCATACACGGCGGACTTAAATACACGCTTCAGGGCCTGTTGACTCCGTCGGCCACACGGCTTTGCGATATGCCTGGCGTGTGGCGTGATTGTTTAGCCGGCCGGCGAACGCCCGATCTCAGCGCCACGCGAATTCGCGCGAACTGTTGCTACCTGTGGCGATCCACACGAGTTGGATCTCAGCTGGGGATGATCGGCGCAAAATTCGGATTGCACGTTGTCCCAAGATCATTGACCCGCGCCGAGCGACCTGCAGTTCTGTCGGCGTGTCCTGGCACTGTGGCTCAATTGGACGAACAGGTGATTGCACCGAATAGTCTGATCGCTTGTCTGGCCGAGCGGCATCGAGATCGAATTTTGAAAATTGACAGCCGGCAAGGACTAGATTTTAAGCTGTCCGATCCCGGGCACGTTGATTCAATTCGATTGATTGTCCCCGATTTGTTGAAGGCATCGCCGCTGCCGACCAAACCGGTCATGTCACAGTCAGCTGGGCAGCTGAACGTACAACCGAAACAGGTCATTTTCACGGCCGGGTCGGGGAACGCCGACCTTCGTCAAAGAGTTGGTTTGAAGCAGGTGGCCATGCAGCGGAGACCACTGCATATGGTCATGCTGCGAGAATGCCGCCATCGCGACTCTGTTCGTGACAAGTTACCCCATCTGAACGGTCATTGTATTGACGGAACGAAAACTCGGGTGACGATCACCTCGGACACTGATTCGGTTGGTCATACAGTCTGGCAGGTCGGTGGCCAGCTTGCCGAAGATGGCGTTGCGATGGACGAATTGTCTTTGATCGCGCATGCTAGATCGGAATTACAGGCGGTATTACCGAGCCTTGACCTTTCTCAGCTTGAATGGGCGACATACCGAGTCGATCGTGCCGAGCGGACTACGGAAAGGGGCGAACGTCCGGAAACCGTGCAGACTATTCACGAAGGAAACTGTACGACCGCCTGGCCAACCAAGCTGGCACTGGTGCCGCAGCTTGCGCGCGAATTAATCACTCAGCTTCTGGCTTCAAACGTGACAAAGGACTCGCTGTCAACTTTGGGAAATTCTGAATTCGAGACAATGACCGACGCGGCGGTGTTGGCTGAGTGGTCTCGACCCGAAGTTGCGAAACCGCCGTGGGAGACAGGCCGAAACTGGCATCGTCTGGATGACGATCATTCAACACGTTACGGCACAATGAGAGTGGCTTAACCAGATGGCTTTGCGACCTTTGGGAACGACCGGCTTCGCTGTTAGCCCGATTGGGTTTGGGGCCTTCAAGATTGGTCGGAATCAAAACGTCAAGTACCCACAAGGCTACGATCTGCCGAACAAAGCGACGGCCCATCGGCTGTTGAACGAGTTGTTGGATAACGGAGTCTGCTATGTCGACACGGCGCCCGCATACGGTATGAGCGAAGAGCGCATTGGACAAGCCATCTCGCATCGAAAGAGCGAGTTCGTCCTGTCGACCAAAGTCGGCGAGACTTTCGAAGACAATAGATCATTTTTTGATTTTTCATCGGCTGCGATTCGCAACAGTATTTTGCGCAGCCAGGATCGACTAAAGTTGGATGTGCTCGATCTTGTGTTTATCCATTCGAACGGCGACGATCTTCACGTCTTAAATCAAACCGAGGTCGTCTCCGCGCTACAAGACTTAAAGGCCAAGGGCACGATTCAAGCCATCGGATTTTCCGGAAAGACTGTCCAAGGCACCCGCGAATCACTGAGTTGGGCCGACGTGGTCATGGTCGAGTACCACATAAACGACGATTCTCACGACGATGTAATTGCCGAGGCGGCTGCTAAAGGTGTCGGGGTTGTCGTAAAAAAAGGTTTGGCATCTGGTCAATTGCCGGCCAGTAAGGCGATTCGATTCGTGTTGAGCAATAAGCATGTTAATACCCAGATCATCGGCGGACTGAACTCGAATCACATCCGCGCCAATCTCGCCGTTGCTAACAGCATGCTGTTGAGTTTGGATTATTCGAACTCGCACTGCACCACAAGAAACGCGACGTCACCTTTCAGTCACCTTTGATTTATTATGTTGGCGAGTGCCTAGCTATTTTCAATCAGCAATCGAAAATTATGCGTTTGGGACTTTTTGGCGGTACCTTCGATCCGGTTCACATCGGGCATTTGCTGTTGGCCGAGCAGTGTCGCGAACAATGCGCATTGGACCAAGTGTGGTTTGTCCCATCCGGAAGACCGCCTCACAAGAATCAAGACAAGCTGACATCGGTGAAATCGCGATTGGATATGCTGGAGCTGGCCACGGCGGGATTCGGGGCGTTCGTGGTCAGTCATCTGGAGCTTGAACGAGAAGGGCCGACCTATACCGTTGACACGCTCCAGCAATTGCAGGACGAGGATGCCAGTCGTGAATTGTTTTTTATGATCGGGACCGATTCGCTAGCCGATTTGCCAAACTGGCACAATCCGTCGCGGATTGCTCAATTGGCAACGATTGTCGTCGCCGACCGCGGCAATCAAACGATCCCGGATTTGCACTCTTTTGGCCCACAGTTGGAGGCCGATTTGCTATCGAAAATTCAATTCGTCACCATGCCTGGCATCGACCTCTCGGCTACCGATATCCGTCGTCGAATCTGCGAAGGGAAAAGCATCCGCTTCATGGTCAACCGTGCTGTTGAAGTCTACATCGCCGAACATCAACTTTACGGTTGACCTCCGTCACATGGAGCGTTTTCACGATTTGGTCCCTGCCGCATTCGCGGTCTGGTTGTGTTCTTCCGGGCTTCGCTTCTCTCACTCACCTGGTACAAAGGGGAGGTAGGTCAATCATGGAAGACGTGAACCGTGTGGCGGAAGCATAGCCGTGTCTCGGTACAGCATGTGCAGCACCCCTTGCTTTTGAACTGCTGAATCAGATGGACAGACAAGCAGACGTTGCCGATATCTTATTCCAGTTGACAACGAGCCGGCCGGACATACTGGAGTTAGCACTGACGCCATGGCCCGGTCGTATGGATCAGTGCTATCGAGATCCCATTGCCCGATGCGGAGTATCACCATCGTTTGTTTCATCTTTATGTCCAAGGACTGACACTCGGCACAGTTGGTCTCCAAAGTGTCATTTAGCGAACCATGGTGTCAGCGCGGAATTCATACGAGAGATGGTGCGAAAAGCTGCGTTGTTTGCAGCCGACGAGTCCAGTGACAACATTGATGATCGACACCTGGACGAAGCGATCCATACTGCGCTGGACGAGCGATTAGCGTACAAGTGGCCGAGGCGGGACTCGAACCCGCACACCGGTTACCCGATACGGGATTTTAAGTCCCGTGCGTCTGCCAATTCCGCCACCCGGCCTAACGTTTTCCAGGCTAATTCACATGTGGCGAATTCGCAATACTGAACTTCGACCTGCCGATCTCGCATGTCACCCTCGTGGGACGCTATGTCAGTGGATAGTATGACGAAATTGATGTGGAGCCAATTCTGAAAGGATTTGTTCTAATGCGCTGAATATCGTTTCCAACATTGATACAGACTAGACCGAGGGAATAAGTCAGTCCAGCACGTTTATTATGGTTTTGCCAAGAGCATGTCGCGCACTCTACCCCTAAAGTCATGCACGGAAATTTTCCCGCAATCCGATTCGCTGGACCCAATAGTTGCTACCACCTTTTGCTGATTATTGTAGACCCGAATGTGGCCACCAGCTTGGTCTCTGGTGGCTTCGATGTGCACCATCGTATTTCCTTTTGCATTGAACATGCGAAGTTCAGTCCCAGCTTTGCTCGTGACTATCCAGGCTTGGGGCTTGCCATTGAGCGACATGCCAAGCATCACATTGCCGTTCCGCGTTGCGAAAGTTCCAATTTCTTCACCATCGTCATTCGCCAACGTGAATGCTTTTGCACGAATCTCATTAGGAATCATGGTTGAATCGTTTCTGTACCACGACACTGCCATCGGTAGATCAACAGTCCACACTACCGCTGCCAGTGCTAGGGCAAACGCCAATACCAAGCCCCATGTCATGCGTTGCCATAAGCGGCACGTGGCCTCAAGTGCAGTAAGCCGTTTTTCAATTGTCACGGTCAGTCTCCTTTTCAATGTGCCCTGCTGATCACGAGCCGGGCGTTTGACCGAAATTCCGCGCAAAAAAACCTCTGCCGAGTTACTTATAGTCTTGGTATGTTCCAATTCCCGGCCCTATCGGCCTGAGCTTTCGGGTTCTGACTCTTTGGGCCAGCCGATCCTGCGAAATAGAGGCAAGACAAGTGTTGCCGAAGCCATCGTCCTGGGCTTCTGATTGCATTAGGCACAGGCTAAGCCCCAACCGGTCGCTACCATTTTGTTCAACGAAGAGGGCTTATTGTGGGGTTACCTCTTTGATGATGGACAGCCGCAAAACCTACAGCGGTTCACCGATGCTGACCGATTGCCTGGCGTTGATGCTGGCGAACGTTTCAAGCTGAAATAATGTTGCTTTCGTGACGCCTCCGGACCTACGACTGAAACGACAGATCGTCGAACTCGCTTTTTGTATTGTGCGCGTTTGCGAGTTCACCACGTCTTTCGAGTTGACAGTGTCCATCGTATCGCTGATATCAGTTGCTGACAACGACTAGGTGCCGCGGTAGCAATCACTTCTTGACAACCGTGCGTTTTGTCGCTCAATTTTCGAGGAACGTATAGTCCGAACAACAAAAAGCGAAACTCCTACCAACCGGCACGACTTATCTGGCGCAAAGGCAGGAATTATGAAGGGCTTGTTTTAGTGCGATGATCCTCGATTCAAATTGATTTGGTCGAGAAATTATGTGTTGGATTCAAGTCGAGATCGCTCAAGAGAATCCGCAGAGGTCCCGGAGGCAACCAACGTGACGTTTGGCTGGCGACAACCCCAGCCCGACGTTTGAACTCTTGTTCGTCCCAAGTAGCTTGAATCTTCCGGCAAGCTTCCGCAATTTCGTTTGGCGTGGGATTGTAGGCATCCATCGTATTACCTCGTTGAGTTGATTAAGCTCAGTCAAGTCCATACAGATAACTTTTTCTGTGCATACAACGTGCCAAACAATCCAGTAATTACAAAACCTGTTAATACAAAACCATTTACGACTACGAAGAGAGATTCGGTTTCCCGGATGGACCGAAAATTCTGGTCGATTTTGCAACAATATGTCGTCAAGCTGAGTCTTTGAATCGAGCATCAGACTAGTAGGGGTATTGGGCGAGTTTTGGAACGAACGAATTGGCATAGGCCCGTGAAATCAGATGAGGAAAATTTATGCTTTGACATTCTGGAGATGCTGGCGGACTTTTCCAGCGACTTCGCCTGCAGCTCGCATCAGGAGCCCAATGTCGCCGCTCATCGACAGCCACTGGATTCCCATGTCAACCCACCGACACAATATATCTGGATCGTCGCCGACGGAAATTCCAGTCGGAACGTTCGCTTTGCGAGCTTTTTCGATGACCGTTTCGATTGCCCGTAACACTTTCGGATGACGGGGTTGTCCACGGTATCCCATCGAAGCGGAAAGATCCTGTGGACCGAACGCGATGCTCGTTAAGCCCGGGACTTCGAGAATGTCCTGGATGTTGCGAACTGCATCTTCGTGTTCGATCTGGACGATTGTAATGATGCTGTCGTTAGCCTCCCGGTAAAATTCCTGGACATCGATCCGTCCATAATCAATCGGCCGCATCGGTCCGAATCCACGAATGCCATCGGGTGGATATTGACAGGCCGACACGGCTTCAGCCACGTCTTTGGCCGTTCGAACCATTGGAACGATGATCCCGTCGGCACCAAGGTCGAGTACCGGCTTGATCTGAACCGAGTCATTCCAGGGAACGCGAACAAGTGCCGCGCAATCGCTCCCTTTCATCGCCATGAAGTGGCATTTCAGTGCTTCGAGTGAGATCGAGCTGTGTTCCGTATCGATCCATAGAAAATCAAATTCCGTACAGATTGCTTCAACCACGCTAGGATCGGTGAGGGAAATGCAGGTTCCGAGGCAGAACTGGCCATTTGCGAGTTTATCGAAGAACTTTCGAGAGTTTTTCATGCTGAATTCCTGATTGTTGTTATGGCACGGATATTTTGAAATGTTTGGCACAAATTTATCTTTTGTGACATTTCCAATGTCTATCGTACCTATCGTGCGCAAACGTATTCAGCAAGTGAAGCACTACAAGAATTTTCGTAATCTCGAGTCAGTCAGGGTGACCATGGTACGAATTGCTCGGTCGGTGATTCATTCAACTTTTCGTTTGTTCCGTTCGAGGCTTCTGCCCTTTCGATGTAGCCCCACATAATGGACCCAGCCGTGCCGTGCTGCCAAGTACCGACATAACAAATCGCCAAAAAACAGCCTGTGTGCGGCGAGTGTCCCCATACCGGGAATTGTCAGATCATTCAAAAGAGACAGCTGGCGTATTGCCGGCCCATAGAACCTTCAACGTAATTGGCAAGTGTGTATCAATATTTTGATACTGAATCTGCATGAAACATACCCAATAGTCATCCTTCAACTTTGTGGCGCTTGCAATTTTTTACCGTTCGGGCTGTGGCGGTTTTTCGTCGACTGTCCCGGCTACGGAATACCGGCCAACCAACGCCGAATCCGACTGCTTCCGCGATAACTGGTCCTCCATTTTCACCCGGTTCGGCGCTGGTTTATAAATTCTTTCCATATCGCACTTTTCTGTTTCTTTCGCAGAAAAAATTCTGGTCATTCCAATTGCGAATGCAAGAGGTGTGAAAATAGAACGGAATCCAATCATCGATATTGCTTCTTGAATGTTTTGCATTTGTGGTTTTGCGAGAATAACAAGCTCTTCGTTGTGATTTGATCCAATTCACATTCATCGGTTGCTGCTCTTCGGAACGCAACTGATCAGGAGTTCAAAAAGCAACGCGGCTCGCCCATTCTTTACTTTGACGTGCATAGCCAATCAACGTAACATCAGTTTCGTTCTGGAGCGACAAAGTTTTTGGCTTTGGAGCTCTCAAACAACAACTCAAAATTTTGTGTATCGGGAGATTAGGGTGAGTCGACTCGACACACCAGAAAGTCCGCTGACGTTTGGTATTCCGCCGAATCCAACTGTGATTGGACCTGCGTTTTGTCGACTCAGTGAAGTCGTCGCCAAATTGCGGTCACCGCAAGGCTGTCCTTGGGATCGTCAGCAGACGCTTGAGACCATTAAGCCGTACACGTTGGAAGAAACTTATGAGTTGCTGGAGGCGATCGATTCCGGAGACGATGTGGCGATTGTTGAGGAATTGGGCGATCTTCTGTTGCAGGTTGTGTTGGACGCTCAAATCGGAGCGGATGAAGGGCGATTCGACCTGATCGCGGTGATCGAAGGATTGACGGAGAAATTGATTCATCGCCACCCGCACGTTTTCAGCGACGTCGCCGCCCAGACTGTTGCCGACGTGATTCAACACTGGGACCATCTGAAGCAACACGAGAAACATCGCGAGTCAGTCCTGGATGGAATTCCGGCTGAGTTGCCGGCCTTAGCCCGTTCAGCACGCGTCACCGCCAAAGCGGCCCGAGTGGGTTACGACTTCCCCAACCGAGAAATGTTGTTCGACAAACTGCGTGAAGAGGTCAGAGAGTTGGCGAAGGAGCTGTTTACCGACGGCAAGATCCCGAACGTTCCGGCGACCGTCGACGTGGCCCCCACTCCAGACGAACCAGTCGACAATCTGGAACGGCACGCGCGCATCGAAAGTGAAATCGGTGATATTCTATTCGTGATCGCCAATATCGCTCGTCGTTGGAACATCAATCCCGAAGAAGCTCTGAGGAAAAGCAGTCGTAAGTTCGAACGGCGATTTGCCTACATCGAAAAAAAACTGTCCGAACAGGGCCAAGACATTCGCAAGGCTAGTCTACAAGACATGGAAGACTTGTATCAGCAGTGCAAGCGGGAGGAGACCACGTCGAGGAAAGCACCAAGGTCTAAGGATTAAGCCTGCAACTATTGTTTGGGTGCGGTTAAACTAGTTCGGAGAAAAGAAGGCGGATAAGAGACTACAGTTCCAGTCGGTTGCTCCATATACTTGAGGCACTCGCGTAATTGCTCGGTCAAGTAGCTGGGTTGAGTGGCCGGCACATCGACTATTTCGTTTGCGGCGGCTGTCGTGATGTTAAAATATTTGAAGGGCCAATTTCTGATCGCCGGAAAACATTTGCGTGATCCGAACTTCTTCAAGACAGTCATATTAATGGTCGAGCACGGTGCGCAAGGTGCGATGGGTTTGGTCGTCAACCGACCGTCGTCGGTTACGGTGGCTCATGCATTGTCCGAACATTTCAAGCTTCCGGAGACGGATGACGTGGTTTACGTTGGCGGGCCGGTCGAACCAGCAGCGCTTTTTGTATTACACAACGCGCCGGAACTGGATGAGAACGCCACACCCGTCCTTCCTGAATTATATGTGGGAAGCAGTCCGGATGTTTTTGAAACGGTTGTTTGCTCGGTCGCCGAAGGAAATCATGACATGAAATTCCGCATTTTCTCAGGATGTTCTGGGTGGGCTCCGAAACAATTGGAAACAGAAATGTCGCGAGGAGATTGGCACTTACACCCGGCCAACGCCGAACTGATTTTGAAATTAGATCCATACGACCTGTGGGACCAAGTCTTACAGAAGATGTATGAATCCAATCGTATCTTGCCCCACACGACGGCGAATCCCGAGCTGAATTAAATGCGTCGTCCGCGCCTACGCAAACCGGAGGCTGAACAAGACTGTGAAAGCACAAAATGATTTTCGAAAGACGTATGAACTGGACATTTTTGATTCGCAATCCGTGACGGGATTGGCCGTAGCCAGGGCTGTGGAAGGCAAGTGCAGAGGATGAAATCAATTTCGTCGATGACCAGCGCACGAAAATCTCCAACAAGAAATTTTTGTCTACAACGCCGCCTGCGTCTACGGTTGTGCCTCGGATACGTCAAGAACAACGTTAAAAGTGCAGAATGTGACAAATGGATCCAGAACTACGCACAAAAAGCCATCGTCGATCTGCAAGTAGCCGTGAAGAAGGGATTTCGCGACTTCAACTTAATGAAGAAGGATCTCGACCTGAAGGAGTTGCGGGCTTTGCCTGAATTTGGAAAACCGACAGCTTCAAAGTCCAAGAAGACTGGAATTGGCCAGGCGGTCGCTCAAGGGGCGGTACGAAAAAGACACGGCCATATTAGAAATATCAGGATCAACTAGTTCTTGTGTGTCGTTGCTAGGGCTACGGCCGGACCAAACAAACTTTCCTCGGCATATCTAAATCCCCTTGTTTAAATGGTATTCTTGAATCGCATCTACACGAGGCGCGGTGACAGCGGAGAGACGACACTCGGAGACGGAACACGAGTGTCAAAGTCACATCGGCGAATCCTTGCCTACGGAGGCACCGACGAACTGAATACCGTTCTTGGTATTTTACTGACAGTGGAAGTTCCGGATCAGATAACTCAGTGGTTGCGGATAATTCAGAATGACCTGTTCGATCTTGGTGCCGATTTGTGCCTACCCGAATCGGATGGATTAACCAAAAAACTGCCTCTCCGCGTTACACCCGATCAGGTGAGCAGATTAGAAAAGTGGATCGACACGGCCAACGAACCGTTGAAGCCACTGAAGAGTTTTATTTTGCCCGGGGGAAATCCGGCGGCCGCGCACCTACATCATGCGCGCACAGTTTGCCGGCGCGTCGAGATCGCTGTCGTAAAACTGGCTGAACAAGAAAACATCAACCCACAGATCGCTATCTATCTGAACCGTCTTTCGGATTTTCTGTTTGTGCTGGCCCGCGTATGTAACAATAGCGGTACAGACGAGGTCTTGTGGGATCCGGGCCAAATCCAAGAATTTGGCAAGCAATGATTTCCTGCAGTCTTTCCGCGAACAACCTTCTTCGTAAACGATCGCTTTATCTCGAAATTCAAATCTTTTGAATTGCCGAGGCGAGATCATCATTCTTGTTTTCCAACGCAGATTCTGGCAGTGTGGCGCCAGCTTCTCCATCACGGGCCCTGCGCATAGACTTTCTGTGAGTCATAGCTAATATCCATGTTGGACGATGTGGTTTTTCTAGCAGGCACTGTTTTTCTTACACGGAGAGTGGCTGATGCCCCGAGCCGTTATTGTGGCAGGCGTCCGCACACCATTTGCCAAAGCCGGCGGATTGCTGGACCAGACACCAGCACCGGAATTGGGCCGCTTGGTCGTTCGCGAATTACTGTATCGGTGCGATTTAGATCCGGCCGAGGTCGATGAGTTAATTGCAGGCAACGTCGCTTCACCTGCTGATGCCACGAACTTGGCTCGAGTGATCGCACTGCGTTCGGGCATCCCGAGGGATAAAATAGCGCACACCGTTAATCGCAACTGCGCCAGTGGGCTGGAATGTCTGACACAAGCCTGTGATCGCATCCACGCCGGTCAGGCAAGATGCATCATCGCAGTCGGCGTCGATTCGATGAGCAACATTCCCGTGTTCTGGCGTAAGCAGTTTGCCGAGAAACTATGGCAGGTGACACGAGCCAAAAGTTCGCTGACAAAGCTTGCAGCATTAACAGAGATTCGTTTCGACGACCTGCAACCGCAGATCGGCATTAAGATGGGCCTGACCGATCCGGTCGCCGGCCTGATGATGGGCGAAACTGCAGAAAAGCTGGCTCGGGAATACCATATCAGTCGGGAAGAACAAGACCAGTTTGCATTGCGCAGCCATCAGCGAGCCGTGGCAGCTTGGAAAGCAGGACGACTCAACAGCGAAACGATGACAGTCTACCCGGATTCCAATGTTCGACCGCTCAGCGAAGATGTCGGGCCGCGCGAAGAACAAAGCTTACAGGCATTAGGAAAATTGAAGCCGTATTTCGACTCCCGATGGGGCACAGTGACCGTCGGCAATTCGTGTCAGGTCACCGATGGTGCTGTGGCTCTGTTGGTCATGGAAGCTCAACAAGCTCACACCCTGGGCCTGGATCCGTTGGGAACGATCCGTTCGTACGCTTATGCCGGTTGCGATCCGGCACGAATGGGACTGGGACCAGTTTATTCTACGGCAAAGTCACTGAAAGCAATCGGTATGCGGTTGGATCAGATAGATCTGATCGAGTTGAACGAGGCATTCGCCGCTCAGGTGTTGGCCTGCTTGCGCGGTTTCGAATTCCCGCCGGACGGGTGTGTCGGCCATGGCAAAGGAACCGAATTTTTGGGACCCGTGCACGAAGACAAACTGAACGTCAACGGTGGAGCCATCGCCCTGGGACACCCGGTCGGCGCCACGGGAGCTCGACTGGTGCTGACACTGCTGCACGAACTTTCTCGCCGCGATCAAACTCTTGGTCTGGCCACAATGTGTGTCGGTGGTGGCCAAGGTGGCACAGCAGTTGTTGAGCGGCTGGCCAAGGCTGTTTGAACCTTTGGATGTGCTAAACGGAATTCGTTGCGGAGACAGATATTATGTCGGCAACCTGGCACTACAGTCAATCGGGCGACGGATTCCTTCGCGTGCGAATCGATCGGGAAGATCGTCCGGTCAACGCACTGTCGCGAGCGGCACTTCAAGAGTTGGCTGAACTGATCGATCAAGTTCGTCGTGATGGATCGATCAAAGGAGTACTGTTCCGCAGTGGCAAGCCGGGTAGCTTCATCGTTGGAGCGGACGTTTCCGAATTGAACGATCTGATCACATCGAAAGCGGCGCGAGAAACCTCCCAGTTCGGGCAAACCGTATTTCAGGAGTTGTCGGAATTGAGCGTTCCCACTGTCGCACTGATCAGCGGAGCTTGTTTGGGCGGCGGCCTAGAATTCTCCATGGCCTGTAAATACCGAATTGCTGACGAAGACTGCAAGACGCTATTAGGTCTGCCGGAAGTCAAGTTAGGACTCATTCCCGGTTGGGGCGGCACGGTTCGTCTTCCGAAAATAGTCGGGCTTACGGTTGCGTTGCCAATGATCCTGACCGGCAAGATGTTGAATGGCAAGCAGGCTTGGATCAAAGGACTGATCCACGACGTCGTCTCGACCGAAGCTTTGGATTACGTTGGTGAAAGGATTCTGCATTCTAAGTCGCTGGGCTTTCAGCCTCGACGAAGACCAGTGTGGAAATGTGTGTTGGAGAACAACTTCCTTTATCAGTCGATCGTGTTCAGGACAGCTCGCAAACAGGTGCAAAAGAAGACTCACGGTCATTACCCGGCACCGCTGTTGGCACTCGATACGCTCCGCTCCGGCCTGCGCGAAAGAGTGCATGTAGGTTTCGCGGCCGAAGCGGACACGATCGCAAGGCTGGCTGAGCATCCTGTGACGACCGAATTGATGCGGTTGTTTTTTCTGCAGGAAGATGCAAAGAAACCGCCCGCTGATTTGGACGAGACCATTGTTCCCGAGTCCATTAATCACGCAGGTGTAATCGGAGCTGGTGCAATGGGTGCAGGGATCGCATTATTGATGGCGAAGCGCGGCGTATGGACGCGGCTGAAGGATCTGGATTCAGAGCTCGTTGCCGGCGGCGTACAGACAATCCGCCAGCTCCTGAGAAAGGACATTCAGCAACGCCGCATCAGCCGCCTGGACGCGACCAACGTGTTGGACCATATCAGTTTGACCACTGACTACAGTGGCCTGAAGCGTGCCGAAATCGTGATTGAGGCGGTCGTCGAAGATCTGGCGATCAAACGACAGGTCTTTCTTGAACTGGCCAAAGCGACCAGTCCGACAACTGTACTGGCCACGAACACCAGCTCACTACTGGTTCATGACATCGGTCGCGACGTTCCTCACCCAGAACGCGTTATCGGTTTGCACTTCTTCAACCCACCACACCAAATACCACTTATTGAAATTGTGCGGACCGATCGAACCAGCCCTCAGGCACTGGCAACAGTGTTGGCCCTGGTCGCCCGCATCGGTAAGACGAAAGTCGTTGTCCGGGATTGTGCCGGTTTCTTAGTCAATCGCTTGCTGGCTCCCTACATGAACGAAGCAGGATACTTACTGCACGAGGTATCGGATCCAATGGAAATCGAACGAACAGCCATTGAATTTGGTATGCCGATAGGACCATTGGAACTGGCCGACTTGGTGGGCCTCAACGTTGCAGCTCACGTGTCCAATAGCATGCACACTGCTTACGGGGACCGCATGCAACCCGCACCGGTTTGGCACGAATTGCAGCGCATCTCCGTCGGTTCCAAAGAGGGCGGCTTGAAACTGTTGGAATCCACTTGGCGGGGCAAACGAATACATCGTTCCGTTTCTCGAGTGTTGACGAAAATGCGAAAAAATCATCCGACCGTGCCGCCCGTTTCGCGGGAAACCATCATCCACCGCCTGGTCTTTCCAATCATCAATGAAGCGGCTTTGTGTCTCGAGGAAGGCATTGTCGACCGACCGGACGACATTGATCTGGCCATGGTCTTCGGTACCGGTTTTGCTCCCTTTCGCGGCGGCCCACTCCGGTATGCCGACTCGGTCGGCATCGATGCAATCGTCGAAGTCTTAGATCAATTTGTTCAACACCATCCACGACTGGCTCCAGCCGAGGTCTTACGCCGGCGCGCCGTCGACAACAGGAAATTCTATAAATCTCATAACGAGAAAATTACAACTGCCATTGGGTGAACCAGTTCCAATGCCCAGGCCGACGGCCTGGGCATTGGGGTGCATCAGACAAGCGCCGCGCCCCAATGGAGCGTAACCTTTATGTGTATAGCAATGAAGACTACGCCTGTGGTCGCACTTTCGCGAAAATGCGTTCCATCCTAGAATGCGTCGAATCAATGGCTCTTATACATTCGCGTATGACGGAATTGGAATGACGAAACGCAGAATTCTTGTCACAGCGGCGTTGCCCTACGCGAATGGTCACATTCACATTGGGCACCTGGTCGAATACATCCAGACCGATATTTGGGTGCGTTTTCAGAAACTGTGCGGCCACAACTGTATCTATATTTGTGCCGACGATACGCACGGTACTCCCATCATGATTCGCGCGCGGCAAGAAGGCCGCAGCGAAGAAGACCTAATTGCCGAAATGCAGCAGGCTCACCTGAGCGATTTTTCCGGGTTTGACATCGAATTTGACAACTATGGCAGCACCAACAGCCCTGAGAACCGGGCTTTGTGCGAAGAGTTCTGGAGTGCTCTGCAAAACGCCGACCTTGTCAAAGAGCAGAAAGTGACGCAATTGTACGATCCGGAAGTGCGAATGTTCCTGGCCGACCGGTTCGTCAAAGGAACGTGCCCTAATCCGAAGTGTCGGTCTGTGGATCAATACGGTGATAGCTGCGACAAGTGTGGTTGGACCTATAGCCCCACCGATCTGATCGATCCGGTCAGCACGGTTTCCGGGGCAACGCCGGAAGTTCGTAGTGCGGACCATCTGTTCGTGGACGTTGAGCAAATGCACGGATTTTTGGACGAATGGACTCAGAGCGGAGACCATTTGCAACGCGAAGTCGCCAATTATCTGAAGGGACACTTCCTGGGAGCACCGTTGCACGCCTGGGACATCTCGCGGCCGGTTCCTTATTTCGGCTTCGAGATCCCCGACAGTCCAGGTAACTACTGGTACGTGTGGTTTGACGCTCCCATTGGCTATATTGCCTCGACGCTTCAATGGTGCAACCGCTGTGGCGAAGATTTCGACGATTGGTGGCGGAATCCTGAAACCGAAGTGCACCACTTTATCGGAAAGGACATCACTTACTTTCACACGCTGTTTTGGCCGGCCATGCTGAAGACGGCCGGTTTCAACTTGCCGACGAAAATACACATCCACGGCTTTCTGACCACAGGCGGCGAGAAAATGTCAAAGACAAAGGGAGCCTTGGTCCAAGCCGCGAACTACTTAAAACACCTCGACTCAGCGTATTTACGATATTACTACGCGTCTAAGCTTGGACCCAGGCTGGATGACATCTATCTCAGCCTTGACGAATTTGTCTCAAAAGTGAATTCGGACTTGGTTGGAAAGGTCGTCAACCTTGCTAGTCGATCGGCCAAGTTTTTGGAGGGAGGACAATTAGCCGACGCCTATCCGGACGACGATGGATTGTTCCAGTCTGCCGCTGCAGCTGGCAGTTCGATTGCAGAGGCGTATGAGCACTGTGACTACAACAGCGCCATGCGTCAAATCATGGTTCTGGCCGACAAGGCCAATAAGTACTTCGAAGACAAGGCTCCGTGGAACTTGCACAAGGACACGGAAAAGCAAGCCGAACTGAAACAGGTGTGTACGGTGTCGTTAAACTTATTCCGACAACTGGCCATTTACCTAGCTCCCGTGTTGCCGCGTTTGGTCATGCAAACAGAGCAGTTATTGCACGTACCAATTACGAGCTGGGACGAATCAAGGACACCACTTTTGGGCGTTCGGGTTGCGAAGTTCCGACACATGATGAAACGAGTTGAACAAAAACAGGTGGACGCCATGATTGAAGACAGTAAATCTCCGGAAGCCGCCGATGCGACCGAATTTAAGGATGGTCTCGAATCGCTTGAAAACGAACCGCTGACCGGGCAGCAATGTACGTTTCAAGACTTCACGAAAGTCGACATGCGGATTGCCCGCGTCATCGAAGCCGAAGACGTGAAAGATTCGAAGAAGTTGCTGCGGCTGAAACTAAGCCTGGGTGGCGAAGAAACACGAAACGTGTTTTCCGGCATCAAAAGTGTCTATGAACCGAAAGACTTGGTAGGCCGGCTGGTCGTCTACTGCGCCAACTTGGAACCCAGGGAAATGCGCTTCGGCATCAGCGAGGGTATGGTCTTAGCTTCTGGAACGGGCAAGAAAGGTGATATTTTTATCCTCAGCCCGGACAAAGGTGCTGTCCCGGGTGAGAGGGTGCATTGAATGGCAAGACTCACTGGTAATGTCTCTGTGCTCAAAACAAGAATGGTGCAGTCTAATGGATGGGACAGGTATCCGGACCGCGGTCAAGCCAAATCTTGGTGGATCACAGGGGTATGGGCAGTAATGACGGACTTCGGGCCGTGGAATCGCGACGATGAGCAATCAATTGATCGAAGACCAGGCCGAATTCGAGGATCTATGCCAGCACGTTCGGCAAGCCGGCGTCGTGGCCTTTGATACGGAATTCGTATCAGAACACACGTACCGGCCGGTGCTGTGTCTTTTGCAAATGGCGACTGCTGACCGGCTTGCAGCCGTCGATCCATTCATGGTTACGGACCTGAGCAGTTGGTGGGACGTGATGGCTGACGATCTGACTTTCGTTGTCGTACACGCCGCCCGGGAAGAGGTCCGGTTTTGTTTGACTAGTTGCGGCCGCCGTCCACAAAATCTTGTTGACATTCAGATTGCCGAAGGATTACGGGCTCGCGGTTACCCACTGAACTACGAAACACTGGTCGACCGAACGCTTGGCCAGAGAGTCCATGCCACGCAAACTCGGACCGATTGGCGCCGTAGACCGCTATCGTCGCAGCAAATCAATTATGCACTGGATGATGTGAAATACATTCTTGACGTTTGGCAACAGCAACAACAGTCGCTGGAAACACTCGGGCGCAAAACATGGGTGGATTCCGAATTCGAGCGAATGATTGATGAAGTCGAAACCGAGCGTTCCAGTGAGAACTGGCAGAGATTGTCAGGTATTCACAAACTAAAACCGCGGGAGTTGGCTGTGGTCCGTGAATTGTATCGTTGGCGTGAGAACAAAGCGGCTGAGCTCGACCAGCCGGTAAGGCGGGTGCTGCGAGACGATTTGCTTTTGGACTTGGCTCGACGGCAGCCGCGGAATACGCACGAGGTACTAGCCACACGCGACATGAATCGTTCAAACTACAAACGCCACGTTTCCGAATTGCAGGGGTGTGTGGCTGCCGGATTGGCCGTAGTCCAATCAGACTTGCCCAGTCGGCCCATCAGACGATCAACCAAAGGTGACGGACATGTCTTGGCAAAACTGCTGGCCATTGTGCTGGCCAATCGCTGTGCTGAATTGGACCTGTCAATGGAATTGGTCGCGACGTCTTCTGATATTCGGAGTTTTGTGCGCTGGCGTTTGGATTCGAATTGCTCTGATTCACCACCGCGATTGTGCCACGGTTGGCGCACAGAAGTCTGCGGAGATCTACTGAACGACGTGATGGACGGAAAAATCTCATTGCGAGTCGCCGCTCCGAAATCGGACCACCCACTGGCTTTCGACCGGAATGAGGACCGTTGAACAATGTTGCCGTCTTGCAGGGCGAGATAGCCGCTATCCACGCAGCATGTCGGCTTGCAATCGTTCCAGAACCATTGTGTCAATCGTTCCGTTGTGTAAAGCTGACGCAACCAGTGCTCCGTGAACGCCAAGTGACTGCAGGGCATGTAAATCGTCAGTTCCACGAACGCCGCCGCCCGTGATGATTCGTACGTGTGGATAGGCTTCGGTTAAACGTTGACACAACGTCGTCGTACTCAGACCCGCAGCGACACCCACTTGTGCCAGGTCGAGAATAATTATCTGTTCGAGTCCGACATCGATGGCTTCGACAGCGATTTCAAAAGGGTCAGCGGATCTCCATCCAGAAAGTTCACCCAATGGCTGTCCCATTTGCATATCCAAACTGAAGATGGTGCGTTCCGGACCCGCGTGCGCACACAATTGGCGTAAGTGCCGCGGCCCCGGCAAAGTTTCCAGTCCGGCAATGACGGCCTTCGCTCCCGAATCAAAGATAATCTTCGCTTGCTCAAGATCGCGCACACCGGCATCGATCATGATGTTGAACGTCTCGTCGGCCAAAGCCCGGTAGGTCGATATATTCGGTTTGTCGTGTAGAATCGCGTCCAGGTCGGCGACATACAGTTCATTCAGGCCCAGCTTGTCTCGAAACGCACGGGCCACGGCCACAGCGTCGGAAGTTGTCACTAGACAACTCTCTACAGGCCGATATTCGTCTCGGTTGCCCGCCACACCGCGGACGACGATTCCATGCAACAGATCCAAGACAGGCAATACCTTCATCGAGCACCATGAAGTCGCGGAGAGCGGGCAACATCGGTTAGAAATTTAACCTTGCAGGCTCTCTAAAGTGATTGTGACAAGGTCAATGAAGCCTGTGTGCAGTTACAGCACCCCATTATTGTTCTCGCTAATTCTAATAATTTACGGGTTACGCAAAAACCTGCGGCAGCGACGCGCTTGACCGGGAGGCTGATAGGCTGACATCAGATTTGACTTCTTAAGCGGAATAAACGGACTGCAGTGATTTTGCGGGAGCCTTCGAAGGCTCGAACGAGCCAAATCAAATAGAGCGGCGCGACGTAGTGCGAAATTGAGCTGCGCGAACGTAGTTCACCAGTGCAGCGTGTCAACGCTCGATTGGCTACTTGTTCTGCGCGGCTGCATTAACGGCATCCCGAAGCAGGTTGATCGCCTTCGGGCTATATTTGCCATTGGCAGCCTTTTTCCAGAGTGCCCTGTCAAACTTGTATTTCTTCTTGTTGCCGCCGCCGAGAGCATTATGTAGTTTTAGTCCATATTTCGTTCGAATCTTCTTGGACTTCTTGTTGTGGCAATGGTTGCACTTCTGAGTCTTGACCTTGACTTGCAAGTCCTTTTCTGTCTTCGTCCTGGGTTTCAGTTTATCGATCGCGGATTTGTACTGCGGACGCGCGTCCGACTTAATTTCACCAAGCGACAATATTAGCGCAGTGCACAGCAGAATGAGCAGAACCCTTCTCACGCTGATCCTCCTATATTTCTCTCAGTTTGGCCCTGATACAAACTCACAAGAATACAAATGTTAACACAGTCTTACTCAGAAGTTCCCCTATTCTACTAGTGGTTACGTATGTCGAACAGGCAGATTTCAAGTTTATCCGCATCGAACCGATCACTTAAGATGACCCTTTGGTTGGCTCTGGCGTTTAACGGTTCAATTTTTCATGGTTGTTTCCCCATTTTTCGTAGACCGTCTTTCCTAGGACGGACAAGTTGAATCGAATTAACATGTGCCAACACTAACACACTTCTGCAAACATGAGCGAGATGACTGAATGCGAGCCACCGCAACCATCGGTCTGCGTCGCAGCTTTCGTTTCCGCCTTTAGGGCACACGCCTTGTTGTTCTAAACAAGTCGTGTCGTCTCGTTAGGGCTTGGCGTTTGTTTAACGCATCCAGAATCTGAGACAGCCGGTGTACCCTTATGGGTGCAGAAAGTCTTGGAGCGGATTGTTTTTGCGGTCGGTCTGGTAATGTCCTTGCCCGCCCTGGAATCGCCGATCTCGCCACCATCTCAAGTGCACTGTTGAGTACCAGGGGGTGTAGTCCCAGCCCCATGTCCCCTCGTGCTTTTCAAGACGCGGATCGCCCAACCAGGGTGCTCCACCGCCGACGTAGTACCCGTCGTACTTAGAATCATCCAGGCAGCGTGCCCGTGGGGTATAGCGGTGCGGCTTGCCGGCGCGAACACGGCGTTGGAACGGAGTGGGCGGGATCATGGTACGGCGCCCGGCAGATTTCGGTATGGCCCGAAAACGGCCTTGGAACCTCCCTGTGATCTTGTCACATTCCGAAGCTTCTCGCTTGTTCCAAAGCCGTAGCGTCTCTTTGAAGAGGTTTGGGACGCGAGGATCGTCACCCGCGTAGACGATAGCCTGGATGGATACCGAGAACAGCAAGCAGAGAACAAGAACAACTTGCAGCGAAGTCGGGAACGGCATGCAATAAAACGAAGATGTAGTTTTCATTCAGAACAAAGAACGGTATTTCAGGAATATTGACAACTGGAATTCCGGTCAAGTCACCATATCGCTCCGCTTGATGAGGCTTTGACACTCATAGCATGACGGCTACTACCCGTGCGGATTCCGCAAAAATTTGATGAACGGCAATCGCACACCGCCCACATTCACTTGATCGGCACGCAGGACGCTATTGGTTGGCAAGAATCCTTGGGAGCCGATAAAGGTTACCACGTCGTCCTGGTCCACTCCGTCACCACTGACGCCGAAGCCACCAACCAAGACATCACTCTTGTAAATCGGCGTGCTGCCCGGAAAGAACACGATACCGTTCTGGTTGGCTTTGTGAGTTACGGTTCCTGGCGGGTTGCTGGGATCGGCAACGACGCTCGAGTCGCCGAGATCGCGGAAATTACTGCCGGGATGGAACGCATCGAATCCGGCAACTGTCGTAAAGGCCGATGCTGGCGCCGCAGCACCAATGTTTTCCGCCGTAAAGCGGTTAATGCTTGGTTCGTTCAGAATCGAAAACTCAGGTGGTGTTGTTCCGTCGACGCCCGACGGAAAACGCGGCTCGGCCAGAAACCGGAACGTCCGGTTGCTGAAAGCAACTCCAGCGGGAATGCCCGGCGTTCGGTCCACGTCTTGAATACCGGGCGTGTCCGCGTCCATCGGGTCGCGTGCATCGGCATAATAGGCAGTGTTACGTGCTTTTGCCACGGCGACGTCAAGCGAGAAGACCGTGGCGTCCTTCATCCGGAAAAGCCCCAACACTTCTCCCGAAGTGTCTGTGACGCTGAGCACCATCCGCGTTCGACTGCCCCGTGGCAAACGAACGGCGGCGCGCACCTTGGTGGCTTCCAGAGTACCTTGCTCGATGATTCGTCGGACGTCGGCAGCCGTTAAGGGATCAACGGCCGAATCGTGGGGCATTACCAGCCAACCTTCGGCAACCGATTCACCGTCGGCGAATAGTGGATCATCGACCGTGCCGGGTGTCATATCAGCACCGGGGCCGACAGGTTGATTTGCACCGCTGGTTGAATCGCCATTACCCAATCCCGGACCGAACTGCCGCACTAGTCGATGGACTCCTTCAATACCCGCGATAGGGCCAATCACTTCGAGTTGGATCCCGACTAGATCCAGCCGGCCGAAGGGCAGGTCCAAATCGGCGATGGGGGCTATTCCATCCAACATCCCCGTCGGGAAACCGGCAAGGTTGCTGCCGAGGACGGCGAGCCCAATGAATTCGGATTCCTGCACACGCAACGCGTTAGTGCGATTCAACGACGATTGACCGACGCCGGCTACGAATCCCTGTTCAAACGTCGCGAATCCATTATCTCCGGGAAAGAAGGTGCCAATCGCGCCAACAAGCGTATCACCCACACTATCGCTATTTGTGTCTCGGAAGATGGGAATGCCTCCCGGAAGTGTGGCAATGCCACGAGCCGATGCGTCCGGATTGAATCCCGAAATAGCGCCGTAGGATTCCGGTGCGTGAACTTCCTGACCGGCCATGACAAACGTGGGATCAATGTTGAAGCGCGAGCGAAGAATCACGTCATCTGTGGTGCCCTTGATGCGGTCTTCGCCGGGATGTTGCAGGCTATCACGGTTGGTTTTCTCGATGGCGAACAGGTCGACCGGCGGAGTATGCATAACGTCGGGCGGAAAGTGTCCACCTAGTCCGATGGGCGCGATCAAGCCGGGACCACGAATTGTCGAATCCGAATCCGTGATGCTGGGATTTGACTCGACTTCACGCTGCGTAATTGTTGACTGGCTGATGAATCGGACCAGGCGCGATGTCAGTGGCGCCAGCGTGCCGTTATCGGGGTCGCCATTTGAAAAGAAGGCCGCCGTACGAGCCTTGGCAACGGCTCCGTCGATCGCAAAGTTCAACGTCTCGCGTTCTGCGCCCGAATCGATCATACCGTTGCCGATGTCGGTTGGGATTCGAGGTATGTCGGTCGGCAGCGCGGGATTCGCATCGATGGCATCCAGCACGCCCTCTTCAACTCGTACTCCCAGAATCTGTCCGCCGCGATCGACAATGGCAAAGATGGCATCGTCACTTGCGGTAGCAGCTGCTGCGCGACTAAGAAGGGTCTCAACTTCCGTACCGATCAACTGTGGGAATACGGTCATCATGGGGTAGACGCGCAGTATCTGTGTCGTCGCGGACGGCTCCGGCACCGTTTCATAGATCGAGGTCCCCAGATCGGCTCCGTCGATGGAAATGCTGGTTTGCTCGCCGTGGTAAACGCCGTCCATGATTGCAGTACCATGTGATGATCCCGAATCGGGTAAACCAAGTGCATGGCCAATCTCGTGAGCAACGGCTGTGTAGTAATCAAAAGTGCCCGATGGGTCGCCGTTGTCGACGATTGTGTCCCACGTTTCCGCGTTGTCGAGCCATGCCATACCGCCGACGATTTTGTTGCCATCCTGTTGTTGTACCAACATTCCGCCGCCGACGCTGAGTGTGCCTTCCGCGTTGCTCTTATAACCGACCGCCGCCAAATCGCCTGTACCGATATTGATGATGTGTTCCGCTGGCGAGCTGATGTCTTGCACGAAAACGAGTTTGCCATTCGTCGCCGCCGTCCAAGCACCCAACGCGTCGACGGCGCGGTTTTTTTGAGCGGTCGTGATCTGGTTGGCGAATTGGTCTTGCGGACGAAAATCATATCGGACTGTTACCGGTTGAGCCGCGTTCGACCAAGCGAAGTTCTGAGCACTTGCCGGTTGTGGATTGGCGCTGGTACCGCTTGGATTGGTTGAATTGTCGGTAGTCTGTGCCTGTTCTGACTGAGAAGAATCCGATCCTGATACAACATTGTGAATACTGCGAGCTGCGGCTGCAGCAGAGATGCTGTTTGTCGCAATCCCAGTACTTTGTCCTGCTTGATTTGCAGTGTGAGATGTGGAGACGACGGAGTTTAACGGACCACTGCCTTCGCCGCTTGAATGTCCCAGGGGTCCTCCGTCACCATCATTGCTGTTCAGTTCGCGAAGTCCGTCCTGTTTCTCCATCCTGGGAAGTGGCGGAACTCGCGATGAATCTGATTTTTCTGAATCGGATTCATCAGTTTCATCTGTCGCATCTTCTGAATATTCGACGAGATCAAAATCTACTGGATTAGCTGGCACTGCCTCAACAATTGAAGGTTCAATTTCATGGACGATGCCATCATCCGATTCAGTCGGAGTTGAGTCGGTCACATCATCTTGAGTCGGTTCTCGTTGTTTGCTCGATGAGGCTTCATAATTCTCATCGGTTTGTTTTTCCAAATCACGGTCGCGATCCGGAACGGCATCTTCCGGGTTCAGCTGATCGTTGGGGATGTCGATCAAGACCTCGCTGGCACCAACGGGAGTCTCCACAGGATCGCCCTCCCCAGCACCAGGGATTGGAGCCATTAGATTGCCCAGGCAGAACCGCGGCTCCAGGACTTCGATTTTCGACATGGCGAAACGTCGCCGTTCACGGCGCGTGGCCTTCGACTGCTTCGCAACCGGTAGTTGCCATGATCGATCCAGCCAAGCCACAGGGTATTCTCCCAATATATCCGGCACACTCTGTGCGCCATTTTGCGGTAGGACGGCTTGGAAAAGGCTGTCCTATTAAGACCACAACTCGTGGTTCTCCGTCTTAAAAATCGGAATAATCCGTAGCATAAGTCAAATAGAATTTTGACTCTCAACCGGAATTTTCCGCAAAACCGGATCATGCGATCGTGTTCAGTCATTTTAACGCCAAGAGTTCCCTACTCTTCCCAGTCTTCCATTTGATTTTCCGACTGGGAGCAGGATTTACTCCGAGTTCAGGTGAACCGGATCTTATGACCCAAGTTTCTAGTTTTCACTGACCGATATATTCAGTACGACCGGTAAAGGCCGGACGCGCTGTCCGTACGCTTGGCGCCAGTAGCGTGTCTGGTTGGGGTCAAACACATACGGATATAACCCGGGACTTTCCCGTGCTGCCGAACGAACGACGAACAAGCTGGTTCAGCTATCATTTTCTGAGATCGACGCAGCGTTTCATTGCTGTCGTCACCCGGCGTTCGTACGTCCTGCGCGATTCCAATAGATGGAGAATTCTGGTGGCTTTCGCATTCCCGTGGGTGTTGACAGTCAACATTTTCTGGTCAATGACGGCAGTTTCCGAAGCTCAAGAGGTTGCGAATCAGGGGAACCAGAAGAAACGATGGATCGCGCAACTGTTCAACTTTAAAAAATCGGTAACGCATCCAGTTCAATACAAAAACGGGGCACAACGATCAAATATTCTGCGCCGTCCAGATCGTCCATCGCTCGAGCCACCTTCGGTCGAACAGGTAACTCCTTACAACTACGACCAGTTCGAACCGCTGCTATTGCCGAAGATTGAAGCACCCTTCGGCTTCACAGGAGAATCCGGAATCCTACCGATGAAAACGCAGCAAGACAGTCATTTCGCTCCGATGGAAGATCGTTGGCGCACCGGATTCCCAGTTTGGGATCGCTACAGCAAAGGGCATCCTTGGCTGGACGACTATCCCGGTGTCGAAGGGCATTGGTGGGACCCCTACAACCAGAACGTGCTGAAAGGGGATTATCCTATCGTCGGGCAGCACACGTTTTTGAACATTACGGCGACCAGCCTGTCGCTATTCGAATATCGTGAGGTTCCCACGGCGACCACTCCATTTGAAAGCACGTTCAATCCGTTCGAAGAAGAATTCTTCGGCGATCCGCGACAGTTCTTCCTGACCCAGTTCTACAAGGTCCGATTTGACCTGTTCCATGGCAATCAGGCGGCCTTTAAACCATTAGATTGGCAAATTCGTCTCACCCCCGTTTTCAACATGAATTACCTCGACGTCGGGGAGTTGGCCATTGTCAATCCGGACGTCAGACACGGTACGACTCGATTCCGTGACGACGTCGCGTTGGAAGAATGGTTTGTCGAAGCCAAGCTCGCCGACTTGAGTCCTAACTATGATTTCATGTCCGTGCGCGCCGGTTCGCAGTTTTTCACCAGTGATTTTCGCGGCTTCATCTTCAGTGATACCAACCGAGCTATCCGGTTGTTCGGCACCAGATTCTCAAACCGTGACCAGTTCAACGTCATCTGGTTCGATCAGCAGGAGAAAGAAACGAATAGCCAATTAAATACCATGGACGACCGAGACCAAAATATAGTGGTCGTCAATTATTATCGCCAGGATTTTCTGTTCCCTGGCTATACAGCGCAAGCTAGTTTTCACTACAACCTGGACAGGCCTGGCTTCAAGTTCGATAAAAACGACTTTTTGATCCGACCCGATCCGGCGGGCGTGTTTCAGCCGCATTCGGTCGAAACCTACTACTTCGGCATTGCGGGCGACGGCCATATTCGCCGAATCAATGTCAGCAACCAATTCTATTGGGTCACCGGTCGAGACAGCTTGAACCCGATCGGCGGGCGCGAGTTGGACATTAATGCCACGATGGCGGCCATCGAGTTATCTTATGATCGCGATTGGGCACGATTCCGCACGTCGTTCTTCTGGGCGTCGGGCGACGACGATGCCAATGACGATAAAGGCGAAGGCTTCGATTCTATCTTCGACAATCCCAACTTCGCTGGAGGTGAATTCAGCTACTGGCAGCGGCAGGCGATCCAACTGTTCGGCATTCGGCTGGTGAACGACAGGAGTATCATCCCCGATCTGCGATCCAGCAAGAGCCAGGGACAAAGCAACTTCACGAATCCTGGATTGTTTCTGTTTAATATCGGATTCGACGCCGACATCACGCCAAAATTGAAAGTCATCACAAACGCAAACTACCTATATTTTGACAAGACCGAAATATTAGAAACCTTTACGTTTCAAGATAAAATAGATCCAGAGATCGGCATCGACCTGAATCTGGGCGTTGAGTACCGTCCGTTCCACAACGACAACATGATCGTCCTAGTCGGATTCGCGGCCCTGTTGCCCGGCGATGGATTTAAAGATTTGTATAACGAATTCAATGACACATCCGAGGCAATGCATGCTGGTTTCCTTGAGGTGTTTTTGACGTATTGAGCTTACATTCAAATCCATTGTCTGCAGTTTCGTTACAGTGAGGCCTAGTCCATCGACCCGACAATTTCGAGTCATCCATAGAGGTCTGAATTCAATGCACCAAAGGACCCGTTCGGTTCTTCTGTTTGTTGTTTCCTTGCTCATATTCAAACAATCCGCTGCGCAAGCGGTCGAAAAGAGTTGGGGCTGCATTCAGTGCCATAAAGACTCGCACGATCCACATATGAAACCAACGGTTCAGCTCGGCTGCACAGATTGCCATGGCGGAGATGCAGCAACTGCCGAATATGCCGCCGCCCATGTTTTTCCTCGATTTTCGAATGCCTGGACATCGTCGGCAAACCCGGTTCGCTCGTACACACTGTTGAACCACGAGAGGCACGAATTCATCCGTTTCGTTAATCCTGGAGACTTGCGGATTGCCCATTTAAGCTGCGGTACCACAAACTGCCATCCAAAGGAAACGCTGCAGGTCAAAAAGAGCATGATGACGCACGGCTGTATGCTGTGGGGAGCTGCTCTTTACAACAATGGGGCCGTTTCGCATAAGTGGCCGCGGTATGGGGAAAGCTACAGCATGTACGGGAAACCGCAACGAATCCAAACCGTGCCTCCGCCTACCAAGGATCAGATCGAGAGAAAAGGTGTTCTGCCATTTCTGGAACCGTTGCCTCGCTTTCAAATCACTCATCCCGGTAATGTTCTGAGGATTTTTGAACGAGGCGGCCGTTTCCAATTTGAGGTCGGAATTCCGGAACGCTTGGAAGAGCCAGGTCGCCCGCGAGCGCGATTGAGCAACCGCGGTTTGGGCACGCTGAATCGCACTGATCCTGTCTTCGTCGGTTTGGCAAAGACACGACTCTTGGATCCTACCCTGAACTTTCTGGGCACCAACGACCATCCAGGAGACTATCGTTCCAGCGGCTGCACCGCCTGCCACATGATTTATGCCAACGATCGATCGCCCGTCCATTCTGGTCCGTATGCCAAATTCGGAAACCGCGGTTATGCGGCCAAAGCCGACGGTGGTTTCGTGAAATCAGCTGACCCAACAATCCCTAAGAATGAATCGGGACATCCAATAGCACACCGATTTACACGCGCGATCCCTACCAGCCAATGTATCGTTTGCCACATCCATCCGGGAACCAGCGTGATGAATAGCTACTTGGGTTATATGTGGTGGGACCAGGAGTCAGACGGAAAATTTCTGTATCCGAGTCGACAAAAGGATCTATCAGCGGAACAGTTTGTTCACTCACAGATGTCGAGTCTCAACGACGGCAACGCTCGCACCAGGATGACCGATCCGGAATTTCTGGCACGTGTTTGGGAATTGAATCCTCAGTTCAAGCATCGACAGTTTGCCGACTTTCACGGCCATGGTTGGACGTTCAGCGCCGTTTTTAAAAAAGATCGTCAAGGAAAACTGCTGGACAGTCGTGGTGAGCCGATCCTGCATTCAACTACCGAATTGCTAGCAAAGGCAATCAAATATCCGGAAGACGTAAAGAAACTTTACCTTTCGGCACTGCAAGAAGAGAGAAAACCTCTTCCAAAAAGGACTTGGGTTGCCGAAGACTTAGAAGCCTTGCGGAAGGCGGAAGAAACTTTGCGCAAGCAGTATGAACGTGTTCCCGTGCATTTGCTGGACATCCATCTGGAAAGAGGAATGCACTGTGTGGACTGTCATTTTCTCCAGGACGTCCACGGCGACACAAAGCTGTACGGCGAAGTTCGTGCAGCGATCGAAATCCAGTGTGTCGATTGCCATGGGACAATTGACCGGCGGGCCAATCTACGGACTACCGGGCCGGCCGCGAAGGAAGGCCCGGATCGTAAACCGATCGGGCGACGCCTTTCCAACATGCGCACGCCGTTTGGTGAACGACGTTTCGAGGTCCGCGACGATGGCACGATCGTGCAGAACTCGATGGTCGAAGCGGGCCTGAGTTGGAGAATCTCCCAGGTTGCCGACGTCATTGACCCCAATAATCCCGATTACAATGCCCTAGCCGCACTTGCCAAAACGGTCCGCTTCGATGCAAATGGCAAATTTATTTGGGGCGACGCCCCCCAAGACTCCAAGGATTGTGCACACGCCAATAGCAATATGAGTTGTATTGCATGTCATTCGTCGTGGAACCCCAGTTGCTACGGCTGCCATCTTCCTCAGAAAGCGAACATGAAGTTGCCCGAGCTGCACGGTGAAGGTGACGTGACCAAGAACTACGTGGCCTACAACTTCCAAACGCTGCGAGATGATGTCTATATGCTGGCGCGTGACGGCAACGTTACTGGAAATCGCATTGGCCCGGCGCGTTCCTCGTGTGCCATCCATGTCGGTTCGTACAACGCAAATCGCGAGTCAAGTTATGTCCAGCAACAAACGATTTCAGCCGAAGGCATGAGCGGCATCGCTTTCAGCACCAACGTCCCGCATACCGTTCGGGGGAAGGGCGAGACGAAAATGTGCTCAGATTGCCACGTCTCGCACAACGAAGACAACAACGCCCTCATGGCCCAGCTGTTGATGCAGGGGACGAACTATTTGAATTTCATTGGACGTTATTGTTGGATCGCTTGCGGAGATCATGGCGTCCATGCGGCTGTCGTCACTCGGAGAGATGAGCCGCAGGCAGTCATCGGTAGCCATTTGCACAGTTTGGCATTTCCAAAGGACTTTAAGGAGCACGTGACACACGGCCGGGAGTTGCAACACGCGCACGAGCATCCTGGTAATGACATTGTCGAGAATATTATCCGTCCACACCGGCAACCGTACATTCATAACGTGCAGCTTCGAGGAGAATACCTGTACGCGGCCTGTGGCAAAGCCGGTATGCGTATCTTCGACGTGGCCTTTATCGATAATAAGGCTTTCGCCGAACGAATCACGACTGCGCCGGTTTCTCCAATCGGACAACGACTCTATGTGAGAACGAAATATTGTACCGATGTCGCTGCCCCGACGACGATTACCCCTGATCCTACACGAACGCATCAACCGGAAAACCATGAGGCGGACGTCCATTTGCTGTACGCATTCATTTACGTGGTGGACAAATACGAGGGACTCATTCTGATTGGGGCCGGGACATTGCTGGACGGCAACCCGACGAATAACTATGTCAAACGTGCTTTGACCTTCAATCCAGACGAAATCCTCTCAGGAGCCCGGAAAATCACAATCGTCGGGACCTACGCGTACATTTGCTGCGATGCCGGGTTGGTCGTTGTCGATCTGAACAATCCCTTGAGACCGAAAGTGACTAGCATCTTGGGCGACGAATTCTTGGATCATCCGCATGCTGTGCAGGTCCAATTCCGTTATGGATTTGTATGCGACAATGATGGCGTGAAGGTGATCGACACAACCGACCTAGCCCACCCGAAACCGGTCAGCTATTTGAAATTGCCCGCAGCCCACAACATTTATCTGGCGAGGACGTACGCCTACGTCGCCGCCGGCACATACGGATTAGTTATCTTGGACATTAAGGATCCACGTGAACCAAAGGTCGATCAGGTTTTTGACGCAAACGGTATTATAAACGACGTACATGATGTCAAGCTGGGCATCGCCTATGCTAGCGAATTTGCTTACCTAGCGGACGGCCACAATGGTTTGCGGGTCGTTCAGCTCACATCACCCGAGGTATTGGGCTACGATGGCTTCAGCCCTCGGCCCATGCCGCAATTGATCGCGACGATGAAGATCCCGAAAGGCGGCCATGCACTGGCGATTTCGAAAGGCATTGACCGAGACCGAGCGGTTGACGAATCGGGCAACCAAATCGCCGTCTTCGGCCGCGTGGGAGCTCGCCCGCTCAGCCGACACGAGCAGCGCAGGCTTTATATGCGTTCGAACGGCCGAGTCTGGAAAGTCCAGGATAGGCACAGAGACTTCCGCATTACCGACCCAAAGCAACGTGAACGGCAGCTCCAAATCGATCTGCGAAAGAGTTACGGAAATCACCGCGATCCTAGTCGACAAGTTCGATGAATAAAGAGTTATTTGTTTCTAGTGCTGGGATCATAAGAAAAACAACTTTTTGCGACCGATATTCGAACTTCACGAAGCAACACCGGACATATAACGGTGGAACTTCCGGCGATCGGTGGAGTTGAATTTCTAGGGGAATTACTTGGGTGGTTCACACTCTGATCAAATCGTCTGAGGGCAATCGTTCATGAACCGGTTCAACATAGTCTTGTCGCTTACGTTCATGGTCGTAGCGGGCACCGGCGACTGTCCAACATTGCTTGCAAAAGAGGTGGTTTTTCAATCGGGTTCAAGTCGCTTTAAGGGGCACCTTGCCGTGCCCAATGGGGTTGGTCCGTTTCCAGCGGTTATATTCCTTCATGGAGGAATGGGACCGCCGGCCGTAGCTCAAATGGCAGCTGTCCAGCGGCTGGTCGAGGTGCTCGCACAAGCTGGATTTGTCGGGTTC
>CAUZSN010000012.1:0-36709 GCA_963582345.1 Planctomycetota bacterium
TTGTTTGAAGACGCGTCATCAACAAAATTCGTACTAGTTGACGACTCCGATTCGCCGAATGTCGTTTGCTCAACGTCTTTTGAATAATCCGTTTGGACAAGTTCCGTTTCCGCAATGAATTCGCTGGGAATCGTATACAGTTTTCGGCCGTAGCTTTTGCGCTGGATGGTATGAGTCAGATAAAGTTGTTCCTTGGCCCGTGTCATGCCGACGAATAGCAATCGACGTTCTTCCTCCAATTCACGCAAGTTGCCGTCATGCAGAGAGCGTTCGTGCGGGATCACGTTATGTTCAACGGCCACGATGAATACGACGGAGAATTCCAAGCCTTTGGCTGCGTGCAGTGTCATCAGGGTGACTTTACCAGCCGATTTATCCACACTATCTACGTCTGACGCCAAGCTGGCCGTTTCCAAAAACCCTTCAAGCGACCACTCCTCTTCATACATTTCGTCGTATTGGTGCGCGGCAGACAGAAGTTCGTCAATGTTGGCCGAACACTGGATGTCCTTCTCCGACAAGCTGTCCTCCCAGCCTTTGGTGTAGCGAGTGCGCTGAATGATCTTTTCCAATAGTTCTTGGATCGAGCCGACTTCGTCCAATGACAACTCGGCCATCAACCTTGCGAACGACTTGACCGCCTTCATGGCGCGGGGCGATAAATCTGGGATCTCATCCGCACGCCGACATGCTTCCAGAAAAGTTAGACTCTGAGAATCGGCCCAAGCGACGAGCTTGCCGCGCGTCTTCTTGCCAATTCCTCGGGATGGCTTATTGACGATCCGTTGAAATGCCGTTTGATCGGCCGCGTTTTCAATAATCCGCAGGTAGGCCAGCAAATCCTTGATTTCGGCACGCTCATAAAAGGCGACTCCGGTGGTAACCTGATATGGGATGCGCTGCCGCGTGAATCCAATTTCGAGTTCACGTGAAAGGGCGTTGACCCGGTAGAATACAGAACAATCGGACCACTGGAATTCGCCCGATTCGACGCACTCGCGGATTTTTCGCCCGATCCAATCAGCCTCGTGTCTGCCGTCGCGAAAGCAACATAACTGGACCGGCGTACCCAGTTGGTTGTCAGTTACCAGCCTCTTGTCCTTGCGATAACGATTGTGGGTAATCAAACGGTCGGCGGCCCGCAGAATCTGTTTGGTGCTGCGGAAATTCTGTTCCAGCCGAACGACCTTAGCACTGGGAAAATCGGACTCAAAACGTAAAATGTTGCCTATCTGGGCGCCCCGCCAGCCGTAGATGGATTGATCTGGATCGCCAGTGACGCACAAATTGGGATGGTCGCGAGACAGAGCAGTCACGATCCGGTACTGCGCCAAGTTCGTGTCCTGGTATTCGTCTACTAGAACAAATTCATACCGTTCGTCCATTTCGCGGCGCAGTTCAACGTTTTCGGTCAGCAGCGTGACGACGTGCAGCAGCAAATCGTCGAAGTCGACGGCGTTTGATTTCAGCAGTAATTTCTGATACTCGGGATACACTCGGGCCATAACGGCCTGTGTGTGGTCGCCGACTGAATCCTGGAACGATCGGACGCATTGTTCCGCTGTCTGCATGTCATTTTTTGCCCGGCTAATGCGAGCAGCGATCTTCCCCGCTGGAAAATGACTCGCATCAATGTCTAGTTGACGCAAGACCTGCCGAATAAGCTGTCGTTGATCAGCGGTGTCGAAGATGGAGAAGTTTGATTTCAGACCAACAAATTCAGCCTTGGCGCGCAGTAATCGAGCGCAAAATCGATGAAACGTACTGATCCAAACGCGGCAACCTGGCAAAAGGCGGACGACTCGTTCAAACATTTCATCTGCAGCTTTATTCGTGAACGTGATGGCCAAAATCTTCCGTGGATCAATTCCCCGTTCAATCAACAGGGCGATCCTCCGAGTAATAACGCGAGTTTTCCCCGACCCAGGACCTGCCAATACAAGCAGTGGACCGTGAAAATGAGTGACGACCTGCTGCTGACTTGGCGTTAGGTTGTCCAAGCCAGATGCATTGAGACTTGAATTCATCGGCACAAAAGCAGTTCCCTCTGGTCGCGAAATTGAGCGAGCGAAGTGCATGCGGCCGGCAAGCGTGCTAAAACTCGAAAAAAGCAGCTGTTACGCACCACGTGAAGAAGCTGATCAAGCGAAGCGTGACGGCTAAGTCCAGGCCCCGCGGCCAGTACAATGATGATCAATTCCGATTGTATTGACCAGAGAACCCAAGAAAAACTGGAAAACGCTACCAGAGAATTCAATTTCACGAACAATGCATGGCTATTAGACTGCGCAGATTAGCTCATCGGACATACGGACCGGGTAAAGACTGAAGGAGTCGTCCTTCAGTCTTTACATAAATCTGAAACTCTGAGCTGCACAGTTTTCCTAGGGTTCCCAGGTGAACAGAAAACTTGGCAAATGCCCAATCGTTCACTGTGGCCACAGGAATAGTTTTTTTAGGACTCGAGAAACAACTGGTGAGAAAAAAATAAAGAGTGGAAGGCCGAGTCTGCCTGTCGATATTGGAAGACTAGAGCTGTGCCAGTAAACCACGAGTTGGTTTAGAATGCTGCACAAATCGCGAACCATGCTTTGCGTTCTTCGAACGTGGAACAAAAGATTAAATGGAGTCAAGCAGTGATGCAACAAACTGGAACCGATGTCCGCAAGATTTTCTGGGCCAGAAAGTCCATCTTATTCAGTGGTTTTATTATTCTTGCCGCGACGACGGTGTGGGCCGTTGATGATCCTATGCATGGACCTGGATCGTCCAAAAATGGTCTGCGTGGCATTCTTTCCACCGAAGTTCCCGAAGATCTTTCCGCGGAGGCATTTGCGGTTTTAGACGGAAACTGGAAGGAGTGGAGCGAAGACGTCGCCGGAACAGTCGCCGAACTTTACGAAAATAAAAACTTGGATGTCGCGGGGCAACGAGAGGTGATCGCTAAGTTAAAATCCAGGCTGAAAGTGATGGAAACCTCACTTGCTGATATCCGGTACCGGAGCATTTTTGATCCGCTTTATACGTTGCACGGTCGAATAGCTCGCCGCGTGGACATCGCCACGGCAACACTCGATACACTCGACAATACTTCCGAATCGGAAAAAGTTGCCCGGTTGGAGTCTGCTCGTCGTGCGTTGAACAAGGCAGTCGAAAACCTGAGTGTGTACTTGCGGCCGATGGCGAACGGAAGCAGATGGCTTACGTACGTGCGTGCTAAGCAAGTCAGTGCGGCGATTGTGCAGACGGTTTCATCCCAGCCGTCCATTCCCGTCTTGCTCGGCGTACAACGCAAGTTTAAGGAAATGGACGGAGCTCTGGATGACACTCAGCGCAGATTTCTGAGCCAAAGCCCATTCGCCTCATTGGAACGATCACTGGACACCTACCTGACACTTGCTCAAGAAAAGACCAAGTCAACTGATCGTTCGACACTACGCGAGTCGTTAGCACGTCTTATCGGTGCTCTGGAAGACTACGAAAGAGACAACAGCAGTGCTGCCGCAATCATGGCACGAAAAGCATACGGCCAAATTTGCGATCTCGCACCTGATGGTGGCCAACGAATCACTGATGCGATGCGCACGCACTATTTCAATTACAATCTGAAGGTCGTGGCTTCCGAGGCGTTCCTATCTCGAATGATGGCTAAAGTCCGTACAGAAGAAGGTCCGGTCCGCGATTACGTTTTGGGAGCCGATATTTATGGCGAGCAGACAACCAAGGCCACAGTTGGCATTGATCTGAAGCCAAGTGACGTTGGTGCACGCTTCCACGTTACACTAGACGGCGTCACTGAATCAGACACGCAGGGGGTTACAGAGCAAGCGACAATTTACACATCAGGTTACCACAGTTTCTTGGCAACGAAAGAAGTCTCCTTCGACGGAGACAAGTTTAAGACACATCCGGCCACGATTTCGGTAAATCCAAGCAACACGACAACTGGCGCCCGGACAAAGGTCAGCGGAATTCCAATTTTCGGATCGTTTTTCGATAGTTATGCCGTCAGTGAAGCACGGCGAAGACGAGGCCAGTCGGAAGCCATCGCTGTCGACCGCGTGTCGCGCAAGGTGATTCCTAAGTTCAACAAGGCTGTCGACGAAGAATTTGGCGACGCCAACGTTCAGTTAGACGAACGGGTGAACGCTCCCTTGCGTGAACTGAACTTGTACCCGTCCGAAAAGCACTTCCGTACATCCGAGACAAAATTGTGGATCAGCACCCGCTTGATGGAAACGGACGAGTTGTCAGGTGACCGACCCAACACGACACTGACGTCGACGAAGGGAATTGTCATCCACTTGCATGAAAGCCTGCTAAATAACAGCCTCGACCGCATGGAACTGGCCGGACGGACCGTGACCGAAGACGAGCTGAAGAGAAAATTGGAAACGTTGCTTACGAAGACAGTTGGTCGCGATGTAAAATTCCAGGCCAACGAATCCAAGGACGCCGATGATGATGATTCTGACGACAAACAGCCGACAACGCTGGTTTTCCCAGCATCCGATCCAATTCGGATCCACATCGAAGATGGAAGCTTGTCGTTAATCATTCGCACTGGATTGAAGCAGGAAGAAGGCAAGGACGACATACCGACCCAGAAAATTACGGTGCCGCTTGAATTCTCAGTCGAAGGCGACGACATTGTGATCAAACGAGGGACAGTTTCGGTTTCACCGGTCGAGCGTCCTAAAAATCGATTCGTCCAAATCGCCCGTGCCGGGGTCGTTCGCAAAAAGATTCAATCGGCCTTGCCAGAACGAAAGCTAGACCGCTTCATTTCGGTCGAACGTGACGGTTTGGAATCTGTCGACGTCGCCATCGCACAAATCAAGACACTCGGCGGCTGGGTGAGTGTCGTGATCGAATAAATCACAGCGGCAACAGCCGGACACAAAAACAGGGAGAGGGTGAATAGGATCTGTGAAGGAATTTCGAAACTAGATCCACACGTTCTGGTACTGGGAATTCATCAATCCCTACACAGCTCTCGATAAGATCTCCTATCATGGAGTCTCTGTGGTAATTTAAACTCTTTGTCTGACAGACGTTTGTCGAACATACTAATCGGTATGTAGAATCGGTTTGGTTGGTCCTGACGCTACCAAGTGTCCAGACTATCACACGAAACGGACCGGCGCCACGATTGAGTGAAAAACAAAAAAATACGGGTAAAGCCTCAGGAGTTGAATTGACACAATCAGTGGGGAAGTTATGATACATAGAGTCTTGGAGCCTGGGATCCTTGCTCACAGTGCTGAATTCTCGGTCAATGAATAAAGTAAGTCTCGCCGGGGAACGAGCGAAGGGTAGGCTCTCGAGAAAGACTTTTCCCCACCTGCGAATGGGAGCCACTCGCTTAAGAACCGTGTATCGAGGCAGTGAATCGTCGGGATCAGCTGCGTTTAGATTTGTCGTTCCTAGGTGGATCTGGTTTCCGGTCATTTGTGAAGTACGACTGACAGGGGCGTTTGATAAACTAGCTGTTTGCGAGTTTTCAGCGACACACTGACTTCCGTAGATCCCGCGACAAACGGACGTTCGGTATTGACTGGACCTGTGGAAGGACGGAACTGTAACCAAGCGCTCGGTTCGATTGGTCTGCGGCTCCGCATATCTTCTTGGAAATTCGGAAGCTGAATTCGTCAGCCTGTTGTGGACGGTTCGGTCTGCAATGAATTTCTGTTCGGTGCGTTTTCGAGACCCTCACGCCACAACAGCACTTGCGACCGAAATGAAATATAAGTTGCGGAATCAATTGTCCTGTGGACTTTCACGATAAGTGTGTTGCTTGCAGCCATTCAACATAAATTAGTGCTGTTTTCAACAATTCGGAACAAGCGAACCTGAAAGGATCGTTGAGTTGTGGTGAGGGGATTCAAGTGTAATCGCATTCGCCCTGTGTTGAAACGACCGCTTGTTCGCAAAACTGCTTCAGGTAAGGATTGAACGAATTCTAGTAATCGTTCGGTCCGACTTGGGACGATGGCGTTTTTCATCATTTGGAACTCGTGTCGTCGGATGAATTCTCGTTTCGCAATCTTCGGACCGAACTGAAAAAACGGAATATGTCAATGACTGAAAAAAAGATCGCCGATGAACTGCAACACGGCGAGATAACCGTCAACAAAGATGCAACGCCATCGGACGTAAACGAGAATCGCGAAAGCGAGAAGTCCGAGGATCAATCGGACGCCGACACACCGTCGCGAGGCAAAATGGTGCAAGTGGACGGAGAGGGTGAGTCGGGACGATCCGAATCGCAACATGGTGACTCAAACATACGGCGGCGGCGCCGCCGCAGACGCCGCGGTGTCCCCACGTCTGGTCGGTCCCAGTCCCACAACCAATCCCAATCCAGGGGACGCTCGCGGTCGCGGCGGCCACAAGTGTCGGGGCAGAACGGGCAAGAAATCAGCGGTACTATCGACGGTGTCCTTGAATTGCACCCGAAAGGTTATGGTTTTCTCCGTGACCCGCAGAAGAACTATGCCGCGCAGGACATCGACGCATTCGTGTCCAGTTCTGTCATTGAGAAATACAGGCTGCGTGAAGGCGTTTTGATCCGCGGCGAAGTTGGTCCAGGCTCCAAGGGGCAAGGCCCGCGACTTAAGGCCATCGCAACCGTTGATGGGCTGGAACTAGAAGAGTATCAAAACGTCAAATTCTTCGACGACTTAACTCCGGTCACGCCCTTTGAAAAGATTTCTTTGGAGACCGGCCCCACCCCGATCACGATGCGCGTCATGGATTTGCTGACGCCGATCGGCAAGGGACAACGCGCGTTGCTGGTGGCACCGCCTCGGACCGGCAAGACAATGCTTTTGCAAGAAATCGCCAATGCGGTCAGCACCAACCACCCAGAAGTCGATCTAATAGTGTTGCTCATTGACGAACGACCTGAAGAAGTGACGGAAATGCGGCGGACAATCAAGGGCGAAGTGGTCGCGTCGTCGATGGACCGCGAAATCGAAAGCCACGTGCGAATCAGCCAATTGATTATTGAACGTGGGAAGCGACTGGCGGAAATGGGACGCGACGTCTTCATCCTTATGGACAGCATTACACGTACGGCACGAGCGTTCAACAAGTGGATCGGTAACACGGGTCGCACAATGACGGGCGGCTTGGATATCAAAGCACTGGAAGTGCCGCGAAAAATGTTTGGCACGGCGCGGCGTTTCGATGAAGGTGGTTCATTGACCGTCACGGCGACCGCCTTGATCGACACAGGCAGCCGAATGGATGACGCCATCTTTCAAGAATTCAAAGGTACGGGCAACATGGAGTTGGTCCTGAGTCGCGATCTGGCCGACCGTAGAATTTGGCCGGCGATCGACATTACCAAGTCCGGCACACGGCACGAGGAGAAACTATTCTCGCCTGATGTGATGGAAGGCATCACGATGCTTCGTCGTAGCCTGATTTCGCTAAGTCCGGTCGAAGCGATGGAGCAGTTGATCCGCACGCTGGAACGCTTCCCCACGAATGTGGAATTCGTAGAAAAGATCCGGTCCATTCTGTGACCGCTGACTCGGAAGTACCGCACTGGGTGCCGACACGTCTCAAATTCTTGTAGCGCACTTTCGTAGACGAGGTTTCGCTTCGAGTCACGTGGGCATGATTGCAAATTCCTGCTGGAGTGCCTCGATTTCACTCCCACCACCCTGCACAAAGCAGATATAAACCAAACCGCCTTCGGTCCAAGCGGCCACGGCAGTTGAGCGTTGCGGATAGCGAGTCGTTGCGGATATGAAAGTGAAGATGTTTGGCGGTTCCACCACCCGTGATTGTTCGATGACAAGTAGTACACCGTCGATTGGTCGCCTCATTTCCTGCAACTGAAAACCGTAAAGAGCTGCGACATGATCACTGCCGCTAAGCTGTAATCCCTTTGGACGCACTACGCGCAAACTACGAAGGTCGGACCAACCAGAAGGCAGATTGGCGCGAAAACTACCGTCGAAATCTGCATACTGATCAAGATGCAAATCTGTCTCTTGTTCAAGTTTTGCCAGCGTCAAACTTGATTCGGGCCAAAAAGGTGAATACCACGCGACAAACACCACGGCAAGACATACAACAATCGCAACGGTAAGACGAAACCATCGTCGGCAATGTATGGAGACCGGCGGGGAAGTGGGCAGCGACTGGACCGACTTGGTACCAGTGTCGATTTCGGCATTGCTTCCGACATAGGACGTGCTATTGTCGTCTTGGCAAGTCCATGCGAGTGGACGGTCAGACACTGTCGCTAGCAAGTTTGTTTTTAAATTCCAAGGGACTGGCACGTCACGTATCACTCGCCCAAGTTGTCGATCCAGAGTTTTCCGACCGTGAAAGATTTTTGCACAGTGACGGCACGATTCCAAATGCGCAGCAGCCGATGTCAACTCTGACTCCGCTAAGTCGCCAGAGTCGGGTCGAACAACTTCGACTAATTCAAGTGCAGTTCGGCAGTCCATTTGATGATTCTTTCACGATTTAACACCGACGGTTGTTCTGCTATCTTCTTGGATGACTTCCTCTCGCAGCTCAAGCCGCTTGCGCAAATATGCCTTGGCTCGAGCCAAGCGGCTCATCACTGTTCCCATCGGAACCTCAAGTTGTTCGGAAATTTCTTTGTAACTGAATTCGCTGAAATAGTACAAGATGAGTGGCGAACGAAACTCTTCCGAAAGTTCGTTCAACGCGTTCTGAATCTCTTCCAAATCGACCATTGAATTAATGGGCAGATTCGATGCTGGTTCGGAAATACTCCCCAGCGGCACTGTCGAGTTTCCATTGCGTCGCAAACTCTTCCGAAAAACGTTCCGAACAATCGCACACAGCCAAGCCTTGGCGTGAGAAGACTCTCGTAATTGATGCAGCTTCGGCTGAGCCATCAGAAACGTCTGCTGAGTCAAATCCTCTGCGTCCGCAACCGATCCACTCAGCCGAAACGCATAACGGTAAAGCAACGAGTAATGTTCTTCGATCAAATCAGCCAAGTTACAGACGCACTGGCAATTGTCCATAGTGGTCATCATATGGTGATCCGCTCCCAAAGAGTATTATTCCCGAAAGCCGAGAAAAAACTATAATTTACTTGCGTCAGCCGACTCATCATAAGTTCTTGTCTAAACAGAGGCGCGACAATCCAACTTCTATAGCGCTGCCTTTCGCCCAGGATGGATTTTTTCAATTTCTTCCATGCCGCAGGCACCTGCCGTGGGTAGCACCTTGCGTGGACTGCAGCGTCCGTCGGGATTAAATGCGTTGCGGACGGCTGCCATGACTTCCAGGTCATTCGAAGTGAACATTTTGTCCATGAAATTTATTTTCTCGACGCCGATTCCATGTTCGCCTGTGACGCTGCCGCCCAACTCTAGGCATTTGCTTAAGATTTCGTCGCTGGCAGCGAGCACACGCTTGATTTGATCCTGATCACGCTCATCGAAGAGCAAGATAGGGTGGATGTTACCATCGCCAGCGTGGAACACATTCACGATGCGGATCCCGTGTCGGGCACCACTTTCACATATGAATTCAAGGATTTCCGGAAGCTTGGTGCGTGGTACAACTCCGTCCTGAGTGCAGTAGCTGGGACTCAGACGCCCAATTGCACCGAAAGCACGCTTGCGGCATTTCCAAAGTAATTGGCGTTCACTTTCGGATTGGGCACGGCGGACTTCTCGAGCTCCTGCGTTTTGACAGAGTTTGACAATTCTTTCCGCCTCCTCTTCAACCGCTACTTCTAGGCCGTCGACTTCGATCAGTAACACAGCTCCGGCATCTAAGGGAAATCCGAATTCGAAGGCCGCTTCCAGAGCCTCGATGATTCCTTGATCCATCATTTCCAAAGCCGCCGGCACGATTCCGTTGCCAGTGATGTTGCTGATCGCTTGTGTAGCATCATGAACGGTTTCGAATACACCAAGTAGAGTTCGATAGGCGGCCGGATCGCGCGTTATGCGTACGACCACCTTTGTGCAGATTCCGAACGTGCCTTCGCTGCCAACAAACAGACCGGGCAGATCATAACCTGGCATATCCTGAGTTGGTCCTCCCAATGTGACTACCGAACTGTCGGGCATTACGACTTCTAATCCCAACACATGGTTAACCGTAACTCCGTATTTCAGCGTGTGCGGTCCACCCGAGTTGGTCGCAACGTTGCCACCAATCGTGCACGCGCCCTGGCTGGACGGATCAGGAGCATAGTGGTAGCCGGAGTCCTTCAATTGCTGCGTCAAGTGAATATTGACTAGTCCCGGCTCGACTACCGCATACCGATCACGCAGGTTGATTTCAACGATTCGCTTCATACGTGTCAGACTAATCATCACTCCCCCGCCGACCGGCAGGCACCCGCCCGCCAAACTGGTGCCGGCACCTCGCGGTACAAACGGGACGTCGAATTCGTTGCACAACTTAACGATCTTTACGACCTGTTCTGTGCAGGTCGGCAATAAAACGACATCGGGAATTTTCTTATTAACGACGTAGCCGTCGCATTCGTAAACCAGCAGTTCGTCTGGGCCGTACAAGCAACCATCATGACCGACGACCTGATGGAATCGGTTAATGAGTCCCTCTGACACCGCCGTCTCGTTATGAATACTGACTGGATCGGTCATTATTTCGAGGCTCGATCTATCCGGAAATAATTTTCCAAATCAATCGTGAGTTCCTAGTGCCCAACGTTACGAATCTGTAGTTTTCAACCCTTGCCCCAGAGTATCTTCAATACTTTTTATTTTTGAAGATAATCGTCCCGAAGCGCCTTTACGGGCATCGACTTTGATCGTACAGGTAATACGGTCACAATCGGTGCTCATGGATTCGTAACAGCTCTTCACGACGTCGAAAACCTGGTCCCATTCACCTTCCAAGACCGTACCCATCGCGTGCAGACGATAGTCGAGGCCGCTGGAGTCGACGATCTCCAATGACCTAGCCACATACTTGCTGACGCTTTCGCCTTTGCTCAAGGGGGACATACTGAATTCAAGCAAGACCATGATCGGATCCTCTCATTTGTCGGACCGCTACCAGCATCACAGTCCTCACTACGCCAACGAATATTTTCATTCGCGGGGACGTAGCGTCCTCTGCAGTCCATTCTAGATGAGCGCAATAAACTTACAATGCCTCACAATGCTCAAGATTAACGGCGGGCGGAACGCAGTGGTTTGTCGGTGTGAACGCGCAGGTAAATGAGTGTCTTCCGCAACAGGCTCGCCGCGGCAGGAGCCGCAACGACCCGCCATAGTAGTTCTCGCCGACAGACAGCTCATCCACGGCCATCAGGCCAGCATTTTTGGATTCGCTGTGGGAGCACTACAAACAAACGAGCTGACGTAACATTTCGAAGAGTTTGCCGGGTCAGGTTTTTGCGAGGTGCCGGTTTTTCCGAACACTGTGTAGTTATTCAGCACGGTTTTCTGTCCGGTGCCTCGCAAAACGACGTTGGTCATTGGACCTTCGACAATTCATTGAGCCACTTCCGCTCGCACAGTTTGCGACACGATCATCGAACCGGTTCTCCCATCTGCTGGGTCTCCACTTGCAACTTCGTGTGAGCAGCCAGCAGAATCTCTTTGCGGTGATGTTGGTGACTCAAAGCGCGACGGTACCGCAAGGTCCGCTTTTCTAATGTAACACCAGTCACTGCTACGAGCATTACCAAGACGATCACACTGCCGAATCGAAAAAACATCGCAGCGCTATTATCGGATGTCGCCAGGCATCCGCACGAGTTTCACTCGGCTGGCATCCGCTGGCATTTGCAACACCGTTCCGATTTTCAGTTTGTCCGGATTTTTCAGCCGATGTTGGTTCAATCGATAGATCTGAATCCAGCGGGAAGCTCGGCCTAGATGATCTTTTGAGATACTGGTCAGAGTATCCTTAGACCCGACTCGGTACATGAGCTGGCTGGTGTGGTCGTAGAACAATCCAGACAGTTGATACATCGACTCCGCAGGCGATTGACCGGTGTCTGACAGGATGTGTGAAGTCGTTGGCTGTTGGCTCTCGAACAGCTCCGGATAGCGTTCCTCAAGGTCCGTGAGGCTCGGTGTCAGAATTTTCAATCCCGGCCGCATGTGGTGGGGATTCGAGATCCGCTGCTGGTTGTACTGGGCCAGCGCCTGAAAGTAGCGTGCTGTCCCGTATACTTTTTTCGAAATGATCCAGTAAGTATCGTTCGGCTGCACTTGGTATTCGCCAGAATTCGGTACGGTTGAGCCGCCGAAATGAGGTATCGAGGGCTGAATAGTCGTGCTGCGAATTTCTTGTTGACGACTGGTTTGCAGCGGAAGAAAGTCACCAAACCGCTTGTCGTCAAACGTCTCTTGCCGGACCGGATCACGATTGGGTTCCTCGTTTCCAAAGCCTTCATCGGCTCGAAAAAACTGATCGTTTTTTACCAGCCTTTGACGTGTCGCGTTGACATCGTCGTTTGAATCATCGGAACCGGGAGACAACGGATTCCCAAAAGTGTCAGTCGTTGTGTTCGGAAAATGCACATCTTGTTGATCCATTTGGGCACCAAAATCTTCGCTTCTAGGTAAGCCAAACAGATCGTCTTCGACCAAGGGATTTGATGCTTCTGGTCCAATCTCCATTGATTGACCTGTGTCGGCATCGTTCAAGTTATCCGAACCGAACTTCAAGATTTGTGGTTTTTCCGATTCCTCGAGACTGAAGTCGGGTTGGCCTGATCCGATCCCCAAGTTGGTCATATTCAGGTCTTGCGGCGCCGTTTGGTTTGCAAATTCGGTACTAGACGCATCGTTTTGAGACGTCACCGCCGGTCGTGTGTTGGCGTCGACGGTTGTTGTAGATTCTGAGCCAAAAGTATTCTCGAGTGGATCTGTAGGAAATGTTGTGTCGAGCGAATCCGTGGAATCAGAAACAATTTTCCTTGTCGCACCTGGGCGACTCGGAAACTGATTCGAATACGTCCTCTGCATGTTATTTTCGGCATTGAACGGACCGGAATTCGTAGATTCGGCGGCATTGACTTGTCTGTTGCTGGCGCTGAAATTGTTCACGGCCGTTCGAATGTGTGAGTCAGTGAAACCATCGATGTGATCACTGCCTTGTGTCTCGAATGGGTCTAGTCGATCCTCGTTAGCTTCCAGTGTTATCTCGTCTACGGGTGCTGTCGTCCTATCGGCTGGTGCCGAATTGATTGGCTCGACATTTGCCCACTGTGGTTCGTCGGGGTTGAGCCGTTTGTAGATGATGAATCCGAAGGCGCACACGAGGACAAAAATCAAAGACAGTCCGATCTTGGCTTCCTTCGACATCTTCGAACTCCTGGATGTAAACCCCCAATCGTTGTCGGTTAAGTCGCCGTCGCCAGTCGCGGTTTCGTCGTAATGGTCGAAATCTTCCTGGTCAGTCATTTCTTCATTGCCGCTCTTAGTTTCGCTGAGCGTGACCGCGAATTCTCCCGTTTTTCGGCTGGTGTCGCCGTGACCGGTTTTCTTGTTAGGTTTTCCCATCGTTCTTTATCCCGAAATGCGTGCTTAGTCAGCCTGTCTTCGAGTGAATGAAAACTGATAACAACCAATCGTCCTGTGGGCGAAAGCAAGTCGTACAGACTATGCTGCAGCGAGGACTCCAGATGAGCCAACTCTTCGTTGACTGCAATCCGAAGTGCTTGAAAAACGCGAGTTGCTGGATGCTTTCTTGCGCGTCGCAAGAACCTGTTTGGAATGGCTTCGGCCACCACTTCGACCAAATCGCTTGCGGTGTGGACCGGACTTGCGCGACGTCTAGAAACCAATTGGCGGGCAATTCGACGACTGAATCGTTCTTCGCCGTAATCCCACAGGATATTCGCCAGTTTTCGCTCGTCGAGCCGTTTGATATACCGCCAGGCCGGCTCACCTTGCGACGTATCATAGCGTAGATCCAGTGGGCCCGTCGAACTAAAGCTGAAGCCACGCTCCGGATCGGCCAGCTGATTCGATGAAAGGCCCAAGTCGAGCAAGATTCGATCGACACCACGTTCCACGAGGCGTTTTGGAAGACCGGTTCCTTCCAGAGCATTGATTTTTTCCAGGACTTCGGACAGGTCAGCATAGTTGGCGTGGCGAAGGTAACAGTTGGGCTCCGAAATAACTGACGATGCCAACTCCAGCATCATGGGATCTCGGTCAAGTCCGATGAGCGTTCCCGTGGGACCAATTCGTTTTAGGATCGCTTGGCCGTGTCCTCCTGTTCCTACGGTTCCGTCAACAACGATATGTCCTGAGTGCAAATCGAGAAACTCGATTACTTCCCGCACAAGCACTGGCACATGCAGGCTCGTCAAATGAATTTCTCGATCTTAGGTCGGGCAATGTAGTTCGAAGTGTAAAGATGCCATTACGAGGTGAATCAGGAATTCAACTGGGAGACGAGAAGCGCGGGATTTGTACGTATTTGTGCCAAATTTGGAAAGTCCAAAATCATTCGCCTCGGGCGGCATCCATTCCACCAATTCGAGGCGAATGACAGCGGTCAGATTGTCAAAGCAATCCTCCCGCCTGAGTCAAGGCAGCCCTTCCATGGGCGCCAGATCCGCGAAGCCCGATGAGGCAGCGGAAAGACTCGCAGTGCTCTATTTGACTGAAAGGTAGAGACATTTCTGTTAATTGATTGGTACATCGTAGCCGTTTGCCGTTTTATTCGAATGCTTGTTCGGCCATTTCGTCGAATTCGCGATTTCGCTCTGTCATGAACGTGTCCCAGAGGTCGTGATCCCAGATTTCGGCATGATCGTGCACTCCCAAAAGGACCGCTTCGCGTTTGAGTTGAGAAAAATCGGCCAGACGATCCGGGATCCGAATACGGCCCTGGCTGTCCAATTCGACTTTTTCCGCCCGAGAATAGAACAATCGCAGGTAATTGCGAACTTTCGAACGATTGGACGATTTTCCAGTTAGACGTTTTGCCAAACGTTCGAAGGCCACGGGAGCATAAAGGGCCAGGGACCGATCGGTGCCGGGAGCAATGTAAAGACACGTCAAATTCTCGTCGCCGAAGTCTTCTCTCAATCGTTTAGGGATGGCAAGACGACGTTTTTCGTCAAGGCTTCGCGAGTAAGTCCCGGTAAGCGCCATCGGTCGCCATTTTTCCCCACATTTCACCACCAATCCCCAATGTATCAAGCGGATTCTCAGGGTCAAGCATTAATTCTGAGATTTGATGAAATTCACCGCTGTGACTCCGCGCAGGTGTATGACACCACTGGAATTGAAGAATTCGCAATATTTTCGATGTGCCCATTCGACGACTTTGTTGTCGTTATTTTTCGAGCAGCAACCGGTACAACGTGTCGTACGCATCGACCATTGCTTCGAAATTAAAGCGTGTCTTTGCTAGGAATTGTGCAGCGTTTCCCATCTTTCGAGAGCTTTCAGGATTATCCAGTAATTGCGAAAGGGCTTTTTCAAGTTCTTGGGCCGATTCGCTTGGAATCAGCAGCCCGGTTTCGTTCGGCCGCACTAGTTCGTCAATCCCTTCGACATCAGTTGCAACTACGGGCAAACCAGCGGCCATAGCCTCGAGCACTGCGTTCGGCATCCCCTCCCATCGTGATGGTAGAACAAGACACCTCGACGCCTTCAGTAATCCCGCGACATCCGCCCGCCAGCCAGCAAAGTGAACTCTGTCTGTCAAGTTTCGATGACTGACCCACTGCTTCATTTCATGCATCAATGGACCGTTCCCAACGAACAGCACATGCAAATCCTGATATAACGGGATCAGATGTTCGGCCGCCTTTAGCAGTAAATCCGGTGCCTTTTGCTGATCCAGACGGCCAACCGCAATGACGGTTTTATTTTGTGGGGGGATGCCGAATTCTATCAAGTTAGTGGCTACGGCATTCTGGAAACGATCGGTATCCACACCATTAGGAATCACAGAGATTTTTTCAAATTTTAGCCCGCCCTGATGCGATGAGAACTCGGCGACTGCACGACTGACGCACACATTGTGCTCGACAAGCGCATTGGTCCAGCGATCCAACCATAGTCGAATTCGGCCACGTTTTTCTGCAACGCGGATTCCGGAGACGATTTGCTTGACACCGGCCAATCGCCCAGCGATGCGCCCTACTATGTTCGCGTGGAACAGAAACGTTTGCAGTAAGGCCGGTTGTAATTGCCGCAGGACTCGAGTCAATCGAGCGATGACCCAAACATGCCGCCAGTCCTGTGCTCCCATACAAATCGTCGGCACATCCGCATTGGCCAAATCGTCAATCAGTACTCCGGGATCAGAAAGACAAATCACGTGCGGTTTCCACCGATCCCGATCGAGACGGGTGACAAGCTGCACTAGCGCCCGCTCCGCGCCACCGGGATCAAGATCAGTAATGCAGAATGCCAGACTGGTCGGTTCATCTGCAAAATTCAGATCGGCGGCCAAATTCACTATCAGGCTCCTGGCATGTTGATAGTTGAGGGAGTGTATAATGGACTGAAGCAGCACCACTAGTAAAGACAAGCGTTTTCGGAACATTCGTTATGCCGATGTTGCACTGCGCGGTGTAATATGATTGTCGATGAATAATCTGAATGATTACGATTACAACCTGCCCGAAGAACTGATCGCGAAAGAACCGCTTCAGCAGCGGGATGCGTCGCGATTGTTCGTGTTTAATAGGAAATCTGGCAAGGTCGATCACTGTACGATCGGCGATCTGCTCGAATTGCTTCATCCCGGCGATTGTCTGGTGCTGAATGACACGCAGGTCCTTCCCGCTCGCCTGTTAGGAATACGAACCGCGACCGGTGGACGGTGGGAAGGCCTTTACTTGGGATGCAACGACTCGGGCGTCTGGCAACTTATCGGCCGGACTCGTGGCAAATTGAAGCGAGGTGAGCAAATCGCGGTTCATCGAGCACACGATTTCGAGTCACCGGATCAGTTGAACTTGACGCTGCTCGAGTGTAATGCGGATGGTCTGTGGCTGGCTCGGGCCGATCGAGATGATGACGTTCTGGCGTTGTTGAAATGTTTCGGAACGGTTCCTTTGCCTCCCTACATTCGCCGGCAATTAGCAACTAGCACAGATTGGCAGCGATATCAAACACTTTATGCGCGTCATCCCGGTTCTGTGGCGGCTCCGACCGCAGGGCTTCATTTCACAGACGAATTGTTGGCCGCCTGTCAGCAGCACGGCATTCAGCACGTTTGGATCACTTTGCATATCGGGATCGACACATTCCGGCCAATTGCGACAGACAAGCTGAGTGAGCATCGCATGCATTCGGAATGGTGCGAGCTTTCTGTCGAAACTGCTGAAAAGCTGAATTCGACTCGATCCCAGGGTGGCCGGATCGTCGCCGTTGGCACGACCACAGTGCGTACTTTAGAAACTGCGGTGGCTGATAACCGTCTGAATGCTTGGCGGGGGAAAACAGACTTATTCATTCATCCGCCGTATAGGTTTCAGATAGTTGACTGCCTGTTGACGAACTTCCATTTGCCGCGTTCCAGTTTGTTTGTCCTGGTGTGTGCATTTGCTGGAACGGCCTCTCTACAACAGGCTTATGCGACAGCGGCTCAGAATAAATATCGGTTTTACAGCTACGGAGATGCGATGTTGATCCTATAAACCTCTCTCCCACTGCAAGCGGGAATAGATTCTCTTCTCGATCCTTCCCTTGATGACGCCGTTGTGACTCGGGGTCAGAATTTTTGGATGGCCCGGACGGCTTTGAAGCACTTGTCCAGATCGACTGGTTTGACGACACAAGCGTTGGCTTTCAGATCATAGCTTTCGACGTTATCTCGTTCCTCGCCGCACGTTATTTTCGATTTTCCTTGTGCCAGTGCCTCAAAAGTCAACTTGGCGTCCGTGTCGCTGTTTTCGACCAACAGAATTTCGATTGGTCAGCTGCAGCTTAACTCGTCACTCATTGCAGGTCTTTGTTCTTGACTCTAAAAACTGCGCAAGTCGAGGACAAAGGATTGCAAAGGAAGGAAGGTAACGGCTGATGCCGATTCATGGGAAGGCATTGACCACAGCCTATTTGATAAGTTGCGAAAGTTACGACGCCCGAAGGCGAGCAATCTCAGCGTCCTAGCATACATTGTCTTCAGCTGGACGCCGCCCTGCGCAACATGGCCCGCACAGACACCCTCTTTGTCCGGTTTTCGCAATGTTAACGACGTCGGTGATCCATTCGTTAATCGAATTGTCGAGTACTGCCAAGAACATCAACTGCAGACCAATACGCGGCCAGGTACGTAAATTGACCTCATTGTCACTGTTGTGAAATATGCAGCTTGCGGCACGATTTGATGTGGTCGACCATCAATTCACGAATCTCTACCGCGATAAAGAAGGAGCCGGTGACGCAGATTAGATCATCGTTGCTTGCTAGACGATTTGCTAGCTTCCATGCGCTGGACGGATCGGATGCCACGTGCACTGGGTATTCCGACAACGATTGGGTCATCCGGTGTAGTTCTTCAACCGGGACTCCACGAGGATTATTGAGGTATTGCGTGAGGATCACCGTGTCGAACGGAGGCATCAGTAATCGTAACAGTCCAGAGACATCTTTATCTTTTGTCGCCGCAAAGATCAGGATCCTGTGACGTGCGTCAAAGCTGCAATCGAGCGTTTTCAGCAGAGCACTGACGGAGTCCCAATTGTGGGCGGCGTCGACGACAACGGTGGGTTTGTGACTAAGTACTTCGATGCGTAACGGACATTTTACGGCAGCCATCCCATCATAAACTGCTTGCTGAGGGATCTCCCAACCTCGTTCTGAAAGCGTGTCGACTATGCCCACGGCGACAGATGCATTCTGCGCTTGGTGCTCGCCCAACAGTGGCAATGGAAGTTCAGGCCAGTTATGCATCCAAGTATGAACGTCAAGGCCCGACATTCTAATCACGTTTTCGACGATTTCGTTTTCCGAACGGTCGGAGTTATAGCGGTAGTGAATGTCACGACCAAGTTGCCGCAGCGGAGCATTACAGTCACGGCAGGTATTTTCAATCTCTGTCCTCGCATCCGGATGCAAGGCCCCGCTAATTACTGGGACCTTAGGTTTGATGATTCCAGCTTTCTCACGCGCAATCGTGGCAATTTCACTGCCCAACAATTTGGTGTGATCGCGGCTGATACTGGTCATCGCTACGACTTCCGGATTACATATGTTTGTTGCATCAAGGCGTCCCCCCAAACCGACTTCCAATACGACCACATCAACCTGCTGCTGCTCGAAGAACAACCAGGCTATGGCCGTTGCTATTTCGAAGTAAGTTGGATTCATTCGCTCCGGTGTTCGATCCATTATCGTCACCGGATCGGCAACTTGATTGACCAGATCGACGAGTTGCACTGGCGTGGGAGGAACTCCATTCACCAACATCCGTTCCTCAAACGACTCGATATGTGGCGACGTAAACAGTCCCACGCGATAGCCAGATGCCGAAAGAAATTCCGAAACCATAACCGCCGTCGAACCTTTGCCTTTTGTTCCCGCGATATGAACGGCCGGCAGGTGGTTTTGGGGATTGCCTAACAATGACAGAAAGTGTCTGGTTCGGTCCAGTTTGAAGTCGCTGGACGAATAGTTACCGCTGTGGACCCGTTCGTAATTGATGCGTCCGAAGAGGTATTCAATTACCTGCTCATAACTTTCGAAGGTTCCCTGCATCAGCTTCGCTCGTCCTCGGTGATATAGCACCTTGAAATCGCCCCGAATAACTCGCAGAGCCCCCTTGCGCATAACCACCTACGACGCTGTCATCAAGATCGGGACATTCGGAGTTTTTCTCAATTTCACTGAATCCCGCAAAAAAATCAATCCTTCGCTGCTGAAGAATAGGACTGGGTCTTAATAGCTTTTACACAGTTCCGTCGCTTTACCTTGGAAAGAGCTGCTGCGAGGCACGCGGTTTGCGTGCAAGAAGTCTGGTTCTACTTTCAGAGACTATTTGGTTTATGCGCACTGATGAGATCAAATATAGTTCACAGCGATTTCCGAAGCCGGCACTCGTTCTTTTGAAACGGTCACGGACGAACACATCCAAGACGAATCTTGCAGGTCGAATGACGAACGCTATACTGAGACTCGTCAATGAAAACTGACCCGGCGGCGGTGTGACGCCACAATGCGCCGGATCGGCTGCCGTAATGAAATTAGTTGCGCAAGTGGCGGAATTGGCAGACGCGCTAGGTTGAGGGCCTAGTGGGCATTTATGCCCGTGGAGGTTCGAGTCCTCTCTTGCGCATTTGACTGAACTTGTCAGTAGTTGCAGTCTCCTGCAAGAAATGTTTCCCTATGCGCGTCGCAGTTTTTTAGCTCCATGTGACGTGAAATGCTTGCCTACCGTAATCAATCATCCACGGCAGCCGTTGCAATGGCTGGATCGTAACAAACACTCGCTGACACGCAGCTTCAGGCCCAGTACGATGTCATCAAAAATGATCATGCAATTCAGCGGATCGTATGAATTGGATGAGGACGATCCCAATAGGGTGGATTTGCATCCATCGGGTGATGATCGAACATTTGAAGAAACTGGATGATCTTCTTGTCAACTTATCAAATGGTTTCTACAGCGATATGAGCTCGGATCAACAAGGAACGTCTCTATCTGCTAAGTCCTCGGCGAGCGATTATGGCACGTCGGACCGCTGGTTCGTGCTGCTATGGCTGGCGTTGGACTATTTCGTGCTGTACTTGCACCGGAACGTAATCAACTTTGTGCAACCGCCGCTCAAGGATGAACTGCAAATTAGCGACTCGCAGATTGGCGATCTGCAGATGGCATTCCTTTTGGCTTATGCTTTTTCCCAACTATTTGTCGGATATCTCGGAGACCGTTTTCATCGGCGGACCGTGCTGTTGATCAGCCTGACGGCCAGTATTTTTTCCCTAGCGGGAATGGGCTTGGCGGGAAGTTTTTCGACGCTGATCGTCCTGCGAATTGTCTTGGGTGTTGCCCAATCGGCCAGTGTGCCAGCCATTGCGGGCGTAATGGCGGATTGTTTCACACCTCGTACTCGCTCTACAGCCGTCGGAATTTATTTGGTGTCCCAGAACATCGCACTGATTGTGGCGGGATGGGTGGGTGGTGAAATTGCCGATCTCCCCCCATGGAAACTGTCGGTTGCATGGCTTGGCACTGGACCGATTCTGATCAGCGGTTGGCGGATCGCGATGATATTCTTCAGCATCATTGGCACTTTTGTTGTGTTGGGTATGTACCTGTTCCTGCGTGAACCCGCCCGGACGGAACGCGAAACCGGACGGGGGCTTGGTGTAGAAGGCGCTTCGATTGGGAACACGACTTGGAACGTCATTAAGGTTCGCGCCTATCTACTGTTGGCCATTGCATTTGTACTGTTTTGTGTCATCACAAATGCACGAGAAATGTGGTTGGCCAGGTACTTTTACGATGTGCTCGGCATGAAGTTGGGGGAAGCTGGTCGCTTCGCGACGCTCTACGTTCAATCCAGCACTATTGCAGGCCTGTTTGTCGGTGGAGTGTGGGCTGACAATTGGGCGAGGCGTATGAAAGCGGGCCGCATGTTAGTACAAGCAATTGGGTTCGCGTTGCTTGTACCAGCCTTTGTCATATTGGGAGCGACCACGTACACGCCTCTTTTGATCGCGTCTATGCTGGCCATCGGATTTGGAACCGGGATCTACGTTACTAATCTGTGGGCAACAACTTTCGATGTCGTCGACCCCGCTGCTCGTTCGACGGCTACCGCATTCTTGAACGTCGCTTCCATGTTGGCCGCCCCAACTTCACGAGCCATTGGGTACGGGTTAGACAACAAATGGTTTGGTTTAGGACAGATATTCTCGGGACTAGGTCTGGTAGCGCTTGTGACCGTGGCTGTGCTTGTACTCAACGTCATAGTATTCGTGCCCCGTGACTATCGAGGACCGTTGAAGTGAGTTCACCGATCGAGAACGATGTTGAATTCGTGCTTGGTGCATGTCAAATAGAAAACACCGAGGTAAAGATTAACTCGAAATACGCGTCAATTAACTGCTGAAACAGTAGGATTCCACAGGCCAAGACTCCTATGGCACGACCATTTCGCATTGCTGCCATCGTTACGACCTATTTTCCCAACAGCCACGCCGGTGTGCTGGCAACCAAGTTTCTGCGCGGATTCCCCACTGATGACGGACTCATCGCTCCCCGAACTCAAGTGGCTTCGTTGTTCATCGACCAAATTCATGACCGTGATATCGGCCTGCAGCTCGCGCACGATTTCGACATCCCGGTATACGAGAGCATTCGTTCAGCACTCACTCTCGGTAGCTCCCAATTGGCCGTGGATGCCGTCTTGCTGATTGGCGAACACGGTGACTACCCGCGCACAGCTCTGGGACAGGAAATGCTGCCCCGCCGCTACTTCTTCGAACAGATATGCGGAGTGATCGCCGAAGCAAACCGCCCCATTCCGGTGTTCAACGACAAGCACTTGTCTTATCGTTGGGACGACGCGCAGTGGATGTACGAAAACGCAAGGAAGCTTGGCATACCACTGTGGGCGGGTTCGGCTTTACCCGTATCCTGGCGCCGGCCCAACTGGGAACATCCACTCGGCGAACCGATGGACCAGGCCTGCTCCATTGGCTTCCACATGCTGGAACGCTACGGCTTCCACGGCCTGGAATGCTTGCAGTGCCAGGTGGAACGGCGACAAGGAGGTGAAACCGGCGTACGTCGGGTCCAGTGCCTGTCCGGAGAAAAGGTCTGGCAGGCGACCGATGAAGGTCGTTGGTCCAGAGAACTGGGCGAGTCTGCCTTGCATGCAATTGAGAATGGACCCGACCGACTCAACCCGGACCAGGTCGACGACCCGCACGTCTTTCTGATTGAGTACTGCGATGGGCTCGAGGCGGCTGTCCTGATGCTGGGTGATAATGACTACGTGCAGAAATTTGCCTATGCAGGCAAGCGCGGCCAGACCATCGACGCGTTTGAATTCAACATCGATTCGGGGTCCAGCTACGCTATGTTCAGCTATCTGGGACTCAATATTGAGGACTTCTTTCTGACCGGCACACCGCCCAGTCCGCTCGAGCGCACCTATTTAACCACGGGCATTCTGGAAGCAGCTATGATTTCGCACGGCAGAGGTGGACAAGGTGTCGAAACTCCGCACCTGGCCATTTCCTACTCACCCTGCCCGAGTCCTTGCCGACGTCCGGTGGGAGAACGACCGACCGGCACGAGCCTGGAATCCTGGCCCATGATGGAACCTGGAACCACTCCGGCGGCTGTATCGATACCTGTCTCGCGTGATGGAAGGACCGACACGGGCATGGCTAAGTCAGAATGCGCTGATCGCTGAGCGGTCGCCGATGCCTAGTCCCTTCCGCTTAGCGGTGCGCTCGGTGGCCAATTTATTGACAATACCGCTGTTGCGCAGTTTCTGGATCGGATCAGATGCCAGTCCTTGCTGGCGCCGCCAGCGTGCGACCATCGGTCGCACATCCGTTTCGAACGCGGTCCGCAGAATACGCTCGGCGGTAACGATGTCACCTTTCTTCTGCGCCGGTGCAAGTGCCCGACGATCGACGATTACCGCCTTGGCGTAAAGGTCCTGAGCCGTCATCACAGTCTGGATCATTGCCTCGAGCTTCGGTTTAATGTTGTGACTCTGATCAATCATGTAGGCCAGTTTCGGGTTCTTGCCTGTGTCGAATATGTGTTGTTCGATTTGATCGAAGATGCGAAACACCGCATACGGATCGATCGAGCCAATCGTCAAGTCGTCATCGGCGTACTTTCGGTCATTGAAGTGAAACCCGCCCAGCATTTTTTCACCTAGTAGAAGAGTGACAATCTGTTCAATGTTGCACCCCGGCAGATGATGTCCCGTATCGACCAGCACCTTGGCATTCCGTCCGGCGTATTTCGCCAATAGATAGGCCATGCCCCAATCGGCGATATCTGTGTGGTAAAAAGCCGGCTCGAATGGCTTGTACTCGACCAATAACGTCATGCCGCGCGGCATGGCGTTGTGGATCTTACGAAAGGCAGTTTTGAGGTCATCCCAGCGTCGGCTGATGGAGTCCTGGCCCGGATAATTGGTTCCGTCTGCCAGCCACATCGACAAAAACTTCGACTTGACCACCTTGCCGATCTCAATGCTATCGAGTGTGTGGTTCAGTGCCGTCGTGCGTGCCTTACGGTCCGGCGAGCAGAACGAGCCGAGCTTGTAACACTGATGCTGAAACACATTTGGGTTGATCGCCCCGATACGCGTGCCATACTTGCGGGCCAGCCGGGCGATCTTCTGCGGGTCGGTACCCGGCTCGAAGTCCCAGAGCACGTGCACGGCTACAGTCGGACAGGCACCGGTCAGCCGATGCACCAGGCCCGCGTCGTGTAGCTTGTCCTCAAGGTCCACCGCAGCAGCTGGCTGGAAAAACTTGCCGAAACGCGTACCAGTATCGGCGAAACCCCAACTGGGCAGCTCAATTTTAAATCCATTCAACGCCTTGAAAACCCTGGCGTCATCACGCGCAGCCATCGGGCGTCCTCCTACATTTCGAGATGGAATGAGGTGTGCGTATTTGGCCGAGCCAGTGATTCTAATCGAGAAAACTGACCAATGAGAAGAGGAATTTCTAAAAATGAGTTTACTTTGACAGAATTACCTCAACATGGAAAAACAACCATGCAATTCAAGAATGGCGGGTTTCTGACTGCGGCGTGTCGTAGTATTCTTAGAGGGTCCATAGTAGTCAGACAGCGACTTCATCTGTTCGATCCACCCGAGTCAGTCGGTATAATATCCGTAATTGATGTGCATCATTCCCTGCTTCGCTTGGCTCACATTCACTATCTCATGAATAGTTTTGATTTTAGTAAAAAACAGTCGGACGATCTTCTGCGGAAGTGGAGGGTCGGCTCGAAGGAATACTTGTTGGGTCGGTTTCCGATGATCATGGGAATTGTCAATGTTACCCCAGACAGTTTTTCTGACGGTGGCCATTTTCTCGAAACCCAAACGGCAGTGAAGCATGCGCTCAGTTTGTCCGAACAAGGCGCCGACATACTGGATATCGGCGGTGAATCGACTCGCCCTGGTTCCGAGTCGATTCCTGCAGCAGAAGAAATTCAACGCGTTATTCCTGTTATTGAGCAAGTTGGCCGGCAAACGGATGTACCGATGTCGATTGACACGACTAAGGCCGAAGTTGCACGGCAAGCGATCCAGGCAGGTGCCGTCATCGTGAACGATGTTTCGGGCCTCGGGTTCGATACTAAGATGGCTTATGTTTGTCGTGATGCCGACGTTGGCGTAATTTGTGTGCATATGCAAGGTGTGCCGCAAACAATGCAGGACAATCCAACTTATGACGACGTCGTGGGCGAGATTTGTGGGTTCTTTTCACAGCGTTTACAAGCGTTGGAAAATTTGGGAATTCCGCGCGAGCGACTAGTATTGGATCCCGGCATTGGCTTCGGAAAGACGAGCGATCACAATCTCGAAATTCTTGCCAACATTCGACGGTTTCACGATTTAGGCCGACCGGTATTGGTTGGGCACTCACGCAAACGTTTTCTGGCGAGTGTGCTGGATTGTTCTGTGGACGATCGAACCCACGGCACCCTGGGAGTTGCCGTGGCCCTCGCCATGCAATCGACCGATATCATCCGCGTTCACGACGTCCAAGCGACCCGTAATGCACTGTTGGCTTGGCACGCCATCGCTGATCGACTCGACACAAACTGATGCAATCGACCGAGAGCAAAGATCGCCAGGATTCTTTTCATCTACTCACTTCGTAACGGTCGCTGCATTAGAGAATGGGTGGCGTTTTTCGGAGTCTTGCCTTCGAAGAGAACGTTGTACACTTCGGTAGTGATGGGTAAATCGATGCCTTCCTTTTTGGCTAAGTCGTAAACGCTACGGGTTGTTGTGACGCCTTCAGCAACGGCGTCCATGCTGTCCAGGATATGTTGTAGGGTCTCGCCGTAGCCCAAGCGTTCGCCGACAGCTCGGTTGCGTCCGTAGGGACTGATGCACGTCGTGACCAAATCGCCCATACCTGCTAAGCCTGCGAATGTGGATGCCTCGGCGCCCAACGCTGTTCCAAAGCGAGTCATCTCGACCAGCCCACGTGTCATGAGAGCTGCTTTCGCATTATCACCATGACTCAGACCGTCGCAGATACCGACCGCGATCGCGATGACATTTTTCAAAGCCGCAGCCAGTTCGACGCCAATCATGTCCAGGTTTGTATAGACTCGAAAGCGATCTGTCGTAAACATTTTCTGGACCTGTTTGGCAAGTGATACGTCCCCACTGGCGGCCACCACGCTGGCGGGCAGTCGACGCGCAATCTCCTCGGCGTGGCTCGGACCACTCAATGCCAGGACGGATCGATTTCCTAGCACCTCATTGATAATCTGGCTGGGCCGCATGAATGTTTTGTTTTCCAGCCCTTTGACGACACTGATAACCGGTTGGTCGGTAGGCAGATGTTGAGCGATTTCGCTCAACGCTTGACGCAAAAACGCAGTGGGAATGGCAGCCACAAAAAAATCGGCTCCGTCGACCGCATGTTGTATGTCGGCGGTGACATCAATCGCCTTTGGAATGCGAACGCCCGGCAGCAGACGACAATTTTCACGGCGCGTGTCGATTTCGTGGGCATACTTGGGATTTCTTGCCCACATGGACACGGTTTGTCCGGGATGATCGGCCAACAACGTCGAACAAGCCGTTGCCATGGCTCCGCTGCCGAGAACGGTAATTTTCGTGGCCATTTTCTTCCGATGTTAATTCATATATCAACGGTATGGCTCGGAAACACATTCGACATAACGGTAGCAAGTTGAGTTTTCGAAATCTTGGACACAGACGGCGCCCTGGAACTGTTAAAAGACAGAGATAAGTTTTGTGAGGTCTTGAACATGAAGACGTATCCTAATGCAACAAGTTATCGAGCAGAAGCCCACCACATTCGTCGATCGCCGAAAACTGATGATGACAGTCGAGCCGATGGCCTGGAACGTCGGTAATTCCACGATTCGCGTAACTCGTATTGGCCGGAAGCAATTGAACTGGCCGAGGCCGTCGACCAATACAAGCTGCGACACCGCCGCCGTTTCATCACGTTTGAAGAACTTTATGACGTGATTGCCGAGTTGGGCTATCGCAAGTAATTCGTATGTCAGATGTCACATTGTTGGATGATGTGTCCTGTTCTACACGTGCAAAAAAACACGGTGGATTGACTTTCGGCTGATGCGGCCACCACCGCTCGCCAAAATCATGCTCTAAGTCAATCATGAGTTTTTTTCCAACTGATAGAACCGTAAATGTTTTCACTGAAAGATGTTGCGCGCACGACAGGCGGGTCCTTTGATATCGGCAAGAGAAGTGATACCGCAAATCGAAAAGACATTTTTCCTTTCGTATCTCAGCGTTTGAAAAAACTTGGCTGAGTTGGTGTTGACGTAATTTCGAACATTTGGAAAACTCTGCAGCGATCACTTCTGCTGCCTAAACTCCTTGGTGGCATTTCCTTTCTCACTTACTTCCGCAAAAGCAGGTCGTGTTGTGAACGCGCACATACTGTGTCTAATCGCCGCTTTGTCGGCGGACCCACACGTCGAGCACTGGCAAACCATTTACTCTTCGTCGCCTGCATTGGCAACCGCCGTTCGCGGCCAAACGACGTATGATGAAGACCCCGGAGCGGGGCCGCCCCAAGACGTTTTACCAGCGCCCAACTATCCTTGGCCTGAACCATCGTTGCCCGGCTATCAACGAGTGCCGACTGACCCGTTTTTGAATCGACCGGGTGCAATGATCCCTATCCCCGACTCGGCGTCGTCCGGGTTCATCTACGGGGCCAATGGTCCGCAGCCATATCGTTTTGGCTGGACCGTCAACGGCGACATCGGTTACCTGCCGAAGGAATCGGTCCGCGGAACGGGTGTTCGCGGACATTTCGGAATTTTTGAATTCAACGGCGAAATGAAACACACTAGACCTATTTTACCCGGGTGGATCTTTTCGACCTCGCATCAATTCAATCTTCGAGTGTGGGACGGCCCGGGAGCGGTAGGGTTGCCCGGACAAGTGTACCGTTTTGGTTGGGATTTTGTGGTAGCAACGCCGGCGAATGCTCCGTGGAGCCTACAGCTTGCACTCAATCCATCATTAAACAGCGATTTCGAGCGAAGGTTGACATCGGATGCTTGGAATACTGATGGTCGCGGGATCCTGTTTTTTCGCTCTTCTCCACAATGGATGTTCGCCTTTGGTGCCGCCTTCTTAGACCGCGTGAATGATCAAGTGATTCCATACGCGGGCGTGGTCTGGACACCGACCGACCGAACAGAGTGGCGGTTAATGTTTCCCAATGCGCAGATCAGCTATTTCCTGGGCAACTGCTCGGGCGTGGCCCAGTGGGTCTACGTAGCCGGTGAATATCACATCGAAGCCTATGAGGTTGTTGAAGAACTTAGCGGCCAACAAGAACAAATCGAATTGGAAGACTGGCGGTTCCTAATTGGCGTTCGGAATGAGGTCGCGGGAATGACCAGTTTTCTGGAAGCTGGATGGGTCTTCGGACGCGATGTTAGTTTCAAGTTCGCGACTCCCGGATTCGACATTTCGACCGGTTTCATCGCACGCATCGGTGTGAGATATTAACCATTGATGTGATGCTCGAGTCTCATAGGATTGCGTAGAGGCGTCGATACCGTTAGGCACGCATGCCAATTCTTGCTTGCGGATTTGAACGCGAGTGACGCTCAGCGTTCTGGGAAAGCGAGGAACCCAACAAGTGAGTAATCCCCTGGCCATTATCTTGGCGGCTGGAAAAAGTAAGCGAATGAACTCGCCGCTGCCGAAAGTTTTGCACAAGGTATGCGGACGCCCGTTGATCGAGAATGTGATGGATGCGGTCCGGGCAGTTGGAGTTAAGAGAATTATCGTCGTTGTCGGTCATCAGGCTGAACTCGTTCAAAATGCGCTGAGCAGCCACACCGACGTGGAATTCGTTCTGCAAGAAGAGCAGAAAGGGACTGGACACGCCGTGATGATGTGTCAGGAGTGTCTGGCCAAGCATGTTGGCCCGATCCTGGTGCTTGCCGGTGACACACCTCTGTTGCGTACTGACTCGTTAGATGCTTTGTTAATAGAGAAACGAACGGTCGGCGCGGCCTGCGTGATCGGAACGGCTGTTACCGATGCCAATGAAGGGCTGGGACGCATCGTTCGCGATTCCGATGGCGAATTCCTGCGAATCGTAGAACAACGTGACGCGACTGCCAAAGATGCCGCGATTCAGGAAATCAACACGGGCTGCTTTGTCTTCGATTGCCAGGCTCTATTCGACGCGCTGAACAAAGTTCAGACCAACAATTTTCAAGGGGAGTACTATTTGACGGACTGCGCGAGCATTCTGCAATCTATGGGCATGAAAGTCAGCGCTTTGCCGAAATTTGAAATCGAAGAGGCGATGGGAGTCAATACGCAGCAACAACTCGAGGATGTAGAAAACGTCATCCAGCGGCGATTGCCAAATTGTTGATCCGCGATGGGGTTCGATCTGAGAAATTTTTCGGTTGCCACATCGATGATCCGCAGGGTTGTGACGACGCGCTTACTTGAAATTTTTGAGCGGTCGAGATGAAATGAGGGCCACGAGCTTTCTCAGAATCACGCTGCTTGGTCGATTTACGCCCGACCACTTTGCTCTGTCAACATGCTGCCGAGAGGGTCCATGTACGAATATCTCAGTCTCATTAGTGGCCGTGCTCATCCGAAGCTGGCGGCCGACATTGCCGAATACCTAGGGATTTCTTTGGGGGCCGTCCGAATCGCTGACTTTCCCGATGGTGAGATCAGCGTACAGCTTGACCACAACATTCGTGGCCGAGACGTCTTCCTGGTCCAACCGACAGGGCCGCCGGTCAACGACAATCTCATGGAACTTCTGATTTTAATCGACACATGCATGCGCGCCAGCGCCGAGCGAATCACGGTAGTAATTCCTTATTTCGGTTATGCTCGGCAGGACCGAAAGGACGCGGGACGTGTCCCGATCACGTCCAAGCTGGTTGCCAACCTGATTACCAAAGCAGGAGCGGACCGAGTTCTGACAATGGATTTACACGCAGCGCAAATTCAAGGATTTTTCGACGCTCCTGTCGATCACTTGTACGCAGGCCCGATCATAGACGGTTATTTCAGGTCGTTAAAATTATTGCCCGAGAATATTGTTGTGGTTAGTCCGGACGAAGGTGGTATCAAGCGGTCGGTGCAGCATGTGGAACGTTTGGGGGGGGCTTTGGCAATCGTCGACAAACGTCGCTCTAGTGCGATGGAGACGACGCAAGCTAATTTGATCGGCGGTCCTATCGACGGAAAAACAGCCTTGCTGTTCGATGATATGATCACGACAGCCGGCTCGATTGTTGGAGCGGCTCATGTCGCCAAGGCCAACGGCGCCGTCGACGTCTATGTCAGTGCAACGCATGCCGTGTTGTGCGGCCCAGCCGTGAGTCGGCTGCGGGAAGCCCCGATTTGTGAAGTCATAGTAACGAACAGCCTGCCGTTGTCCGCAGAGCAACTGTTGCCGAACATGAAGGTCATTAGCGTCGCACCACTGTTGGGCGAGGCCATTCGCCGCATTCATCGCAACGAATCGGTCAGCGGCTTATTCGACTAGTCTTGCTGGTAGTCAATCAGTCACTTTTTTCACAGAGTACTTTGGAATCGCTTCACACATGGGAACAGCATATTCGTCAAGAATCTGCGAAGCAATTTGCATGTTGGGGATCAGGCAGGGATGCTTGTATTGCTCGACGCTCCCCCCACGGTTGCTCTGACGTTTACGAGAAAATTCCTTCCAGGTTCCGTTACGCAGCGGGACCACTTTCATCGGTGCCAGCCGTCCAGTTTGACGCTTTTCGCGGTATTCACAGTTCAAAGTCTTTAGTTGGTCTTCAATTTGCTGCGCAAGGTCTTCTCTCGCATCGCCGCTCGGTAAATCACGCTGTTCAATTAACAGTTGATACTGTGGCGGTTCATTCCACACAGGGACCATCGCAAAGTATTCGATGTTGATCCGCATTTGATCGACACAGTTGCGCACGGCTTCGATCACTTGCGATTCGGAAACTTTTTCACCCGTGATATTCGAAATGTGAGCCCCTTTGTGAAGAAATCGCAACAAGGGCGTATTTTTGTAAAATCCGACACAGCACACAACATCGCAAATGTCGTAGCGGTAAAGTCCAGACGAAGTTGTCAACAGGATATAATAATTCGCATCTTGTTTTAGTTCGTGGGCCTCCAGAACGGTCGGATTCTCGTTACCGTATTCAAATTCCGGAATGAATTCGAAATAGTGAGTGTCGATTTCCAAGACTCCGTCGGATCGGCCGTCCTCCAACGGTATTGTCATCCGTCCTTCGCTGGCAGATAGTCCATGGTCGCGGATCGGGACATCGCCATAATAACGCTCCAGCAATCGCAAGTAGCATCCGCAGCTTCCCGCTGTCCAAATGGCCAACAAATTCATGCCGGGCCAGAAGTCGCGCGGGTACAACTGCCCAGTTCGTTGAACGATGGATTCCAAATGCCTGGCGCGGCGACGATTTTTTCGGGAAATTTTGCGCGTCAACCGTTGCCGAATCTCCTGGCTCACGTGGAACTCGTCCGACAAGGTCCCGTCTGCAATGTCACGGATTAGCAACTGCCTGTGGGCATCGGCAAACTGAGCCAGATGAAGCAGAGTGCTGGGATTCGCCGTCGTCAACATTCCAACCGATTCGTCGGTTAATGCCAGCCGCAATGCCGTATAATACTTCGCATCCGGGTCCGTGATTTTCGAGACGATGCTGGGAATCGTGTACAGTGAGCGGACGACACTTCGCTGCATCGAGGCCGCCAAACCGCTAATGTTGCCACAAGGTGTGCCGCTGCTTGTGCGGAAGCGGTCGTGGTTGCTCGAAAGTTGAACGATATTCTGTCTGTGCAGCTCGGAATGAGCGTCAAACGCAAGGATGCCCCAAATCTGCCAGCCACGTCGATAGTCGTCAAAAAACTGTTCGGTAATTGGAATATATTTTGATTCGGACGTAGTTCCGCTACTTAGGCCAAACATGAGCAGCTTGTTATTTCGGCCGAGTAGCGCGGTCTGGTTGCCGACCTTTAACTGATCGATGTAGGGCCGGTAGAATTCGTAGTCGGCGATCGGCAGTCGCGCGCGAAAATCCGCTGGTGTGCGGACCTCGTTCAGATGGTATTCTCGGCTAAACTGGCTGTCTGCATTGAGTGTCAGAAGTCGTTCGAGAACCTGTTGCTGTGTCTGCAGACAATTAGCGGTTTTTGCAAGAAACCGCGTCGCTTCTCGTCGCAGCTTTGCCCGCGTAAACCGTCCCAGCCTCGCCCGCAACCAAATGGGAACTCGCATCCCAGTCCGCCAGTCGCTGTACAATCCCTGATGTGGTGTCAATCGCAACGTCCAATGATTGCGATACCAGTTAAACGCCAGAACCACTTGTGGCCCGTGCCTCACAACGAATGCTGAAGAAAAAAAGTGGCGAAATTTGGACCGCCAAATACAGCACTCTGATGCGAATTTCTGTTACTTCGCATCTCCGGCAGCGTCACCGTTTGTCGCTGCTCCAGCTTCGGTCTCAGTGTCTTCTTCGGTAGTTTTCTTCTTTTTCTTCCTCCCGACCGATTCTTTCGCGACGCGGACCTTTGGCAGTCCTAAAGGACTTTGACCTTCTTGCCAACGTTCCTCGAACTGCAATTGCTCAATTCGTTCGCCGCGTTTCAGAACATTCCGATCTCGGCGCAGACGCCCTGTGCGTTTCAGACTCTTGTCGAGGGTCACCTTTATGGCTCCAAGCTGGAATTTCTCTTACCCAATCACGTGATCAATTTTAGGTACAATGTCCACCCAATGCAACGCCCACTAATTGTTTTGTCACGGGATGAGGATGACCCTCTGTACCTCATATTTTGGAACGTGGAAAGTCCATGATGAGACGTTTATTCTGTCCGAAATGGTTCAAGACACATTCGATGGACAGCAACAGATAACACAAGCTCGTGCCATTACTGCAGCAGTCGGTTTTCACCAGTCATACCCGAAAATGGAAATACCAAATGAAATAACACTACGGACAGGCTAAGAATGGCAGCTGGCCGAGAATCCGTCGAGGACGCCAACTTTCGGTTTCTCTTTCTTTCTCCCTGCATCCGAATTGGTTGCCATTGACACATTTCGCCACTCCCCATACTTTCTCTGCCATATATCAGTTGTCGATTTGTTGATAGTACCTCCACCGTGCTGATTCAACTCCGCGGTGGAGAGGTGACTAGCTAAGTAACCCGCCGATCCGCGAGAGCGTCACTTGAAGGACATGCATAGAACTGGGGATCGGTTTCCAGTCATCCGGCCGTACGTCGTCGATGAAAAAGAGGTGCTCGACCTGGGCTGTGTCGACGCCTACCCGGCCCGTGAAGGTTCCGATGCACGGCTCGAACGGAAACCCGACGCACTGTTCCGTCGCATTGTCGAAACCAACCCGAACACGGTTGGCGTCGATATCGATAGCAACGGTGTGAGGGTGCTTGTACGTATGGGCTACAATGTGTTGTGTGCCGATGTCGAAACGATGAACCTCGAATGCAAGTTCGACACGATTGTCGCAGGCGAGATCATCGAGCACCTGGAAAACCCAGGTCTGTTCCTGAGAAACATGCATCGTCATCTCAAGTCCGACGGAACGATCATCATCAGCACACCGAATCCCTTTTACACTGGACAAACCTGGAAGATCTGGCGGTACGGCCTTCCTGCCGTTCATGACGAACATGTCAACTGGCAGGACCCAGTCACGCTCAATCAATTGCTGAGACGAACGGGATACGAAACCATCGAAGGGTATTGGGTTCAACCGAAAACGAACTTGCTAAAGACGTGGAAACGACTGTTGCAGCCTTACTTTGCCCATTCATTCATGCTCATCGCACGGCCAGTTGCAGCTACGGCCGCAGCGTCGTGCGAGTCATCGGCTGCCTGACGTGCGTCAGACCTCAATGACCCATACGTTGCGAACATTGACCGGTTTCAGGCTCAACCCAAATTGGAAATTTCGGATTCGACGAAGCGATCTAGGCAATTCAGGTGCCGTTAAATATGTTAGTACCCATGGAATACATCTCGGTTGTGACGCCTTCGGGTAGACGAGAAACGATCGGACCGTTCGATTGTCCGATTAAATGCGGCACAACGAACGATTGTTAGACGGACTGTCATACCATGATGTGTGCGTTTTGCCGTGAAGATGAAACAAAAGTCATCGATTCGCGGGCGAGTCAGTCGTTTGTGATTCGTCGTCGTCGTGAATGTCTGAAATGTGGCCGGCGTTTTACGACTTACGAAAAGATCGAGGAATCGCTGCTGAAGATAATTAAGAAAGACGGATCGCGTGTGCCCTTCGATCGCGAGAAAATACGAATTGGTCTGGAAAAGGCCTGCTACAAACGACCCATTAGCGACGACAAAATCAGCGATATCATTAGTGCCGTAGAGTCTGACGTTTACGAAAACTTTGATCGCGAAGTTCCATCCCGTTACATCGGTGAGAAGGTGTTCAGCGCCCTTCGCAAGGTCGATCAGGTGGCCTTTGTCCGATTTGCTTCGGTCTACCGCGAGTTCAAAGATGTAAACGATTTCGTTGAAGAGCTGAAGCCGATTTTGAGAGAGACGGGTCGTCAGTAAGTTTCTTGACCGGTCACCGATATTGCTATGCTTCCGGCGTAAATGCTCGAACCGTTTTGGAATTGGTCGCGTCGCCACAAGAGTGCGGCGATGATCTTTGATTTTTATGGGCTGTCATGTTTTACGACCCGCAGTACCGCAATCTAGATCCACAGCGTTCCAACGTCGAATTGAATATTGCGTGCGACGACTTTTCGACCTGGAATGTCTGTGAGTTGTTAAAGTGCCCTGGAGCCAGGAAACGGAAGTTGCCTCAATTCAGTCGTTTGGCATTAGGATTGATGCTGAATCAGATCCAACCGATCTTTGCCAATCAGCATTGACGGAAATCGGATGGATCAGGATGATCTGCCGACTTGATAGTCCGCACACGGGGTTTCGGATCTATATGTCCTCTCACTTAATCGATGTCGTTGAACAACTTGGTCAGCCAAGAATTCTGGTGTTGGGCGACCTGATTCTTGATCGCTATGTTTGGGGTGATGCAGACCGCATTAGTCAGGAAGCGCCAGTTATCACGCTCCAGGAGGATCGCCAGGAGACACGTCTGGGCGGAGCGGCCAATGTGGCGAACATGCTAGTCGGATTGGACTCACGCGTGACCTTGGCCGGCGTCGTCGGAACCGATACCGACGGCGACCGGCTGCGAAGAATGTTAAAGGTTAGGGGTGTCGATGCTACGGCCGTCTTGCGTGATCAAAGTAGACCGACAACTGTCAAGGAACGTTTCATCGGTCGCACTCAGCAGCGCCATTCTCACCAAATACTTCGGGTTGACCGAGAATCTTGCCGACAACTCGATTCCGTGATGACGCATCGACTTTTGGAGTTTGTCGAGTCAAAGATTTCCGAACATCAGGCTGTTCTGATTTCTGATTACGGCAAAGGAGTTGTAACGCCCGAAGTGCTCGCTCACGTGATTCAAGCTGCGCGGAATGCCGGAATTCCAGTCATCGTCGATCCCTGTTCCGGTGCCGAATATTCCAACTATGCACAGGTCACGGCAGTCACACCGAATCGGATGGAGACAAAAAAAGCTACGGGCCTTGAAATTCACACGGTCGACGATGCGTTTATTGCGGGCCGGATGCTCTGTCAACGTCTGCAACTTCAGTATGTCTTCATCACGCTCGACAGCGATGGTATTGCGGTCATTATGGCCGACGGATCGGCAGATTTAGTCCCCACGCGAAAACGAGATGTCTATGACATTACTGGTGCGGGTGATATGGTTCTGGCCATGGTCGGAGTTGGAGCGGCGGAAGGATTACCACCGATCCAACTTGCCAGTTTGGCAAACGTCGCTGGAGGCCTGGAGGTCGAGCAAGTTGGTGTCGTGACGGTCAGTCGTCGTCAAATTATCACCGATCTGCTTGGCAGCAGCCGCAACATCGGCGAAAAACGTCGAGACATCGATGACTTGGCTTGCCACACCAATGCACGCCGAAAACTCGGCCAGAAGATTGTGTTGACCAACGGATGTTTCGATTGTCTACATGTTGGTCATGTCACGTACCTGCAAGAAGCGGCTCGGCAGGGAGACTGTCTGATCGTAGCAGTTAACAGCGACGCCAGCATTCGACAATTGAATAAGGGGCCGGACCGTCCCATTTTTAATCAGGACCAGCGTACAACGATGCTGGCCGCATTGGAAGCCGTGGACTATGTCACTGTTTTCGACGAACCAACCCCGCACGCAGTAATAGAAAGACTAAAGCCCGATCTGTTGGTTAAGGGCGGCACATACACGGCTGAACAAATTGTAGGCCGGGAATTAGTCGAATCATATGGCGGAGCATTTAAAGCGTTGGGCGTGGTACCTGGCATCTCGACGACAGAAATTCTGAACCGGTTTCGCGGCCAGGCGACAATTACAAATGTGGATGACAAAACCGACAGGAGGGCGGCATGAAGATCGCCGTGTTCTTACCCAACTGGATCGGCGA
>CAUZSN010000013.1:0-36630 GCA_963582345.1 Planctomycetota bacterium
TGGAAATGATCGTCAGTGATTTGCAGATAATGGTTGCACGCGACCCTCTCAGACGGAGGCAATAAGAATTAGGAAGCTGAATTTTTTGTTGCAGGTTTACGAGCCAAACTCGCCCCAATAACTAAGTTGTCGCGCTTCCGGCAGTACTCCTGCAACAATTTGCGTTCTTCTTGCTCTGAGGGTACGCTGAACCCGTTGCCGAATTTGGTTCCTTTTGCATTGGAACATCTATGGCCCCGTATCACCGAATCTATCGCGTTGTGCTGTTGCTGGCTGCTGTCGCTCACGCGACTACTAACCAAGACAACCACGTATTGCTCGCAAGCGACAAGGTGAAGGCGGAATTAAAAAAGGGTGATGATTTCCGCGATCGCAGAGACTACGACACCGCCATCGCGTGCTACACAGAAGCCATTCGACTGGAACCAAACAACGCAAATGCCTACCACTCCCGCGGCTATGCGTACCACGAAATTCGCAAATATGACCAGGCCATCAAGGATTACACCCAAGCCATTAGACTGGATCCATACAACGCAAATGCCTACCACAATCGCGGCTTCGCGTACCACTTCAAAGGCGACTTCGACAAGGCGATCAAGAATCACTCCCACGTCATCCGACTGAAGCCAGACTACGCGCTGGCCTACTACAATCGCGGCCTTGCGTACTACTCTAAAGGCGAAGACGACCAGGCAATCAAGGATTGCACCCAAGCCATCCGACTGAATCCAAACTACGCGTTGGCCTACCAACAGCGCGGCTCGGCGTACCACGGAAAACGCAACTACGACAAGGCGATCAAGGATTGCACCAAAGCTATCCGACTGGATCCAAACCTCGCGGTGGCCTACTACACTCGCGGCAACACGTACTTCAGGAAAGGCGAACACGACAAGGCGATCAAGGATTGCACCCAAGCCATCCGACTGAAGCCAGACAACGTGTGGGCCTACCAACAGCGCGGCCTCGCGTACGAACAAAAAGGCGACAAGCAGAACGCCAAAGCCGACTTCGACAAGGCTAAATCGCTGGACCCGGACTTCTACGAGCCAAACTCGCTCCAATAACTAAGTCGCTACGTTTCCGGCAGCACTTCCGCAACAAGAATCCGAAAGCCAAATTTCTGTTGCAGGTTGTTCGGAGCAATATAGGGTGGTGGGCTCGCGAAGGGGGTGGGGGTCCGGGTCAAATTCCCGGAAGGCCGAATCCCAAAACTCACACTGTTCTACTTGATTCGCATCACTCAATGGCATGCGATGGTTTGCGATTACTGGCGACTGCAAGCAAGAAGGGTGACAACTCGTCGTCTCCAAGTCCGAGACATGTTTTTAGTCAAGAATCTCGGGTGTCCTACGGCCATAGCCTTCTTTTGACCTGCGTCTGATGTGAGTGTCGCTGCACCACTTTATCGTGTTTAGCCTACGCTCATAGCGTATTATTGCAATTCGCATTTTGCATGCTCGGTGATGCGAAACGTTAGTTGCTTACCCGAATTTTCCAGATGCAAACTAGGTTTGGGTGTTCTTTGTGTCCGTTTGAGCCTGCAAAACCAGTGGTCTAAAACACATTCCCTTTTGTGATTTGCTCCTACGCCGTCTAGAATGGGATTCCTTGTACACACACATCCAGAACTTCCTAGAGGAGGCAATAAGTTGTGAATAGTGTCACGAGATTGTTGGGGCTCGTCATTATCGTCTCCGGATCACAGTTCGCCATGGCGGCAGAGGAGAAACCGCTAATCCGAATCGCATTTAGTTCGTGTGCCGCACAAGACCGTCCCCAACCAATCTGGGACGCGGTGGTCGCAAACAAACCACAACTTTTCTTGTTTCTTGGTGACAACATCTATGCCGACACCGAAGACATGAAACTAATGTGGACCAAGTACCAAAAACTGGCGGCACAGCCTGGTTTCCAACGCCTCAAGAAAACCTGTCCAGTCATGGCGACATGGGATGATCACGACTATGGTGCCAGCGATGCCGGTGTCGAATATCCCAAGAAGAAGGAATCTCAACAGTTATTTCTCGACTTTTTCGGTGTTGCCGCGGACTCCTCGCGCAGACAACAACACGGCATTTACCACTCCAGAATGTTCGGACCTCAGGGAAAACGTGTGCATGTAATTCTGCTGGATACTCGTTACTTTCGTAGTCCGTTAAAACGAGAATTTGAGCGAGGGGATGCAGGTGAAGGCATTCACGGACTGTACATTGCCAACACTGATCCACAGGCGACAATGCTAGGCGAAATGCAGTGGCACTGGCTGGAGCACGAACTCGCCAAGCCAGCCGAACTTCGCATCATTGCTTCAAGTATCCAGGTCATTTCACAAGAACACGGTTGGGAATCCTGGAGTCGATTTCCGCATGAGCGGAAGCGACTATTTCAATTGCTCCGTAAGACCAAGGCATCCGGCGTCATTCTTGTCAGCGGTGACCGTCATCGTGCTGAATTTTCCAAGTCCACAACAGACATCGGCTATCCGCTTTTCGATGTCACCGCGGGCAGTCTCAACCGCGGCGAGCGTTGGACAAACGAAGTCAATTTTCATCGTGTCGGCCTAACGTACTTTGAAACCAACTTCGGCATGCTCATAATTGACTGGAATGCTGATCCATTGATCCGTTTGCAGGTCCGTGACGAGAAGGGAAATGTCGTTCTCCAGCAAAGCCTGCATCTGAGCCAACTGCAGTCCGGATGATTCATGAAACCCTAGGCCGGAACGAGCAAACGCCGCCACTTCCGGAACTACGGTCGCTTTTCTTTGATCACTCCGCGGACAGAGCGCGACGTCGAGCGGCTGCGGTTGCGATGTTCCAGCAACACGTTGCGCGACCTTGTTCCGGCCTATATGAATAATCCGGGATTTAGCCTTTGGCATCGGTTGCACAGACCATTGCTACGACGTGAGCTTTCGTCGCTTCGGACAGGTCTTTCCACCGCTCAATGACGACTTGGAAATCGGGGTCGACAGGGTCATTTTCTGCAGCGAGTGCACCGGATTTCGCACCGCCTTGGGCGATGATCGGCGTATTTCCCGATGTTTTCGGTGGTTGTTCGAATCCTGTACCGCCCATCTGAGACGGTCGCATGTGTCCGCGAGCCTTCTCGGCACGAAGGATCGTTGCAATTGTTCGGTAGCGGACGCCGTAAATCGAAAATAAGAACACAATTGCCAGCAACACCAGCACCATGGTACAGCCGTTTCGCTTTGGCGTACTACTAATCAGAGTATCCCTCACTCAGCTATTGTTTTGAGCCATGCGAAGAATGTTTTCGAAAAAGTTCGCTCCCTGACACTTCAATCTCAGGAAACTAATACCTTCGACGAGTTCTAGGGATCTTTCGCGATTATCATGTACGTTCGAGTGCCATCGCGGAAATTAAATGACAGGTCAATCTGAACTCCATTCGCATAGCACACAGCGGTAAGTTTTCGGATGAATGTCAAATCCAAGATGCGATCCATTTCCCGGAGAATGTGGTCATCGGGCATGAACGATTTTAGATCAATGACTGTCTTGGTCCTGAGCTCAAAGACTGCAGTCCGTGTACGAGCCACTTCCATGGCTGGAAACAGGGGGTAATGTGAAGCAAAGCGAACCCGTCCACACCGTCAAGTTGCTTGACAGACCAAAAGAAATCAGCTGCTGGCCTCGTCATGCCCTGTCGACATTTCAACAGCCCCACCGATTTTCGACACACATGTCCTGATCGGACTACACTCAGCGCTCGCTCGATCCCATTCAAACAGGCTCAGTGTCAAAGGGGATTTTTGTGGCCAAAAAATGGCACATTAAGATGCCCAGCTCGTACAGACAGATCAGAGGAATCATCATCAGAATCATGCTCATCGGGTCGGCCGGCGTCAGCAGCATGGAAACGACTCCGATCACCAGAACAGCCATTCGCCGCTTCTCGCGGTAGTTGGCGACCTCGAAGATCGAAATCCTATCTAGGAAAAGCATCACTAAAGGAAGCTGGAAGCTGATCCCGAACATCAGGGGCAGCATCAGGGCGAAGCTGATCCATTCGGACAGCCGAATCTGCGGCGTCACACCCAGCATCGTGTTGAATCCCAACAGAAACTTCAATACGAACGGAAACACCATGAAGAAACAAAACACGGCTCCGCCAACGAACAACCCGATGCTGATTGGTAGAAAGATGTAGACGTAACGTCGTTCGTGAGGATACAGACCTGCGGCGACGAACAACCACATCTGATAAAACACCCACGGGCTCGCCATAATCAAACCGCTCACGAAAGCGACTTTCAGATACGTTACGAATGCTTCCTGCACGTTCAGAGTGATCGGCTTTTCGACTTTCTCGGAAGTATCACGAAACTGCGCAAATTCCGGGGCGGTAATCTGCAAAGCAATTGATGCATTGTTGGGGACTTGGGCAGACACCGTTCCATTTAAGTTGATCTCGTGAAGTCTGTGGGCCAAGTCGTGCGCGTTCAACTTAACGACAATCGTGTCTCGTCCGGCGGCCTCAACCGCATTCAATTCACTGGCCTGCTGGAAACGAGCCGAGTTGAGTAATAAGTTCAATTCTCGCAGTTGGGTCAGTCGCTTCAAAGGAATGAGCCCCTTGTCGCTGATTCGAGTTCCGGTCAGGCTCAAGGTCTTCAACCGACCCAACTCCGCCACCAACTTCATTCCGTCATCCGTGATCTTTGGACCGCTCAAACTCAACACTTCCAAATTCTTGAGTTTCTGCAGGTGTTTCAGTCCTGCATTGGTCACTTGGGTCCTGTCGAGGTTTAGCGTTTTCAGGTTCTCTAATCCTTTGACGAAACTCAGTCCGGAATCGGTGATTTGGGTGCTTCCGAGATCAAGGCGTTCCAACTCAGCAAAGCCTTGCAGTGCTTGGAGGCCAGAGTCGGTGATCTGGGTCTCTCGTAAATTCAAATGCTTCAGTTGGGTCAGATCTGTCAAACATTCCATTCCTCGATCCGTGATCCGTGCCTCATTCAAATCAAGATACGCAAGCTTCGTGTGGTGTTTGATTGACGTAATGTCGTCGTCGGTGACTTCGGGGCCGCTGAGCTTCAAACTGATCAATTCGAAATCCTCGTTCAATTCACACTTGGGTTTCAAGTCTCTTAGATTGGAAAGACCAGCAACTGCAATCGGATCGATAGTGATTTGTAGACTGGGTTCCAGTTCTCTGATTGCCTGCAGTCCCAGCGACGTGACCTGCGTACCGCTCAGATCGACCTTTTCCAGATTCGGCAGCGTCTGCAGATGCATCAAACTCGCGTTGGTCACATTGCTTCCGAAGAGCTGTTCACCCATAAATAACGAATTGACGTACCGCCAAAGGCTGAAGTCCTTGATGTTATCTTCCGATTCGATGCCGTATTCTTGCAACGCTTCATCGATGGGGTAGCGGACGATAGTCACGATGTCATCACCCACGAACAGTGCGGCCACCACGCACAGCACTAGACCAATCAAGGCCTTCCACAGGTGTTGACGCAACGCTTCCAGATGTTCTCCAAAGTTCATCGTCGTGTCATCGAACAGATCTCTTGATTGAGGCATAGTGGATCTCTAACTCGCGAATCTTGTACGCGTTGGGACAAGCTGTTTGCTTGCCCGGATCTAAACCCGCAGCCATAACTAAGGCGCGTGTCACACGCTTGTAGCGTGGAAGCAATGGCTGCTTCAATCAAACAATCGCATCACGGGACGGGCGGTAATGAAGCATCACGCGAACTTCAAAGCAACTGGAACCTTTTGGGCTAGCGGTCAACGATTGGGACACACCACCGCTTTCAACTCGCCCATCGGGTCAGTTTCTGACGCTTCCATGGTATTGGGAATGACATCCCGGAGGCCAATTCCGGACGCACGGATCTCCACTCTGACTTACCCACTAAAAAGAGCAGGAGGGGTGAGCGGTTACAACAATTCATCTTATGTTTGTGAGGACACGTGTCAACCAATCAAATCGAGCATCTCTTGCCGTGAGTGTGAACTGACAAATGTTTTCCATCGGCTGTCCCAAAAGTTAATTCATCGGAATCAATAGCTCAAGTCGTCTCCCTGCCAGACGACAAGCGTGTTCGTCATCTTGTCGTGCAAGGTCTGTTTAGTCGGAGTAAAGCCGGCCATGAAGAATCCAAATCCAAAGGGAATTCCCGAAAGGACTCTTGCGAATAAGCGTGCTACAGCAGCGTTTCGTGAGATCGGTTTGCCATCCATGTTGGTCACCATCAATCCCAATGCCTTTTTTCCCAGCGTTCCACCTTCCGGCTCTTGCCTCACATAGTAAACGATCGGAATCAAAATCATCAGGAAAATAACAGGCCAGAAATAAGCGATTGGAAGCATTAAGACGGCAACCACAGCCAGGGGGACACCGCCAGGCTCTTCCTTTGCCTTAAGGACGATTCGAATCAAGATTATTCCGGAAAGCGCAGTGCACAATAGAGATGCATCCTCGCCGAATTCTATCGTTTTCAGAAACCAATTGCTGCCCTCGTATAGGCCCCAGACGCCAGTCGCCGCTAGGCCAACGATTAGGATGTCCACTAAGCAGGCTAGGTAACGCGCCCAGAAACCAGCAGGTACATCGTTGCCTTGTTCGTTAACCAATTCGAGAGTTCGCCTAAAATAAAAGGCGAGCAGTCCGTCAGCCCGCATCAAAAAAACTGCAGGGAACGCGATGAGAAAACAGATAGGTGCGACGATGAGAACCGCGATCCCCGTCCAAATGAGGGCACTGATAGTATTGAAGATCCAGTTCTCCAAAAGGGGATCCTCACCTATCAAGCTCAACACCCATCTCGTCAGGGGTGGAACAGATTCCGAGATGCTCATTCCAATTGATTCGGCGAAGAAGCTTCCGATTACCGCGGCGATAATTGCAAAAGGCAAAGAAACCACAAAAGCCATCATCCACCAGTACAAGACCGCGCCGATGTTGTTGAAGGCGACTTTGAGCATATCCACGGGAAGGAAAGCTTTGTAGGTGTAGGTCATGGTCATGTGTACAAGCGCCACGGGAAGCACGAACATTGGCAGCAGCCAAGCGCAACCGGCGATGATTGCACCAACCGCCATGCCCATGTTGCTAGCCACGAGCGAACCAGCCATCGCTATAGTCGCGATCACAATGGTCAGGACGGGCACGACCGGCAGCCAAAGGATGAACGGCCAAAAGATGCCTTTCAGCCCCAAGGCGATGTTGCTGAAGAAGTCGAAATTGACCCGTTTTATCACACGCTTCTTGTCCAGGGTGGCGTTGATGATCTCGATCGATAAGAACCAGAACCAACCCTTGGCTCCTACGGCAAACAGTAATGCCAGAGCCAACCAAAAGATGAACGGTGGAATTCTTTCGCAGGAAAACGCGAAGTAAATACTGCCGCCACAGAGAAGGGCGAACAAAGACCAGTAGGTTCCCGTAATGACAACCAGATGCTTGTTATTCATCACGAACTTCCAGGAATCTCTCCAAGCCGTTGTGTAGTATTCGGCTGGATCGGGCCCCTTGCGGGTTTTCTTGCGTTGTCTCTCCTTGCTCACCTGTCCTGTTTCGAGATTAACACCGCACTTGGAACATTCGACGTCGCCTTCGTCGACTTTAAAGGCACATTTAGGACAGATGCGGTTGTGCTGGTCTTCGGCATTGTTTAGATCGAGATTACTAATCAGGTCATCGGCTTCCGGCGCTACTGCAGCGCGGCGTCTGCTTTCCGATATTTTCGTACCGGCTGCGGAAAAACGAAACGTCGTTTGGCAATTTGGACAGCGAATCCCCTTTTCGCGAGCCGTTTCGGGGACATTTAGGATCTTGTGGCATTTCGCACAGCGGACTTTTGGCATTAAGGTGCTCCAGGACTGTAATTTTTCGACGACACTGTATTCTACCAATTCTTAACGCCAATGCATTAGTGAATGCAACAAGTCGCCCAACGGCGGATTTTCATTGAAGATTTTCAGGTTTCATCAAACATCCAATTTGCTCGTGCAACATCAAGCTGTCACATCGCGGGAAAGATTGAATGGAGAAAACTGCTGTCTCACGTTGAGCGTATCCGATTAGACGATTCTTGACAGTAGGACCTCGACTGATGTGCCAACCTTTAAAGTTCGGTTTGCCTTGTCGGTGTTTGTGATCATCGTCGGTTCGGAATGTTGCCTGCGTGGCGAATATGGTTTCACGCGATTGTGAGGTGGTTACAATTTTTTGTGTGCTCCGGTTTTGTTCTATGAGGAAATCAGCAATTGCTCATATGACGCCGTCCAAATGTCCCATTATCATTGGATGGATGTTAGGCAAGTCGATCCATGAATTGTGTATCAGGAAGGACCGATTGGGGCGTTGATCGCCTTCTTGGAATTAGAAAATACCTTACGTGGCCCAACGGCCATTCACGCTGCTGAATTTTACGACTCTCGACCCACTGCCAAGGGAGACGGTAAACTTCAGCGCAGTTCCTATTGGCGACCAATTGTAGCCCATTCCGGTAGACAATAGAGTTCCGCATGGAGTTCCTCGCGACGAAGCTGTTCGCCAACCGCCACAAGATTGGATTGTCATAAATTCTTGATGTGTCGTTGCGAACCAGTTCCAGGGTTTCTGTTGTGCGGATGCGAATCTACCAACGTCCCACTGTGGTGCCCGGTAGGAACGCGGTGTGAGTGATGCTCGCCTCATTGGACTATCGTTTCAGTCGGACAACTTCGATTGGAGTCACCCAGACAAACGGCTGGCCACGTTCATCAATCATCAATCGCCGCGTTAGCTTCTCGGGATTGGCGATGCTTTTCAGTAACAGGCTCCATGTCGTCTTTTTTGACGGGAATGACACTTTGACCTGAAAGATGTCGATTCCTTTTTTCTCGATTTGGTGATAGTCGATTAGAATTGGAACCTCCGTCGCCGCGGCGACCGCATCCAAGACGTCTTTCAGTGGCACATCCTGCAGGTCGACGGGCACCCATTTGTACAGCATCGGAGCGGTTTTTATGTTCGATTCCGTTTGCGGCCAACCGATCGGCCAGCAGTCGACCGTGTTTGTCAGCGGATCGACCACCAACTCGATCGAGCCCGACGGCGTTCGCAGCGGGCGAAAGCCGAGTCCGTAATCAGCCAATGCAGCCGCAATGGCCGTGCCCTTGCTAAATCCTTTCAATCGCTGTCGAATTGTAGGTACACGGATCAAATCGCGCAGTATAGCATTCGAAACCGCGGTGATTCGTATTGGATACTTGACCGATAATTGCATCTTGGCCAACGCTTGATCGAGCTCTTGCCCTTCAAGGTTCATTGTCACGATCTCGCTCAATGCGCTGTAGATGTGACCAAACTGAACTTGATTCAATCCAAATGCCGGTTTGCCTTGGGGCGATCCTTGAGCACCGTAGGTCTTTAATTCCTCAAGCCAAACAGCCAGCTTCGATGTATCGGCCGGCGTGAACGAACGGTCCGGGAATACAACTTTCCCATTCCGATCCAGCCTGCCGATGACGGATACCAGTCGAGTGATGCCGAACATTTTCTCACGCACTTGCGGCTTGTCCTTCAGTCCAGCGCGCCGGATACGTAGTGGAACTCCTAGCTTCTGAAATAATTTTCCCCATTTCTGGGCCTGAATGCCAACGCCGGATTTCCCGGTGACCAACTCAAACGAAAGCCGCGTCTCGGGCACTGTCTGTTTCGTTGCCAAACGGGAACGTGATGATTGTGCTGGTAAGGTCGAATTCAATACAGTCAACCAAATTCCGACCAGTGCCGAGAACGCAATAAGTTGGCCATTCGGAGGCATAGTTCACCTGCGTGTTTCAATTGATGCGCCGCCTACTGCGCAGGACGTTTGACTTTCGATAGTCTGGGACGTTGTAACGGTTATCCTATTCCAATAGACCGGTGACTTCCAAGTGCCATTTGGCCTGTGTGTTCCGTGCAGCAATCGTTTCTGTTCAGGTTTGAATAGGCTGAAGCCGCGATGTGCACTGTGCGATGACGGAATAGTGCAATGCAATGTCCGCGGTTGAGTCGAGCTTCAGAACCGCCGGGTGTGTTTGCAGGCCGACGGAAAAGGAAATTTTCCAAGTTGCTGAAAGTGAACTACTGTAGATTAGCTGAGTAAAGTTGTGCCTGCGGTTTGGGTTCACAAAGGTGTCGACCGTGAAAATGTTTCATGAGCGAGTGACCGAGTCGCTCGGCTTCTTGACGACAGGGCTTTGTCCATATGTCGATAAGGAACTGAAGTCCATCTATCAAGACGAATGGCTTTGTGCAGTCCGGAGTGGTTTTCGCGAAGACCGCGGCCGAGCAGGTCGCCCGCGCAAAACGTGAACTATTTCTGGACGAGTTTCTGCAGGAAACGGAATCCGTATCGAATCGAAAAAAGTCATCGGGCGAGACATGGTCGTATCCTTTCCGTGTGTTTTGTCTGTAATGCTGTTATTAGTCTTTCTGTTGTTGAAGGAATTCGGTCAGCAAGGAATCAGCACGTGGTTATTGGTAGTGTTAGTAAAGATCTTTTTCCTGTTGGTGCCCTATAAACAGTTAGAAGAGATTGTCGGCACAACTCGGACAACACGAATGCAAACGGTGTGGAAAAATTATTTACTTAGCGAAGTGTTCGTATTGCGAAGTAGTTTCCACAAAGGCAACATCCGATTAGAGTTCAATGGCTTCTGCCGGGTGATGCAGACAGGTCGAGAAATCCTGATACTGAAAAGGGTCGAGCGCCTACCGGTACGAGAGCGGCTGTCAGAAAACCGATCCCGATTTGTCAATGATTTACGAGTTTCCGTGAGAACTCTTTGTCGAGAGCTGAGAGAGGTGGATCGGACACCCGGGTGTCCTGGCAGATGTCCAGGTCTGACCAGTTCGGCCGGATGATCTTTTATCAGAACGCCGTCTACGCAGTGACCATCGAACGATTCCGTCGTGCATGCTCACGGCTATGGATGAATTGGATTGCGCATCTATTGCCCACTACACGGTTTGCGATTTTCAGTATCCTCCGACATTCCCCGTTGTGTGAATTCGAGTATTGACTCGCATCGCGTACTGCCGATCAAGAGTTTAAGAGCATCTGGATCGGTTCTCGCGTGTAAGTTCAATTGAAATGGGCAGTTTGGGATGTTGGCCTTCAACTGCGTTAACAGGGCTTGGCGCTTGCTCGCTTCTTGCTCCGTCATAATGTTCATGGCCGTGTTTACTGCACTGGCCGCCGATCCAGCTAACAATTCAGGCCGCGCTCCGAGTACCGTTCCCGATGTATCCGATGAGCAGCCCCAGACGATTGAGGTCGGGCGTGTTGTGCGCACTGCGCAGCGTACCAATGCTACGCGATCAAAGAAGCCGTTATCGGTCGATTTGATTAAACGCGGAAGTTCGTCAAAGAAAGTGCGAATGACGGCCGTCCAGTCGTTGCCGTTGGACGAATTAACCACGGAGAATCGAAAACGTGCTGACGCGCTTATTCATTCCGATAGTTTGTTTCGTCAATTGCCGACAGTTCGGTTCCACGCCGATCCCAAGATGTATTGGTTCTTTGCAACTCATCCCGATGTTGTGATCGGAATTTGGCAGGTTATGAAGATTTCGCAATTCCAGATGCGGCAAACAGGACCGAACATCCACGTCGTGGACGCAGGCGACGGATCAGTTGGCACGCTTGAGATTCTTCATCGCGGGCCAGGGCAGATTCTCGTCCTATGCGAAGGTGTTTACAAAAGTCCTTTCCTGATCAAAACGATCGAAGCCACTGCCTTGATGCATTTGCAGACCCAATTTGAGCGTGCCAACGACGGCCGAACGATCGCGACGCATCATTGCAATCTGTTTGTATCGTTTCCATCTCACACAGTTGAAACAGCTGCCAAACTGATTTCACCATTAAGCAACTTGATTGCAGACCGAAATTTTCAGGAGATCAGCATTTTTCTGCAAATGATGTCACTAGCTATGGCCCATCAACCAGGTTGGGTCGAACAAATTGTCAGCCGGTTGGACGGCATTCCGGAAGTCCACAAAAGCCAGCTCCTGAAGTTGGCCGCTCGGGTCTATGTCGTTGCCCAGAATCGTAAATTGTCGAAGTGGCTGGGATTGCGACAATGCTCGTTAGATGAGGTCATGGCTCCACTGCGTGCCGCGGCACAAAGCTCGTCGCGAGGATACAATGGTTTTTCAAAACCAAGTAGTCGAAAGGCCGACGCGCCAGCGTCGCACCTGGGGAATTTTGGTCAGAAGGCTGCTGCACGAGTGGTCTCCAAGGCAAGCTCTATGCCAGGTGGGTAATGAAGACCAAGCGATCTGCGTCTAAAAATCAGCCGATGCGGTCCTTCCCGAGCCATTTGCGCAGAACTTTTGGGATGACGACGCCGCCATCGGCTTGTTGGAAGTTTTCGAGGATCGCGATAAGTGTTCGCGAGACCGCGATGGCCGTTCCGTTTAACGTGTGAACAAACTGTGTTCCTTTTGTTTCCGACGACTTGCATCGAACACCCAAGCGCCGTGCCTGATAATCAGTGCAATTCGAGGCCGAAGTAACTTCGCCGTATTCTCCTGCGTCGCCTCGTCCGGGCATCCAAGCTTCCAGATCGATTTTTCGAAAAGCCGAGCCTCCCAAGTCGCCAGTACACGTGTCGATGACTCGGTAGGGAATGCCCAGTCCCTGAAATAGGGCCTCTTCAATGCGGACGATGTGTTCGTGGAACTCGTTCGACGCCTTTAGAGTCGGAGCCGTGAAGCCGAACATCTCGACTTTGGTGAATTGGTGAACGCGGAAAATCCCGCGAGTCGCACGTCCATGGGCACCCGCTTCGGTACGGAAGCAGTGCGATAACCCGGCCACTTTGATCGGAAGATCGGCGATGTCCACAATTTGGTCTTTCAAGATTCCGCCAAGTGTAATTTCGGCTGTCGCGACCAAGCTTAGGTCTGAATTTTGGATCGAATAGATTTGCGATTCCGGGCCGCGGGGAATAAACCCAATTCCTTCCAGAATTTCGTTACGTGCCAAGTCAGGCGTGATGTGCATCGTGAAGCCTTCGTTGCACAGCGTCTCGACTCCGTACTGTAACAATGCCAATTCCAGCAAGACGGCCTCGTTCTTCAGAAAATAAAAACCGTGGCCGCTGACGCGAGACCCGGCCTCGAGATCGATCAGGTCGTGCTGTTCGGCGATAGCAACATGATCGAGCGGCTTGAAATCGAATTTCGGAATTTCGCCCCATGTACGAAGTACTTTGCTGTCGGTCTTGTGCTGCCCAACAGGCGCGTTCGGATGAGTCATATTCGGCACGCACTTTTGCAAGTCCCGCAACTCGTCTTGGACATCTTTAAGCAACGTTTCGTTATCATTGACGGATTGTCGCAGTTCTTTTCCGCGTGCGATCAACGTCTGCTTTTGTACCGGATCGGCTTTTGGAATCTGTGAGGAAACATCCTTCTGCTCATGCCGCAATTGATCGCCTCGGCCAATCAGTTCGTTTCGTTGCCCTCGAAGTTCCACGATTTCGTCTACATCAACATCCAGACCACGATTGCGACAATTCTCGGCAACCAGCTCTTGATTGTCACAGATGAATTGTAAATCCAACATCAGGCAGATTTCTTGCTGGCCACCGTCCATCGTACGGTGAATGAATGGAATGGCGGGGAGCTGCCGAACAGCACCAGTTCAATAATTTGAAAGTTGCAGTGTCCAGTTTTCAACTTGCGATCACCATCTTTGCACGGCCAGCTGCTGCCACAAGTGGGCGCTGGCTTGCGTGCCCCGGTGGAAGTCGGTGATGTTGAATCGCTCGTTGGGACTATGCAAATTGTCGGTAGCCTGGCCCCAACCCAAAAGGAGTGTATCGACTGCCAGGACATCCCGAAAGGTCGAGACAACCGGAATCGAGCCACCTTCGAGAATCATCACTGGTGCGATTCCAAATGCGTGCTCGATGGCCGCTCTGGCTGCTGTCATGTGACGACTGTTCGGGTCAAATACGATTGCTGGGCACCCGTGAAAACTCTTGAAGTGCAACTTCAAGCCAGCCGTACACATGGATTCTAGAAACTGCCGTAATGCAGCGGTCAACTTTTTGTGGTCTTGATTGGGCACTAGGCGGCAACTGATCTTGGCAGTTGCCGAGGACGGGACGATGGTCTTCGGTCCCTCGCCGCTGTAGCCACTGGTCAATCCGTTCACATCGCAGGTGGGACGAGCCCATCGACGCTCGATTGTTGTATAGCCCGCTTCCCCTTTGGCTGCATCGACGCCAAGTTCTGCCAAGAATGTTGCTTCGTCGAAGGGCAAGTCTGCGAATCGTCGTCGCTCGGCATGGGAAAGCGGAATAACATCGTCGTAGAATCCTGGAATCTGAACGTGTCCCTGATCATCGTGCAGCGACGCAATCATTCGAGCCAGTTCGTTGGCAGGATTAACCACCGAGCCGCCAAACACTCCGCTGTGCAGGTCCTGTTTGGGTCCGGTTACGATCACTTCGCAGGCAAGAATACCACGCAATCCATAGGTAATCGCTGGAATTCCGGGGCCATATTGGCTGGAATCGCTGATCACCGCGATCTCGCATTGGACTAATTTGCGGTTATGGTGCAAGAATCGGTCCAAATTGTCGCTGCCGATCTCCTCTTCGCCTTCAATAACAAACTTCACATTGACTGGCAGTCGTCCCTGTGTCTTCAACCAGGCCTCGACCGACTTGATGTGAGTAAACATCTGACCTTTATCATCGGTGGCCCCGCGAGCATAAATATATCCGTCGCGCAAGTCAGGCTCAAACGGTGGCGTGATCCACTCGCCCAGCGGATCCGGTGGTTGCACGTCGTAATGACCGTAGACCAAAACGGTCGGAGCGTCTTTGGCCTTTTGCCAACTACCAAAGACAATGGGGTGCCCAGCGGTTTCGATGATCCGAGCGTCTAAACCGGCTTGGCTCAATTGAGCGTATAGGAACTGAGCGCCCCGTTGCATTTCAGGCTTGTACGCTGAATCGGCACTGATCGTCGGGATGCGGAGAAAGTCGCAGACTTGTTCAATAAACTGATCAGTATGGTTTGTCAGGAACTGTTCGACCTGCTGCATGGTTGGATTCAATGTTGTCGGAGCCACGAATCTTGGTGTTGGGGAGAATACCATCCACTCCGAAATCATTTCGGTTTGGATGTTCACCGCTTTCGACGAGTGGAACGCCGCCGCCTAGGTTGTCTGTCATCCATTTCGGCGTTATCCCTGTGGTCATTCAGCGGCGGAGGTTCATCCGATTCCTGAAGAGAAGATTCAACCGAGAATCTCTCGGCCTGTTCGGAAATGGGTATTGGGCCGCTCTGGCTTAGATTGAGAGAAAAATGCGATTCGATATCTTGTCCGCCTGTCTCACGGCTATCAGGCTGAGGCGACTGCTTGTTCTCCGACACGGTCGCCTTCTTCGATTTCTTGGTTTTCTGCAACTGGAATTGCAGATCACCGATCGCCACGTAGTCGCCGATTTCAATTCGAGATTGTCGCTGAATTCTCTCACCGTTCACCCACACGCCATTCACACTGCCTAGGTCTCGAATTACAAGATGACTGTTGACTTTGGCGATACAGCAGTGCTTGCGAGAAATCTTCTGGCTATCGGTCAACACGGCATCGCAATCGGGATGGCGTCCGATCAAGAGTATCGTTTTGTCGAGAACGATGGGAAAACCATCTTCGACTGGCACCAGAGATGCAGACATGCCGCTCCGTTCTGCAGAGAAATCACGGCCCACTCTGAAGAGCCCTATCATACCTGATCTGTCGCGGAAAAGGAACGGACGTCATGGCTGGAGTTAACGATGCACAAATTCACGGGCTGTGTCCCGGTGTGTTGGTCAGCGACGGTTCGTTTTAGATGACCTGCCTTGGGCTCTCGACGGCTGTCAAATTCGGATGCAACCCGATTGTACTGATACTGAATAACAAGGGTTGCACGACCGAGCAGGTTCTGCAGGATGGTTTGTTCAACAATATGCCTAACTGTCTATCGCCACTTGTCTGGTCTGCTGAACGGAGGTTGGGGCTTCAAGGTCCACACCGAGGGCGATTTAGACCAAGCCCTGAAGACCGCTCTGTCCAATCAGAACGCCTTCAGTTTTTTGGACATCTACCTGGAACCGACAGATATCAGTTCGGCTCTGAATCGATTGGCACAACGTCTGTCGAAGGTGACCTGAAGTCGTCGTATAAAGCTGCCAAATGAGTTTCGTACTTTGTGATAATGTGACGTCGGCGAACTTTTAGGGTGGATGTCAGTTCGTCGTTTTCGACGTGAAATGGGCGGGCCAACAGTAGGAATTTTCGTACGCGTTCAGGTTGACTGACGGTTTGCATCAAGGCGTTGATTCGTTCCTCGTAGAAATCGACGATTGATTGAGTTCGGATGAATCCGTCAATATTTCCCAGAGAACAGTTTAGCTCGCTTACCTTCGCTTTCAGAGTGTCGAAGTTTGGAACGATCAACGCACTGATGAATTGACGGCCGTCTCCGTAGGCGACCGCCTGATCGATGTAGATATCACTGGTCAGCAAATTTTCCGTCTTGGCCGGGGCAACATTTTTTCCGCTCGACGTGACGATCAGATCTTTCTTGCGGTCTGTGACGGTCAGAAAGCCGTCGGGGTCTAACTCACCGACATCGCCAGTATGCAGCCAGCCGTCGACGATCACTTCGGCTGTGGCTTCGGGGTGCTTCCAGTATTCTTTCATGACGTGTGGACCGCGAGTCAGGATTTCTCCGTCGTTGGCAATCTTAACGTTAACTCCAGGGATTGCCTGGCCGACCGATCCGATGCGATGGTTCTCGATATTATTGAAACTGATGACGGGCGACGTCTCCGTCAGTCCATATCCTTCCAGCAGTGGGATTCCGGTTTTGAAAAAAGCTTCGCAGACGTGTCGCGGCAACGGAGCGCCGCCGGATGTCAATTGTTTCAACCGAGGGCCAAATATGCGGCGAAGTTGCACTTGGCATTCGTCGTGCGGGAGCCTCTCGACGCTTGCCCAGACCTTTTCATAGAACCTCGGCACCGCGGTCAGCCACGTTGGCTGGATTTCTGCTAAATTGTCGATCAATGTTTCGGTCGACTCGGCCAGCACCACAACGATGCCAGCCCACGTCGTCAAGTAATGATCGACTGTACGTGCGTAAATGTGGCTGTAGGGTAACCAACTGAGCAGGATGTCGTCGGGTTCGACAAAAGAAATCTTGCCGGTCTCTTGAGCATTCGTTATGAGGTTTTGATGCGTCAGTACGACGCCTTTGACATTTCCAGTGGTGCCGCTTGTGTAGATGATTGTCGCCGAATCGTCACCGGTCAGAGCAGCCTCACGCTTTCGAATTTCTTCAACGGCCATGCGACCGGCCTGGCGTCCACGGTGCATTAATCCCTGCCAGCTCAACGTGCGGATGGACGTGTCAGGAGACTCGATTGGGTCGAAGGAAATCAGAAACTCCAGGTTCGGCAATGAGTCCAGCACTTCGAAGACTTTGTCCACTTGAGCCTGGCTACTGACAACGATACCTCGGGCTTCGCTGTGTCCGACTTGGTATTCGACTTGACTCGCAGCGAGCGGGGCATGGAGCGGTACGTTGATCGCGCCCGCACTCAAGATCGCGTGGTCGGTGATCAGCCATTCGGAGCGGTTTTCAGAAAGAAGAGCGATTCGGTCTACAGTTTGAACGCCGAGTTCAATTAAACCCATCGCCGCCCAGTCGGCTTGTCGCCGATAGTCGGCCCACGAGAGATCGCGGTACACGCCGTGTCGCTTGAATCGCAGCGCCGTTCGAGGACCGAGACGTTCGCAAACAGCGCGGTGCATAGATGGCAGGCTGATGGGAGTCGTGGTCGCTCCTTGAATTCAATTCTCACAGGCTTCGAATACTGTGGCGATTCCTTGTCCTTGTCCGACGCACATCGTCGCCACACCGAATTTCGCTCCTGAGTCGCGCATCCGATGTAATAGCGTCGTGGCAATCCGCGCGCCGCTGGCGCCCAGTGGATGTCCAATTGCTATGGCGCCTCCACGAGTGTTGACGTTTTCCTCATTAATGCCCAATAACTTTAGGACCGATAAAGCCTGGACGGCGAACGCTTCGTTCAATTCGATACAGTCGATGTCGGCCAAAGACAGGCCAGCTCGTCCCAGGCCTTTGTGCATGGCTGGCACGGGACCGATTCCCATTTCACACGGTTCCACTCCGGCCACGGCCATCGAACGAAATTTGGCCATTGGCTTTAGTCCCAACTCTGTTGCTTTGTCTTCGGACATGACCAGCATCGCTGCCGCGCCGACGTTGGTGGGCGAGCTGTTGCCGGCCGTCACTGTGCCTCCGGTTGGGTTGAAGGCCGGCGGCAACGCTGAAAGTCCGTCGATCGAACAGTCGGCGCGAATGCACTGATCGGTCGTAATCTTAATCTTACGACCCGAATCATCACGGCCCCAGGTGGGGATGATCTCGCTGCTGAAGTCACCGGCTTCAGTCGCTTTGGCCGCCAATTGGTGGCTGCGCAGGGCGAATTCATCCTGACGCTTGCGGTCGATACCGTACTTCATGCTCAGATATTCAGCGGTCAGACCCATGTTCATTACTGCTTCGCTGTTTCGGCGGAACAATCTTGGTGAAGGATTGTAGTCTTTGCTCATAGGGACATGATCCATGTGTTCGACACCGCCGGCGATCTGCACATCCTCGCAGTTGGCTGCGATGTTCAGTGCCGTGTCGTTGATTGCTTGCAGGCTCGATCCACAGTTTCGGTTGATTGTGACGCCGCCGGTCTCGATGGGCAGATCAGCCATTAGCACAGCGATTCTCGCGATGTCAAAACCTTGCTCGCCCTGTTGTTGTACACAACCCCAACGGACGTCGTCGATTAAATGCGGGTCGATTCCTGTCCGCTCGACCAATGCTTTCATTAGATCAGCGGACAACTCGTCAGCCCGCACGTCACGGAACCAACCATTGTCGGCCGACGCCTTGGCAATTGGAGTGCGAATGGCGTCAATCACAACAGCTTGTCTCATGGTTAATCTCCGGGACTTTGAGATTTGTCATCTATCATTATTCATGCGTAATTTTTTCATATGAGATATAATTTGGTCACTGGGGGTAGAAGCGCTTGCCGGAATGCGCCAGTTGCTTCAGGGAATCCGTTGGTTCGAATCGTTTGCCAAGTGATGAGTACGGCGCCAACTTGCCGATGATAGTCCCGGCCCCTTCAGTGTCGCACCAACGCAGGATTCCACCGCGGAATGTCGGGAAGCCGATGCCCAGCAGCAGTCCCATATCGACATGTGCCGGTTCGCGGACAATTCTCTCGTCGAGGCAACGAGTCGCTTCCAGCAGCATCGGCAGGAATAGACGCTCGGTGATTTCCTCGTCAGTGAACTGGCGATCGTCGCTGCGTTTTTTTTGCAGAAACGGCTCGAAATCTGGATCGGCGACCGGCTTCTTTCTTTTTCCGACAAACTTGCGGAATCCAGCGCCTGACTTTTTCCCTAATCGACCCGCTTCGACCAATTGTTCCAATAGTGGTACCTCGACAGCCCGATCGCTGTAGGCCGCAGCCACAACTTTTCCAGCATAGCAGGCGGTATCCAACCCGATCAGATCGTGTAAGGCAATTGGTCCCATCGGCATTCCGAAGCGAACGGCCGCGTTGTCGATGGTATCCATCGAAGCACCTTCCAGCAGCAACAACAGCGATTCGCTCATATACGGCAACAGAACGCGATTTACGAGGAACCCGGCGCAATCCTGCATCACAATCGGCGTTTTTCCGATCCGTTTGGCGAGCGAGACGATTGTGGCGACAGTTTCGTCACTGGTCGTTGCACTACGAATTACTTCCACCAATTGCATGCGATCGACCGGATGGAAAAAATGCATTCCGATAAATCTCTCGGGATTTGGAGCCGATGCGGACATACGCGTAATAGAGATCGTTGACGTATTACTGGCCAGGATGACATCATGCCTTACACTTTCAGCTAGTTGCCGATACGCTTCCGTCTTTAGCGATTCGTTTTCTGTAATTGCTTCGACGACGACATCACAATCGGAGAAACTGGCTTGCGAAATGGATGTGTTTAGCAAGCTGAGCATGTTTTGCATGTCTTTGGGCGTCGCTCGGCCAATCTTGATTCGGCTATCAACGACGTGTCGTGCACGCTCCAAGCCATCGGCAATGCGGTCGTTGTCGACATCGACCATCAGGCACGGGATCCCGCGGCGCACGCAAGCTGTCGCAATACCCGATCCCATCTGGCCTGATCCCAGCACGCCGACGTGATTTACCTGTTCCGGCTGAATGCTGAGATTATCGACGCCCGAATCACGCGAAAGTTGGTTGTTCATAAAGAAGACACCGATCAAATTACAGGAAATCGGCGAACCGACGACTTCGTGGGCGATCTCATGTTCGATCTGCAACGCCTCGTCCAGCGGCCGATTGATTCCATCCTTCATCGATCGGAGGGCTGCCAACGGAGCGGGATATTGGCCTTTAGTCTTGCCATGAATTTGTCTTTTTGCGACGGAGAAAGTAAAGGTCAATTGGTCGTCAGTCAATCCTAGCGGCTGCTGGCGACGGCGACGGTCTTGCGTCCATTCGTCGGCTTTGCGAACATGTTCGATCAGTCGGCAGCCTTCCTCGACCAACCGCTCGACTGGGACGACATCGAAGACCAAACCCCATGAACCCGCCTTTTGGGAAGAAATTGGCTCGCCACCACAGATCATTTCGATTGCGTAATGAATCCCGATCAATCTTGGCAATCGCTGCGTTCCGCCCCATGCGGGAATTATTCCGATCTTCACTTCTGGCAGCGCGATTTTCGTCGCTGGGTTGTCAGATGCAATTCGGTAATCCATAGCGAGGATCAATTCGGTGCCGCCACCCATCGAGTTGCCGTCGACCAAGGCCACCGTAGGAAACGGCAACTGGCTGATGCGGGTGAACAACTCACGACCTGCGGCCAATGTTTGGGCAATCTGTTCGGACGTAGCATCGATCAGTGCACCCAGTTCGTTCAGATCAGCTCCAGCAATGAATTGTCCCGGTTTACCGCTGCGAAATAACAGCCCACACAGGTCAGTGCGCTCTTCCAATTGACCAACGTATTCACCTAGTTCCTCCAGAACTGGCTCTGAAAGAGTGTTGACCTTCTTGTCGGGCAAGTCAAAGGTCAACAAGCCGATCTGACCATCGAGTTCCTCGAAATGAAAGACGCTGCTCACTACGACTCCATTCAGATTGGTAGCGGTGTGAGAAGAAGACAAAGACGAGCGAGGTAGTTATGCTCGTCGCGGTTGCCGTGCTTGTCAAGACTCAAGCGATCGATACGATGGTGGCGGACGAAGACTGCGTCCACCGCATGACGTGCCTGTGACCTTTGTAGTTCCTCAATCTTCGTATGACATCAAGATGTCGGCTACGTCACATCCAGCAATCGCGTTGAAGCCGCCACCGGCGACGTCTGCGCCCAGTTCGGTGACCGTTCGATAGTAGTCGTATGTTGGTTGCTTGCCGGTTAGTCCGCGCTTCAAATCCTGGCACAGAATATCGGCAGCAGTCTGCACCAACTGGTCCTGCTGGCGTGCAGCCCATAGGCTGGTTGTTAGCATGACGACCAGGTTCTGGACGCGTTGCGACAGCGCTGACATGGCACATTGTCTATCGGCCAGCTTCAGCTTGAATTTTCCCATTAGCGCGTCCACTTCCAAACGACTTTTCTGCAGCGTGTCTGCAGCGAATTGAGCGTGTGCGGCCAGGTTTGGCGGAAGCGATGGAAATGTCGCCCGTTTCCAACCGCAGATGGACTGTTGCGCACGCCACTTCAAGTACGGGCTGACTTCTTTGCGTAATGTCCACGCATGAATCGGGTTCAGCGGATTAGGAGTTCGGATGCCGGCGGCGTGCATCGCTTTACCGATTGGTTCGAAGAACCGGGTGCCGTGTTCTTTGATCAGCGATTTGAAGAATCCCATTCCTAGCATCTCGCCTTCGCCTTCATAGATGCAAGGAGCCAGAAATTCGTGCACGTTGTCACCGAAAAAGTGTCCATGTAGAAATGCGCGGCCGCCGTGCGTTTTCATGAACAGTTCGATCGCGGCGTCTTTTTGAGATTCGCTGCCGAATATTTTGGCGATGATACATTCCATTTCGCCTCGGTAGCCTTCATCCAATTGCCACGAGCACCAATCGACCAGCGCGTCGCAGCCGACGATTAATGCCGCCAACCGGCCGATCCGCCGGCGCACCAGTTCGCGCGTTTCAATGGCCGCTCCGTACGTCTTACGAAAATTAGCCCACGGTAGGATGCTGGCTAGCATTGACCGCATTGTTCCTGCCGCTGTGGCGCATAGTGCGACGCGGCCGCGATTTAAGCCGTGGTAGGCGATCGTAAGACCGTCGCCATGAACAGGCTGAAGAAGATTCTGTTGGGGCACTCGGAAACTATTGAACTTGAGCCCGTTGTTATAGGCGTGCTTCAAGGCGTACAGGCCGTAGCGGACAGTCTGGAATTGATCATTTTCCTGATCGGGCAAATCGGCGATCAGAACAGCGGGCCGGTCGTCGATCAGGCAGACCAGGCCGACGGTTCGTCCGGCAATAGCGTTGGTAATGAATAACTTTTCTCCATTGACGACGTAGTCGTCGCCGTCCAACGTCGCGGTGGTACGCATGGCGGTCAGATCGGAGCCTGCGCTCGGTTCAGTCAGTGCGAAGGCGGATAGACGTTCGCCACTCGCCAACAACGGCAGGTACTTTTCCTTTTGCTGTTCGTTTCCGAAGGATCGCAGTGGATCGACCGCTCCGATGCAGCCGTGGACCGAAGCCAGTCCGGCCACAGTTGGATTTACGGTCGCCATGCGTGTCAGAAATCGAGCGAATGCGATGAAAGGTACGCCAGTTCCACCGTATTGTTTGTCGATCAACAGTCCCCAATAACCTGAGGCAGATAAATCGTCCAAGGCTGCCTCACAGATGTGTCCATTGGAATCGAGCAATTTTCCGCTGTCGCGCCACTTCCGGACGACATCGATCGACTGCTGCATGACTTGTTCGATTTGTGGCGAACTGGAAACATCAGGCGGGATGAATAGATCGATGGGGAACTGTCGGTCCCATACAGCGCGGTGAATGGGGCTGCCTGATGTTTGGTATTTCGGTGCGAATAATGCCTCAACTTGCTCGTCCGCTCGGTCGAGCGCACCCGTCTTCTTCGCCTCCTCTTCGCTCTTGCCGCCCAACTTCAGTGCAGTTTCCACGAAGGTCTCACCATTCGGGTGACCTGTTTGAGTCGTCATGGCAAGGCATCCTTTTCGTTTCGCTCCACTAAAATCTTCCAATCATTTCAACACTACCATGACTAACTAGTTTTGGCAAAGCGGCTCTGTGAACGTAATTGACAAATTTCAGTATCCTAAATTTACTCGAAAAATTTGTGATTTGGTGGTCAAAGGCGGCTTATGTAAAATCTGTCCCCACAGTGCGATGTTTGAACTGCATGCCTTACGTGGCTCACCGGTGCTGGAAGCCGAAGCAGATTGCTCCGAGCAGGAACAGGGCGAAACTAATCATCGCGGGAAAAATTGGAAAACTGGCCTGCTTGGCTATGGTCGGTACCAAGAAGAACAGCAACCCGACTATGATCCAGACGATCGTCCAAATCAGTTTGAGACCAACCTCCAGCGAGCGTCGAGGCCGAATCGAATCGCTGATTTTCGAGAACGTTGGTTATTGACCGTGCCTTGGGGATGTCGATCGCCAACGATAGTCCGCCAATTGCGCCCGGATTGCCTGTGAGTCTGGACACGGTGTCATTGGCCCAAGCCTGGAATGCCAACGGGCTTGTTGTGGTGTGAACCGTTTTCGAACTAGGTTGCTGGGAATTTTTCCAATTTTCAAGTGGGCTATTAAGAAATTTCAATTGCGTTGCGCATTGCACTCGCTACAACATTCGCTGATCATCGAAGGTGGTCGGCGTAATTGAATTTCCCTTGCCAGTGCTCAATTTAGCGAGGCGTTTGGGAACCTTGTAGGCCCATCCATCTTCGAAGCGATCGCGTTTGTTTTTTTCGACTTGAGGAGTATTGCCTCGGCACAAGAAATCGTTGTTGATGGCGATTTACTGCCGTTGCATCCACTCGTTACCGACGAAGGTATCGGATGTACTACCGGTAATTTCGAGTTTCTGATTTGATACATCGAACAAGTCCTCGATTTGATATAGACGTGCGGTAGAATCTACAAACTGCAATTTGGTTGGCCATTTAATAACTTTACGAACTGGTCAACTTCGTGGAAGACGGGAATATTATTGCTATCTACTCTACGATGCTCAGTTGGTTTCGTAGACTGCACGAATTTCAAAGGATAAAAATTTTTAATACTGCGAGTCAATGTGCGGCTTCAGTTGGCGAGCCTGAATGCCGGAGTTACCATGGATTTGGATAGATTTGGTGAAACAAGCGAGATGAGACACGACAGTGCGGCAGCTACTGCAAGAATTGGCCGATGGCATTCGCGATGAGAAGGCGACCGCCTATACCGTGTTGGTGGAAACACGCGGGTCGACGCCACAAAAGGCGGGTGCCGCAATGTTGGTTTTCGCGGATGGATCGCAAACGGGTACGCTGGGCGGTGGCTGCGTCGAGGCGGAAGTCAAAAGGCGGGCGCTACGGCTGTTGGACGAAGGCGAAGCCGAACTTCTGACCTTTCAACTCGATAGCGATTATGGCTGGGACGATGGGCTCATTTGTGGTGGGCGAATGAGACTTCTCGTCGATCCCGTCCGCGCTGGCGACGACCTGTCATACTTCCAGATCTATTGCGAACTGGTCGCGACGGGCAAAGGGTGCACTGAAGCGGTCATCGTCGATTCGGAACATGCCAGTGGAGGCCGTGACGGCGACCGTTTTTTGTTTGACGAAGAAGGAGAACTGATGGCGTCGCGCAACCGTGGTGAATTGCCGACGCAACTGGCGGCGAACCTGCGTTCGTTGACAAAGCGACCGCGCCCGTATGTGGCTGGCGGCATTTCGTACCTGCCGCTACTTACGCGACGTCGTTTAATCATCGTCGGAGGGGGCCACATTGGTCAGAAAGTGGCTGAGTTGGCCGCACAAGTTGATTTCGATGTGTGGGTCGTTGACGATCGCGAGGAATATTGTAATCAAGATCGGTTTCCTACGGCGAAGCGGTTAATCGTGGCGCCCGTTGACACGGGATTGAGCGGATTGGACATCGAATCGGATACAATGTGCATTATCGTGACGCGAGGGCACAATCACGATGAAGAAGCTCTTTCTTACCTAGCAGAAACGCCTTCCAGTTACGTCGGCATGATTGGCAGCAAGCGGAAGATTAGAATGATCTATGACGATCTACTGCGTGAGGGAATATCGCGTGAAGCCCTAAAGCGTGTGCACGCTCCGATCGGTTTTGACATCGGATCGCAAACGGTGCCTGAGATCGCCATCAGTATTGTGGCCGAGTTGATTGCTCACCGAAATCTGGATCAAACGCCGCCGGATTGTCGATGTGGTAGTTTGCTGGATCAAATGAAGCAACAAGCATGAAGAACCGTCAGCGATCAGCCGAATATTTCGGTTTTTGTTCCGGATTAGATGGCTGAATCGTGATCGGTTGATCGTTGAACGTTAGTGCGATGTTTGCGCGGTCGTATTGAATGTCGATTTTTCGCTCGGCCCGATTGGGCGTCACCGTAAACCAACTTATCTGCGGAGCCCGAGGATCTTCCAAGATAATGCGACCGTTCCGTCTGTCTAGAATCAGAACGGAGTAACCGGTTCGACTTCGGTTGTTGCCTCCCTGGTTCACTCGGCGATACAACCGACAAGCGAAGACCAGAATGGGGAGTTCTTGAGGCTGGTGAAGGTTGATCGCCTGCTGTTTAACTTTTACCCCCCCCCACAATTTTTGTCCGGTCTGCCGGTCGAATGCGTATGCGTGACCGTTGACCTTCGGATTGGTGAATGTCAATGGACTCACCCGCGTAGCGTTATCTTTAGGCGACGTATTCGTCAGCAACAGGTAGTGATCACTGGAACGGAAAACGACAATTTGCAGAAGGTTCCGTTCAAGGTTTGCCTGACTTTCCAGCCGCAATTGGCCGCTGGCAATATCCCAGACGGTAAATCGTCCGGTTGGTTCCAGTACCGAAATTTCATCTCCATTTACGATTGTTGTTTTAGCAAGGTCGGCGAATTCCTTTTTCCAAATAGTTGTCCCACTAAATACGTCCGTATGGGTTAGAATCTGTTTGTTATTTGTTCTGGCCCAGGTCAGCAGGTTTCGCCCTTGTGATGTCAGCTGCAGTGGGCCTTTTGTCAAAGGCCTGGTACCAAGCTGTTCACCATCGCTGCCTCGGAAGACGATTGCCTGATTCGAATTGGGGGCGACGACAAAAACGTATTCGCTGTCACCAAATAGGTCACTTCCCGCAGAGACATTGCTGCGGATCCACAGCGTCTTTCCGGTTAGCGTATCAGCGGCATACAGTTTGGTGCCGACCTGGTAGCACAGGAATTCGTCGGTGACAACTCCGACCGTGCCCAGCGGCCGGCCCAGATGATCGGTGACGACCATCCTTCGAGCGCCGTTGCGAAAGGGGGGTTGAAATTGGAGGCGAACTCCACCGTTCACCGGTCTGGCCGATTCTTCAATCAAGTTTTTTCTCCACAGTAGCTTTGGAGTCTTTCCGGAACCGTCAACCACTACAAATTGGTTGCCGATTACAACTACCAGAAGATGTCCGTAAGCACGAACGGAGGCGAGATAAGTAGACGAGACTGATCGGCCGGAGTCGTTGATCGAGAGTTTCCAATGCTGATTTCCGTAACCATCGTGTGCGATTAGGTGTGTTCGCATCTGGTCCAGTGCGACGCTCCAATTTTCGAAAAATGGCCCGCGCGGACCGACGAATTGGATTGGATAAACACCGGTGCGAGTCCGTTGTTTCTTGACGGTGTGTTTCGTTTCAATGCGTCCGTTCGGCCACAAAATTGTATGCGTCAGGTCCGTGCCAATCGTCTCATCGGCAAGCCACTCACTGGCAAGCTGCTGGCCCGTCTTTTCTTCCAGACAGACAACAGCTGACCACTTGCTGGCCAACATTTCGACAAACGGGGCGGCTTCCCTAGCGCGGTTGTACGCAATCAGTATCGATGCCAGCCGTGCGATCGCAAAACCGGCAATCGACGAGTCGCTCGAACGGCTCAGTCGCAATAAGTGAAATTCAAGTTCCAGTGTGTCGCTGTTTGCATCCAACTGATCGACCAGTATTCGGCGTGCCTTGGCGGCAACCGGATGGTTGGGAAAATAGCCGATAATCCTCTTCAATGCATCTGCCTGGTTCCGATCGACAGCCCGTTGAAATTGCGCATCGATTTCCCGATCCAGCTCAGCACGCTCTTGACTGTTGGATTCTCTGTACAGGTGCGTGATCCGGCCGCGCACCCAGCGATCACTGTGGACCAGATGTGCCGCATTGATTTTCTCCAAAGTGGGTTTGCCGGTGTTGAGATCCGCCAGTTTCAAATACTCGGACAAAGCGGCTCGGCTCTTGCCAATCTTCTGCAGCCCATCAGCAAACACTCGCAAATACGTTGATCGCTGTTGCGGATCTTCAAGAAGATTTTCAATATCCGGGGCCAACTGTCGGTAGTTCGAGAAATCGAGTCGGAGTCCTTCGAGTAGCGTCGTCACCAATTGCCGCCGTGCTCGTTTTCCAGAATTCAGTTTGATCGAACGGTACAAGTCGACCAGCCCGCGGTCGAGGTTACCTTGGTGCAGTCGCACCGAGCCGCGCAGTGCCAGCGCTTCGGAGTCATCAGGGTTCTTTTCGAGTGCGTTGTTGATCCCTTTGTTCACAGACTCTAACGGCTTGAACGCGACGACTGAGTCGATCGTTTGCGAGATGATTGTCCCGCCGGCAGCGACCAGATTGCCCGGCACGCGTCCGTCACGCAATTTCGAACTCGCCAGAATACGGCCATTTTCGAGGTTGATTGTGGCAATCTCTCCTGTCGACAAGGGTAAGTGATAGCGGCCCGCAGTTCGGAAACCGCGGCCGCTGGGCATAGGGATCGGCGTCGGCTGCTTCCATGCCGGTTGCCCATCCGCCAAGCCCAACGCCTGGATTTGGGTCCGTCCCACAATGATCGCTTTTCCATCACGGACTCCCGCCAAGTACAGTCCCAGACCGCGTGGGTTTTTCCAGATCAACGCACCATCGATGAGACTCACGCAATGCAATTCATTGGAATCGCGCGGCGTCACCAGAACATAACCGTCTGATATCACTGGAATCGAATCGACCCAATAGTCCAAGTTGTCCAGATTAAGAGAGGTTGAGCGCTTCGTTGCAAGCAATCGAGCTCGAAGCGCCAACTCTCTTGCTGTACCGGGATCGTATTTGTAGGCGTTATGGTATTGGTATTCCCACAGCAGCATTCGTCGCGACAGATCGACAGCAACCACAGCTCCAGCCATCGTGGGGCAAACAATCACTCCATCGGCATAGGTGGGGCTGATGCCGGACATCCGCCGCAATGGCTGTGTCATAACAACCGAGTCCAGCAAATCCAGCGACAACAAAGACTGCGACCACTTTAGCCGTCCTTTGTCATTTGGATCGATGGCCAACAAACAGATTTCTCCGTTGGTCTCGCCCAGACAGTAAAGTTGATTTCCGAGTGGCAATGGCGGTCCCAAAAAAAACGTTCCGGCCAAGAGAAGTTGTTCATTTTGCGAGCCACCAATTTCCCACACCATCTTGCCTTGACTGCGAAGTTCAAACGCCATTAGTTTGTTATAGTCGCGAGCAGCCCACGCGGATGGAGACGTCTGTTGGAACCTCGACTGTGACGTGTTTCCCTGAACTCCTAATTCTTCTACCGTGAATACGTATGCGCCATTGCTGCTTAAAGTGCCCGCGGTCAAATCGTGCCAGACTCGTTGTTTCAACAACGATGTCAACGACGACAACTGCCTGATTCCGGGACGAGTCAGGACACTGCCTAGCTGTTTGGATAGATGGTTGAACGACGGGTCCACGGATGCTGATTGCCAGATTTGTTCGCCCGTTTTCACATTGACGGCTTTTATATCAAATGGTGAGCGCAACACAGCAATATCGCCCACGATTAATGAATGAGCCGTCGATATTACAGGGAATCCTTTGGCAAGTCGTTCCGTTTCAATGGCTTTGAGCTGTGTTTCGATTTTGGCAAACCGTTCCGGCTCGTTGGAATTCTGGCGCTGGAGCGTGTGAAAACTCCACGGGAAATCCCAAACAGGAGTCGCTTCCGCGCTAGGGGCGTTGCGCGACGGACATCCCCCAAACATGGTCCAGGTTTGCAGGCCGATTGATGCAAATTTCTGCTGCTGGCCCAGCACAGCCATCAACCTCTGCAAGGCTCTTTCGTCATTCTCAAAAAAGGGAATGTGCTGGCCACCCAAAGTGATGCGGTCGTCTTTGATCGTCTGCTTTAGTTTTTTCAAAGTCCTAATGCTCTTTTCGAGCATTCCGGCGCGTCCCCAGCAAACAGCCGCCTTCAATGAGAGCATCGGTTCCCATTGACGCGAAACGTTGGCTATCTTCCGCACTTGATCGAAGCACGAGGCAGCTGCCAGCGGCTCGGAATGGTCCAGGTGATAAGTGCCCAAACGATAGGTGGCTTCGTATCCGGCTTGGGTGTGGAAGAATCGGCGAGCGACTTCTTCTAACAGAATGTGTGAATTCGTTTTGAATGCTTCGTTCAACAAGGCGCGCGCTTCCGAACCATATCGCAATTCGTAGGTACGTCGCCCCTGCGGCGGCAGTTGGGCCAACAGTTGCAAGGCTTCTAACTTGATACTGCGATAGCTGAACTTGTTCGACTCGCCTGGGCTGAAAAAGGAGTCTTGCGGTTTGTCCAAAATAGCTTGAAGCAATTGCACCGCGTTGCTGAAATCGTGCTTCGCCATAGATTTCTCAGCATTTTTCAGAATGCGATTCATTCGCGCATTGGTAACGAAGATCGTTCGCGGTTGCTGAACTGACGGCATAAACTGGCCGAATTGAGCATGCAAACGCAGCGGTTCCACTGTAGCCACGCTTAATGTTATCAGCAGCGTAACGGCACAGTAGAATTGGCCAAAATTCATGCGGCTTCTCGGCCGACCTAGCTATTTCGAAGACTTGGCGCTCTTGAAAAACTAGCGGCTTTGACTAAACAAAATTCATAAAAAATGCCGCAACGGCGTCGCCGAAAAGAGTTATCAGATGGTGGGAATATGACAGCTCACCACATTCCGAGCATAATCGATTTGGCGCATCATTGACAGCACAGCCCCCAAGAACAAACTCATCATGGAGATTCAATTTGAAGAACACCTTCGTTAGTGCAGCCGATCGATTAATCGCAGCCCTTCATCAATGTGCCGAATCGTTGTGGATTCTTCTGTCAATCCGTAAGCCCTATCACGCTAGATACTTGTGAGTTACTGGGAGACATAAAGCATTCTGTATGGCAGAATGCATCATCACCGTCACTGATCTTGTAATGACGGGGTGGAGCTAAACTAAAGTAGATAGATGAATCCGTTAGTATCTCAGGTGGGCCAAATCCGCTCCGACAGTCGAACTTCAATTGCCCGCCTTCCTACAAAGCGCTCAAGCAAGCACTTTGTTCATGCCGGATCCTCAGAAAGTCTTTCAAGTCGATCGCCAGAGCAACACTCTGATCGTCGTTTCTTAAGGTACGGTTCTGAACTTTCAATACTGAGAGGTGCACGTGGAATCGAACTCTCTGTGCCGAGTGGTCAAAGAACCAGCTCTTCGTCACGCTGTGATCGATCTGGGCAGCGTCGGTTATGTCGACTCGATCATTATCAGTGCGGTCCTTTGAGTTCTGACGAGGACGCGTCAACGCGGCGGAAAATCCGTGTTCTGCAATGGTTCAGACGAGATTCGAACTATTCTTAAGTGCATCAAACTGAGTGAGCTTTGGCCGCACTATTCTTCGCGTGAAGAAGCGATGCAAGCCGTCGTCAATAGCGTGTAGGCCGTTATCGCCATGGAAATGGTCTGACAACGAGTCCCGGTCGTCTTGAATTTAACCGTGCGGATTAACGCTCACAGGGCTGTCGGCCTGAGTTTCTGTAATACTCACGTGATCTGGCTTGAACGGGTTTAGATCGACGTGTTGGTTAGAGATGGTCGGTTGTTGCAATTGCGTAAGGTTTTCGCGGCATAGCGGGATACGGATCGTGAACGTGCTGCCCTTGCCGAATTCACTATCAAGCAGTACTTCTCCGCCCAGAAGCTTTGCCAGCTCTTTGACTATTGACAGTCCAAGTCCCGTTCCTTCATACAGTCGAGTGATCGCATCTTTTTGGCCTGGGATATTCGCTCCCTGGCGAAACTTTTCGAAGATTGTTTCTTGATCTTCAAGGGGAATCCCGACTCCAGTGTCCTTGACGGTCAGAATCAACGTCGAGTCATTCAGACGTCCAGCAGAAACGCGAACACGACCGCCTTCCGGTGTAAACTTGATTGCGTTCGATAGTAGGTTGTTCAAGGTTTGCTGCAGCTTACCGGCGTCCTGTATCAGAACCGGCAGATCAGGTTCGATGGTCTCGGTGAGCTCGATGTTCTTTTTCTCGGCCAGCGGCATCATTATTCCCAATTGCCGTTCGACCAGATCGCTGATCAAAAATTCCACGACGTGTAATTCCATCTTACCGCTCTCAATCTTGGCTAAATCCAACACGTCGTTGATCAGCGCCATCAGGTTTTTTCCAGCGGTCTGAATGTTTTCCACATACCGATCTTGTTTGTCCGTCAGGTTGTCGGCGTCTTTCAGCACGTCACTGAATCCCAGAATACTGTTCAGCGGCGTTCGCAGTTCGTGGCTCATAGTTGCCAGAAACTCATCCTTTAACTTATTCATTTCGTATAACTGCAAGTTGCCTCGAGCCAGCTCGTCGACCTTGCCGTCCAAATTGGCATTTACGTCGCTCAATTCTTCCTGCAGGGTGACTAGGTGTCGCAGCATTCGGTTGAAGGCATGACTCAATTCTTCAAACTCGTCACCCGTACGAATATCCGCCCGCGTGTCAAGATTTCCGTGCGCGATGGCGTCGCTAACCTTCTTCAGGTGCATCACCGGCTTGGTGATCACATAACGCACGATCAAATAAATCGCGAGGATTGCCAGGATGATCTTCACAAGTTCCGCCGTGATGACGAAAGCATTGGCTTTGTGTATTGGTGCCTGGGCATGGCTCAACGGGATCGTGATCTTCACGACGCCGATCAATTCGCCTTCTTTCACGTTGGTCAGTCGTCCGTCGGGTTCTAACTTCTTCGAATGGTAGTGGCACTTTAAACACGATTTCGAAGCCGACACCGCAGCATAGTATTGATACTCTCCATCGCCCTGGTCGGGCAAGACGGTGACGACCTCGTGTTCTCCTTGCCGCAGCCTTTCCAAGGCTTCGTAGCCAGCATCGTCGCTGGGTCGATCCGCTGAGTTTGAAGTGGCGGGATTTGGTTTGAACAGTTCCCAGCGGTAGTCACGCAAATCTTCCGGTCTGAGTTCGCCAACCAGTTTTTCGATGATCTTTTCAAATTCAGGTTGCCTTTCTGCCCATTTCCAGTGCTTCTCGAGAATGATCGGAGCTACCAGCAATCGACCAGTCATCCGGTTATGCCTGTCGACGAGATCGGATGTCTGTATCCAGTACAGGGTAAATGTTGCAACGGCCAGCAATGCCAGGCCGAATCCAAACAGCGCTAAGCACTTTACTTCGAAGTTCGTTTCGCCTAGCAGGCGTTTCAGTGCTCGATAGGACATGACCCGTATACTAGAACATGTTTCGCCCGGCCTGGTAAAGATCAAAGCCTGGGACGACTAGCGTCCGACTTAGGTTGGTCGTTGGCAAATCGGGCAGAAAAATGTTGACCGTTGCACCTGCACGATTCGTCGAACTCGTTTTTTTCTGCAGGTCAGACAAGTCTCGGCTTCGCGGTTGTACACCTTGTGAGCGTTCTGGTAACTGCCATTTTGATTTAAGGCGTTCCGATAGGTCCCGTCGTTGAGTGTCGATCCTTCGGATTGAATTGCATCGCACAAAATTTTCCGGGTGGCCCCAGAGAGTCGGTACAGCTGACGTGTATTTAGCTCGTTGGCCGGTTGTTCCGGATGAATACGCGCGAGGTGAAGGATTTCACTGGCGTACACATTCCCGATGCCGGCAGCAAATCTCTGATCCAACAACGCCACTTTGATCGCTCGACTTGTTCCAGCACAAAGCTGACGCAGTTGAGCCTGAGAGATGTTCAGAGCATCGGGTCCTAATTTCTGCGGGCCCAGTTGGTCAGCCAATTGCACTTGTCGCAACAAGCGCACGGTTCCTAAACCGCGACGGTCCCAGAACCACAGCGAGTTGTGCTGCCGGTTTCTCGAAAATCGCCATTCCAGCCGCAAGTGTTCTCGATCGGGAGGATCGCCAAGTAGCATTAGACCTGTCATTCGCGGTTCGATGACAAAATGGTCACCCGATGACAAGTCCATAATGATTCGTTTTGCCAATCGCCGAACCTGGGTCACTGTTGTTCCCCGGACTCGTCGAGAGATTGTCGGTAGTCGAGGCTCGATTGAGATCGGTTTGCACGCACAGCGACATCGCCGGACTGCAGTAATTGCTCGCCCCTCCACGAGCGGCCGAATGCCGCGGACCATCGTTTCCACTTCTGGCAATTCCGGCACCAGTCTTATCTCCTTACTCTTGATGACTCAAGTACTTTCTAAGGTTTTTTCCAGTTCTTTGGGCCGCAACAACTGGAACAGATAGCACAGACAGGTTTTCCTAAAATGTTCTTGACGACAGGGCTGTGTTGGACGATCCTAGAGAGTAGCTTGCCCACACTAACTGATTTGCGAGCCTGGATGAACCTTCGGGCAAAAGGAGACAATCATGGTGCGTCAAACCTGGGACATTTCTGGACATTACGACCGATCCATTCGTCGCGCAAGTACATCGTCGATTCTGGTTGCGGTCGGTTGTTTTGTAATCGTGCTGGGCGCTCTGTTCACCATGAGCAGTCGGGCCAGAACGTTCAACGAGACTGAGAACGAACAGCTATCTGTCGCAAACGATTTAGTGCAGCAGTCGGCGGTTGAGTCAGTGATGGCACAATCGGCTGAATTCTCGTCTTCGGACGTCGTGATCAGTGGTGGCGCCGAAGTGTCGGCCCATCTCAACGCATTCAGCAGTGCATTGTTGCCGGGACAGATCGCTGCGGTGGAAACAGCGCAACAACTACAAGCCACAGGTGCCGCAAGCCGTTTCAAACAAGTTCAGGCTCAACTAGCGTTTGGCGAATTCGGCCCCGCTTTGGAAACGGCACAGTCTTCACCAGATAAGCAGGAACGAAGCCAACTCTTGAAGCTAGTCGCGTCGGCCCAGACTCAAGCTGGTGAATTTGATGCAGCGCTTTTTGCGATTCGTCGAATTCCGGACGCGGACGAACGCACCCAAGCACGCGGTCAACTCGCAATCCAACAGGCCTCGTCGGCCGGTGGTATGTCGGCTGACTTTGATTCGCTGATCGAACTGATTCAAAGCGAAACGGCGGGGCCGTGGCTTGATGTTGATGGTGCCGGGGGAACGATCACCGAATACGAGACGGGTGTGACCGTAAATCCGTATGGCTTGTTGGCTCGTCTCACCAAACAAGAATACACAGGCCGCCTGAAGGCGATGGGTATCAACGCTCGCGTCGCTGACCTGAATGACGACATGGCACGTTCCAGTGATTTGAGACTGGTGTCGCTGACCCGATTGGAAGAAGAAATCGCTAAGCGGCTTGCCGACGGCCAACCGGTTGTCGAGACGATGAAGCAATTGGCCGGACTGACTCAAGTGCGGTTTGTATTTGTTTATCCCGACGAAAAAGAAGTCGTCATCGGTGGCACGGCCGAGGGGTGGAAATATAACGACAACGGAATTCCGGTTGGCGTCATCAGTGGATCGCCCACATTGCAACTGGATGATTTGGTGACAGTGCTGCGGACGTTTTCTCCGGGTGGCAAGGGCGCGTTCGGTTGCTCGATCAATCCGCGCAAAGAGGGCCTGAAACAATTGAAAGCTTATGTCGAGCAGTCGAATGCTCGCGGTCCGCTCCGCGCCGGACACCAGGTGCGCCAGTGGGGCCAGCAACTACAGAAGATGTTGGGTCTGCAAGACATCGAGCTGTACGGCATTCCACTCGAATCGCGAGTGGCCCGTGTCATTGTTGAGGCCGATTATCGCATGAAGTTGATCGGAATTGGTGAACTGGACGGTGGTCCGAACATCCCCAGCATTTTTGATCTACTGACAGTCCAAGAACAAAAGAGTTCTCGCTTGGACGCATTGCGGTGGATGATGTCGATGAAGTACGATGCAGTGCTACACAGCCCGCACCACGACGTTTTCGAATTACAAGGTTCGTCCGTTTTTTGTTTTCCCGAAAACCAGTTGGTCACAGCGCAGGGCGACCGGATTCAACTGGGAAAAGCTGTCGGATCGAACCAGGTGTTTGCCGACAATTTCACCCGGCATTACGCGGAGTTGGCCAAGCAGGATTTGGTGTTTGCCGACTTGCAAAACATTTTCGATTTGGCCCTGGTAGCTGCCTTGTTACAGCATGAGCGAGCGGGGGAGCAAATGGGTTTTGACCCCGGCGTCTTCGGCCGCGATGGCGCGTTTCGTCCGGCCCGGTATGAATCACTCAGGACGGTCGATTCGGTCATCAGTCATCGTGTCTATCGCGGCGAAGATATCGTTGTACAAGTGGCCGGTGGCGTCAGAGCCGATTTGATGTCGGTTGTGCAGGATGAACGGGTCCTAAAAGTTGCGGCGCGGCTGAAGAATTTTTCTGAGCAAGGTCGGTCTCCGAAACTTCCTGAAGGCCGATGGTGGTGGGATGCCGCCAAGTGACGATCTTAGCTGTCGATACGCAATAAACATCCGGCCGGGACAACCCGGCCGTTTTTTTTGTGGATGCTCGGTCGACTTGCAGTGGTTGCAATCGTTTTTTGAATTTTTCGGTTGGCACCGATTCTTGTTCCAGATACGCGTCCAGTCGAATGACCGCAAAGCCTCACCGTTGACGTTTCTGGTTACAGTCAATAAAACCAAATCAAAACGATGGTGAAAGTGACGGCCCGAATTGGGCATGTGATGACGGGTGTTGGAACAGGCCATGGCGCGTTTAACGCAAGCCGATCTGTCCGATTTGAACACAACGTTCGAAGAACGGACGCCGGAAGAACTGATTCGTTGGGTGAAAGATGTGTTCGGCACCCGCGCAGCGTCCATCTCGGCCATGCAGCGTGCGGGTAACGCGATCTGTCACATGCTGTCAATGATGAAAATCGATATAAAAATCATTTTCGTCGATACCGGGGTGATGTTCGAGGAAACGCTACAGACGCGAGATCGGATTCAGCAGGAGTATGGTCTGAAAATCGTCACATTGAAACCCCGGCAGACGATGGCTGAACAGACGAGCGAATTAGGCATCCTATATACGGATCCTGATGGACA
>CAUZSN010000014.1:0-36432 GCA_963582345.1 Planctomycetota bacterium
ATATTGAACGCCGCCTTCAGGCGTCGTACAGGCGCGAATATATTTCTTTGCTTTTTCGATAATCTCTTTCGGCACCGGAATCCCTGCGTTCCGGCATGCGCGTAAACCCTGGACCTGAGTGATGCAGGTGGAACCTTCGTCGAAGTTCGGCTGGTCCTTGGCGGACACATAGCCCCATCCGCCACGCGACGTCTGCGCCTGAGCACTAAAAATGACGGCCCTTGTCAACACATCTTTTAGTCGTTGCCGACGCTGAGTGTCCTCTTCTTCTCCGAAAACCTGCGACAAGAACAACATCGAAAAACCGTGGCCGTATGTGTAATGGTAATCGTCCTTATAGCCAATCAGACCGGAAGGTCGTGACATCTCCAAAAGATAGTCAACCGCCGTTTGAACATTTTTCGCATACTTACCGCGCGTGCAGGTCGAACCTTCGCACAACAATGCAGTGCCGGCCAAAGCCGTCATGGCCACGCGATATTGGCCTCCGTTGGCTTCCCAGTAGCCTTGGCGGCGTTGCTGACCCATTACCCCTGAAACTTCTCTTTTGTCTCCCGCCAGGTAGCCTAGTGCCCGATTAACAGCCCGCAAGATACGCGGGTCCTTTTTTTTCTTGGACGCGAAGGCTTGGTTGACCTGGATTACAACAATCGCACAGGCGATCATGTTCCACCAACGACTTCGCATATAAGTTCGCTCCCAAATTTCTAAGTGCTAATGGACCATTTGCCACATCCTTAAAGAATATCCTAGGCCAACAGTGTCAGCAATCCGCCTTGCCACAATGGAATCAATGGGCGACTGTATCAATGATCGAATGACCCGATTGTACCCTTTTGAAACCATTCCTTTGACGATTCTCGCCGTGTTGTACCATGAAAGATCTATTAGCAGCGGTCGGCACGACGAAAAGACCGTACTTCCGGCCGCTGCCCGTTTCTTGTTTCCTAAAGTAGCTCGCATTAGGGATTCGGACGAACGGTTTCCGAAAATTCGCATATTCCCTTCGGTGCGGCAACGACCAGCTAGAAAACGAACTCGTTATTTTCGTCCGACGCAGTTGAGTGCATCCAACAAAGCTCAAACTTATTGTCTGGAACTTTTGTGATCGCAGCTATGGCAAAGTGACTACGAAAGAAATGTTGAGGAACCGTCAGCGAAGGCCTGGGTCAATGGAAACCGTTACTACAAAGACATCGCGTCTGGACGTTCGCTGGATACTTCTTGCGTTTATCGCTGCTTTCTGTTCGCTACGAGTCCAGGCGGCCGACATGCCACAAGCTGTCGAGGCCGAACATGGCGCTGTCGTTTCGGTCTCGGAATCGGGCAGCAAAGTTGGCTTAGCGATCTTGAAGCGTGGAGGCAATGCTGTTGACGCAGCCGTGGCGGTAGCGCTGACTATGGCGGTCACGTATCCTCAAGCCGGCAATATTGGTGGTGGTGGATTCATGATGGTCCATCCAGAACCGGGTTGTGTGGAGTATCGAGAGATCGCTCCCGCTACTGCCACAAAGACGATGTTCTCGTTGGGCGACAGCCAGCTTGGTCACAAAATCGTTGGCGTGCCCGGCACCGTGCGCGGTCTAGCGTTGGCCCATCAGCAATTCGGTAAACTGCCTTGGAAGGATTTGGTTCTGCCTGCAGTAAATCTAGCCGAAAAGGGTTTCGCCATCGATCAGGCTATCGCGGAGACGTTGAATGCTGTTCTGGAAAACCAGGACTCAAAACCGTTCACAGAAATGCTGCGAGTATTCGCTCCGCCGAAATGTGATCGTTGGCGCGCCGGCGACCTGCTGATACAGCCGGATCTAACCTGCACGCTACAACTGATCGCATTCAATGGCCCCAACGCTTTCTACACGGGATGCATCGCCGATCAAATCGTGGCCGAAATGAAATCCGGGGGCGGGTTAATCACGAATGCCGACCTCGCGGGTTATCGAGCGACAATCCGCAAGCCAATTCACGGCACATACAGAGGATATGACGTCTACGGCCCGCCTCCGCCTAGTTCCGGCGGGATCTGTCTGGTGCAGATGCTGAACATCCTGGAAATCTTCAACTTGCGCCAACGCGGCCACTGGTCTGCTGAGACGCTGCATCTAATGATCGAAGCCATGCGTCGCGCCTACTTGGACAGAGCCCGACATTTGGGCGATCTGGACTTTGTGAAAATTCCGCCGCATCTGACGACGAAGAAGTACGCGTCGACGCTGGCGAAACAGATCGAAATCAACAAAGCGACACCCAGCGAGGACTTGGCCAAAGACATCCCAATTTCCGGTGAAGGCACCAGCACGACTCATTTCTCGGTTATCGATTCGACTGGCATGGGTGTGTCGAACACATATACGTTGGAACACAGTTACGGTCCGCGGCGCGGGATTTTTGCTTAACAACGAAATGAGTGATTTCAATTGGAAACCGGGCTACACCGACCGCCGAGGCTACATCGGTACCAAGGCCAACCAGATTGCTCCTGGCAAGCGCATGCTCAGTTCTCAAACGCCGACCATCGTTGCTCGCAATGGAAAAGTCGTCCTGCTGACCGGCAGTCCTGGCGGGCGCACGATCATCAATACTTCACTATGTATCGTCTTAAACATTCTAGAATTTCAAATGGATTTGCTATCAGCTATTTCCGCCCCTCGTTTGCATCACCAATGGCTGCCCGATTTGGTTCTATTCGAAGGTGTCGAGCAGAAACGCCACCAAGATGCAATGACGCAACTTCGCGTTTGGGGCCATAAGATCGACGCCAAGGCGACGCTCATTCTATCTGGGTCGACCTCGAGACGGGAAAATACCTAGGCGTTGCCGACAATAGACGAAACAGACATGCGATGGGGATGGGATACTAGGCGACCGTTGGCTTCGAAGTGACACTTGGCTGCACATCAGCAATTCTTTTTCTAACACGACCGACTGGCCAGGTACGTTTCTAGCGCATCTTTCCAATGGGGCAGTTGAACATCGATGATGTTGGATAACTTGTTGTTGTTGAGAACGCTGTAACGCGGACGGCGCGCCTTGGCACCGTACTGTACTGAAGTTATTGCAGTGACCTGTACTTGAATGTTGGACAACCGGAAGATTTCCCGAGCCAAACTGCACCAAGTTGTGGCACCTGAGTTAGTGGCATGATATAGGCCGTAGGAGTCCGTCTGGATCAACGCCACAATGGCGCGAGACAAATCGGCAGCAGAGGTCGGCGTAGAATATTCGTCGACGACGACTTTTAATTCGTCACGCTCCGAGCCAAGCCGTAGTATCGTTTCGATGAAGTTGCCTTTTCCACGACCATGCCTCGCCGCGAGTCCGTACAAACCACATGTGCGAACTACGAAATGTCGGCGGCACAGGCTGCGAACGAAATATTCGCCCGCAAGTTTACTGACTCCGTAGGCGCTAATCGGGCCCGGCATGTCTGTCTCGACGTAGGGCATCGACCTGTGATCGTCCTGTCCAAACACGTAATCGCTACTGATGTGCAACAGCGGAATATCATGCTGATTGCAAAACCGCGCCAGTGAATGCGGTCCCAACGTATTCACAGCGAATGCAACGTGCGGCTCGTCTTCGGCACGATCAACAAAATTATACGCTGCTGCGTTGATGACAAAATCCGGATTGATGTCCTTCAATGTTGCTTCGACAGCGTTGGCGTCTGCCAACTCGACGTCCTGGTGTCCAAGGGGCACCACGTCATCGCCAATCAACGGCAACAACTCGGTTCCAAGCTGTCCTTGTGCTCCGATCAGAGCAATTCGCATGGTCGCATAGTTCTAAAACTGGCGATCCGCCCATTGATTGCCACAACATCCATTCCCTCAGGATCGCATTCGGCAACTGGAAATCAAACCGATCAATTCCATTAAAATGTGGGAATAACGTGCTAATTCTATTTACTTCTAGCTCAAAATGCGAATCGCATGCCGTGTCACGTAATGAATCCTCGGTCACTGTGACACCACCGTTATCCGACGCTAGAATATCGATGGCGAGCCCTTTTCCAAAATGCCACTATCCCAGGAATCTAACGGTCGCCGATAATGAACCAACGCGGTCTGTTGACAGCCGAACAGTTTTCTGAACAAAAATTCGACCTACCCGATGGCGGCCGCTGGGTCGAATTGGTGGACGGCGAGCTGGTGACTTTACACCCGCCTGACGTAGCGCATGGCACGACTCTATTGAACTTATCTAAGGCCTTGGCGGATTGCCTACAGCAGAACCCAGAGGGCTACGCGTGTTTTGAATTGGGGCTGATTGTGGCCCGCAACCCAGATACAGTTCGATGTCCGCCGGTGAGCTTCTTCATCCAGGGAGACCGATTCGCCGAGACTGACAAGGCGGTTACTGACATGAGACCGGCATTGGTCGCCGAAATCCCTTCCACGAACGACCGACGGCGTGATTTGGGACGACGGATCAAAGCGTATTTAGAATGGGGCATCGAATTGGTGTGGGTGATCGACCCGATCGAAAAGGAAGTCTACGTCTACCAACGAGGCCGACCAAGTAAGAAGCTTAGCGAACATAAAATGTTGTACGGCTGCTCGTTGTTGGGAAACTCAATTCTTCCAGAATTCAAGATCCGTATCAGTGCTTTGTTCGTCGAACCGGACTGGTGGCGCAGCTGAAATGACAGGGATACGGACGTGAGCATTCAAGAAACTCTTGCGCTGGTCACTTAATCCTGAACTCATAAAGGCGAACACCTCTTCCAGTTTACAGCCACAAATAGACTCTGTCCTTCAATTGTTGCGGCAATCGCTTTTCGATGGATTCCAAAATTTGTCGGTCGTGATATCGTGTACTAAAGTGGGCGACGATGATCAGTTCATTCTGAAACTTGTCCGCTCGTTCCAGCAAGTCATCCAAATGCATATGTCCGAACTTGTGAATCTTTTCCTTTCGATGCTCCGGCCGAAAGAATGTCAATTCCGTGATCAGGATGCGAGCTTCATACACCGGCGGATAGTCGTCTAGTCCCGGTGGAGCCGTATCGCCCGTGTAGCACAACAGAGGGATGCGTACCTCGTGGGTCACTTCGGTGCCGGAAAGCCGCCGATCGCGGATTTCGTCTTGGGGCAACCCTTGTAGCTCGGGTTTAAGCTTCTTTCGACGATCCCAGAACACGTAGCCCAATGACGGCACAGTGTGCCTCGTTGCAAATGCAGTTACGACGTGTTCTCGCGACAGTTGAATCTCGTCACCCGATTTGACACCGATTAGATTACACACCATCCGTCCGCGATCCAAGTGCTGCCAGGTCGTGAGCATGCGTCGTACATTGTCCACGACCTCCACAGGCAAATAAATCGTGGGCGGATCCATTTTCATCATTCGCCGACGAGCCACGTAGACCGGTAATGCTGCCAAATGGTCCAGATGCGCATGCGACACGAAAAACGTGTTCGTTCCCATAAACGACCAAGGACTGGCACCCAATTCGATTCCAAGCTTCAGTTCGGCTACTCGCCAATAACTCTGAACTGCAGCGCGGGAATACCCTTCAATCGTCAGGCCTTTGTGCTTCAGTGTCCTTAAAGGCAGGTTTTCGATCATCGTATGCTTTCATTCCGCAGTCGATGGTGATGCTTTGAATTTTCTGAACGATCGATCACCCACTAGCGGAAGAATGTTCCGGCGGTGTGCAACAGAGTTGACTTAGCATTGTGACGATTCTGATTTCAGTCAAGCCGTTTCGCAAATGGTTGTCGACATTTCATTCGACGCACAGTTAACTGTCATTATTTTTCCTCTCAATCGACGTTGCCGCAGTTTTAATTCCCAAATCGACTGCTCGGCTTCCGATTCCGCGAAGATTGAATGGCTTTCTTACTGCGAATGCTTATTTTTTGGGCACCGCAGCGCCTGCCCAAATATTAGGCAGGCATGATCTTTCTGGTTGTTTGTGGCTGACGCCAGCGGCCAGGATTGTCTCGTTTGTCCGTGTGTACGCGAGGTTCGCTCGCTGGATGCCCTTTGTTTGTGCATGAATTGTTGCTTGCGTACGAACGGTTTGTGAACTGATCCGGATTTCAATTGAAAACAGAGATCGCCATTGTTATCATTCTGATACTCCAGGAGACTTGGTAATGTAAAGCTCTCTCTCGTGGACTCAGAAGTCTGAACATTGCCACGTACTGGTGCGGTTGGCCAACTTGACAAGGATGCAATAACGATAAGGAAGGAGATAATCTCATGTTGGTGTTGTCGAGGAAGCCGGGTGAACGGATTCTGATTGGTGACGATATCAAAGTTACCATTGTTCGAATTGGTCCCAATACGGTTCGGATAGGGATCGACGCCCCTCGAGAGCTGAATGTCATTCGTGAGGAACTATGTGTCCACGTGCCTTTCGTCCAGACGGTAGTCAGTTCAGGGGACGCGAGTTCAGTTTAATCTGAAATCTACTAACGATTCGATCTCTATCACGCTATTGATCGTCGTAATTGGCATGACGACCGAATTGGTTCTCTGCAGCGATGGTACCCGTTTAGGTACAAGTGGCTGACACCTAAAATTGGTGATCTACCCTCAGGATTCTGTGGTAGAATGGGTCTCCGTTTGAGTATCCAAACCGATGGCTCGTTGTCGGCGCAACGTGTTCCGTTTTTCACTGTCGCCGTAGTTAAACGTTTAGCGAATGTTTGTGGTCAATCCTCGCTAGGAGCACATTCGACCTGCATGCTATAATTTGAGAATAGGCGTGCTTGAATCGCTGCAGGACTTTAGAAGCCTGCAAGTCGAAAAATGTGCACAATGAAGGCGACATTGACGGTCTTTCTGCTAATTGTGGTGGGCACGAGACTGACACGTTTCGGCCATGCCGACGATTCCGTCCGAGCGGTTGAAAATAGCGAAGTTTCCGAGGTTAAAAGCCCGGCGGATGAGCAGCTTGCCACGCAACGGACATTTCTGAATCACTTGGCTTATCGAAATCGTCGACATGAAGTGCTCTTGCGACGATCTGCTGCCGCACTTCGGACCGGTAATGTGAATGATGGTCTGGCCTATTTACAACGAATCCTCGACCAGCCTCAAGACAGCCAGATTCGTAGGGGTGCTGAGGAAAGACTGGTAAGCGCACGGCGCGAGGCGTCGCGAATTCTCAGCGTGTTGTCAGACGACGACTTAATGGCTTACGAACGGCTGTTCGGTTCCTTGGCCAGACGACTCTTGACGGACGCACGCCAGACTGGCGAACTTGCGCTCTTCATCGAAGTGACTCGGAGATTCTTCCACACGGCGCCGGGATTTCAAGCAATGGATTGGCAAGCTACTCGGTGGTTGGATCACGGCCGATACCGATTGGCAGCTCGCAGTTGGCGACGCTTGCTTTCTGAGCCGGCCCACCGCAAGCGGATCACCCCTTCACTACGACTCAAAACGGCGTTGGCATTTGTGCTGAGCGGTCAACATCAGCATGCCGCGGCAACCTTGAATCAACTGAAGGGACAGCCTGTCCGTGTCGGCAACTTATCAATTCGACCGGAAATGTGGCTGGCCCAGGTATCAGCTGTTGCGAGACAATCGCCAGCTTCCGCCGATTGGCGGTTAGCCTTTGGCAATGAACAACGAAACGTCAATGCCACGGGAAGCCCTCCGTTTGTGAAATCGCTTGGGGTCGCCAAAAACCATCTCGACAAATCTTGGACGAAATCACTGGCGGCTGGGTCTGCGCCAATTTTCGAAATCACGAACTGGATGAAAAGACAATCCAATGATCCACTGGCTCCAATGGCAGTCGCCAATTATCCGATCGTTGTCGGCAACCAGGTCGTCGTGCGTGACTATCGAGGCGTGAGTGCTTTTTCACTTCATTCAGGCAAGACACTTTGGCGTTTCCGCAGTCAACTGTCGTTGGCCAAGTTGATTTCGATTTTTGGGAAGACGCCCCGTCAGAGGCGTTCGCAACTTACGTCACTCGATCAGGTGTGCAATGAGGTCTTTGTTGGGAACTCTGTGCTGGGCATGCTGTCCAGTGACGGAAATCGCGTCTACGCTGTGGACTTTTTTCAGATTGAAGACGCCAAATTGGAAGGACCTTCGTCGAATTCGATCGCCAAATCGTCACTCCGAATTGCAAACCGGTTGATTGCGCTTCCGCTTGTCGCTGGCGACGCTAGCCGCATGAAGATTCGTCATCCAATCTGGACGGCCGGTGGAATCGACGGATACCGTCTCGATAATTCATTGTTGGCTGGCCATATCTTCCTTGGTCCGCCGTTGCCAATAGACGGTCTGCTGTTCGCAATGACCCATTCGAATCGTCAGGTGAACTTGGTCGCTCTGAGCGCCGCGAGGGGAAAGCCAATTTGGTCGCAGTGTCTCGCATTGCTCGATCAACCGCTCAAGAATGAGATCCACCGTTTTCAAATCGCCGAAACATGTCAGCCGTCTTTTTCCGATGGCATTCTGGTTTGTCCGACGGATGCAGGCCTGCTAGTGGGCGTTGATGCCTTGACTGGTTCACTATTGTGGTCGAATTACTGCGGCGATGAAAGCACTCCACAAGCTCGTTGGCGCATAAACTACCGAACACGAAAATTGCACGGGTCTGCCGGATTTGCAAACCTAGCCCAGATTCAAGATCGCCACATCGTATATTTGCCGCGGCAATCTGACGATCTACATTGCATCGACCTGATCACCGGCCAGACGATTTGGAAAACCCCTCGCGAGGATGCCGAATACGTAGCTGCTGTAACTGAGCAAACAATATTGGTGATCGGGCTGACGTATGTGCGCGGACTTTCCTTACAATCCGGCCGACAGCAATGGTCACAGCGATTTGGAATTCCGTCCGGCCGCGGCATTCGCATTGGAAATAGTTATCTGTTGCCACTGAAAGATGGGCGGGTTGTCAACGTTGATATCGCAATCGGTTGCGAGATTGGCTTCGGTATTGCTGCCGATTCAAGCCGTAGCCATGAACGAATCTTGCCGAAAGAGTCAAATTCGACCCATTCAAGCCGATACGATGACGCCAGTCGACGGCCGAGTAATCTGGTGGCCGCCTCGGACATGATTATCTCGTTGGGTCCGCAGCAGGTTGCCGCATTTCCACAGGCAACGACGTTGCTAGCCAAAGTTACGGCTCAAGACGAACATTCGCAGTCGACGGAGAATGTACTATTGGCAGCCGAGTTACAAGTAACGCTGGGAGAAATCAATGCAGCCGAAAGACTGCTCGCTCGTGTCATGTCCGGACGGATTACACCACAGCAACGTGGTCGGGCCGAAATAGCGATGCGTGCGATTCTTTATTATAACCTGCGTACCAGAGTCCATCCGGATCGCAGTGTTTTTGTTCGATTGGACAAGTTGGCTCGATTGCCTGCCGATCGAGGCCGTTACTTGATGCATCTGGCCGAGTGGCAATTGCAGAATGACGATTTCGACGGCCTTCTACAATCGACGCACGAATTCAGCCGACTAAATCTGAAAACGTTGCTGCCCACGGTAAATGACTCGCAATTGCTTGGGTCGCCCGTAAGTTGGATCTCCAGTGTAATCGCGCGTGCAGAAAAACGCGTGGGAAAATCGTTGTTGACGGCGATTGACGCACGAATCGAAAACGAGCTGCAACTGGTTCGACATTCGGATGACATTGACGAACTACGTCATTTTCTGGCGGTTTACTCACGCTGGCCGCTGGCGGCGTCGGTGCGAATGCGATTGGCGAAAAAATTAATTGGGCGCGGTCATTTTCAGGAAGCTGAGTTGTTGCTTCTGCAGAATCGCGCCAGCGACAACTTGCACACCGCCGCAACCGCGACCGCAATGCTGATGCGTCTGTGGGACCGACTTGGATTACATACTGAGGCGGCCGCTTTGTTGGGCGAGTTGAACGGTCAGTTTTCCAGCGTGCGCCTGTCAGATGAGCGAACCGGACGCGAATTTGTTGCACAATTTCCGCGGCACGGGATGACGTGGTCGTCTTATTCACGTCTGGTGGCGCCGGACTGGCCGATCAATCGAGTTGCAGTTTCCGAAACGCGGTGGATTGATGGTGATCAAAGATTGAAAAAAATTCTCCAGGATCGACATCAGCTTATCTCAGTCAAAGGAAGCCAGGTCCATCTGCTCACCAAGCACGGCAACAGTAAAGTTGCAGTCCTCGATTCACAATCCGGCGTCATCGTGGCAAACATCGCTTTGACTTCGCGACCGTACTCTCCTACCTGGAAACGGACTTCATTTATCGGACACTTCATACCATTGGGAACGTCGACGACGATGTTGGGCATTTCTTTGGTGGAACACCAGGATGAGCGACCTTTGTGGAATCGCGTCTTCGAACCCTTGCAACAGCATGGTGTGCGGGTTGGACCGGCTGGACCCAGTTTCTGTACGTTTCAAGCGGGATGTCACCTGATGGTACTGCATCCAGCGACGGGACGTGTGCTGTGGAGGCGAACCGATCTCGACGTCAAACGGGAAGGAAACACGTACGGTCATCCGGAGCTATTCGGAGACGATCAGGTATTGGTGGTGTTGCGGTCAGATCGATCGGCCTACACAGCATACCGAACGTCGACTGGCCAAGAACTGCGTCGCGGAAAACTCGACATGTCTATCGCCACTGAAAAATTTTTTGGGCGAAAGGTCTTTTATGTGACCAACTCGAAATCTGACCGTCGCATGCGAATTTGGGATTCGTTGACGGACGAATTCGAATTGGATGAATCTCTTGCTACGCCGGCCACGAACACCAGGATGTCCGTTTTTACAAACGTCACTCCCGAACATGAGTTGTCTGTCATGCTACCGACAGGTCGACTTCGCATTTTTGATGTTCAATCGAACCGTGTCCGGTTAGACCGGACTTTCGATACTAAAGGGTTGAACAAATTGAGCTACGTTCGCATTTTCAGCGATCGCGATCGCTATTTTATTAACTTTCGCACGTCGTCCGGTCAGATGCCGTCAATTCGGTCTCAGTATCACATGATTAGCAGCTTTCTGCCACTAGACAACGTTGAGGGCGAAGTGTTCGCTGTTGAGAAGTCGACCGGACAAATATTATGGAAACGTAGCATGCCGAGGCTCAGCGTGTTACGCATACCACAATATCGCCTGCCGTTCTTAATCGGCTTGAGCCGGAAGCGGGTTCTGGACTCGAAAAATCGAGAGCGCCAGTCCACAGTAGTCGAGGTCATCGACGCAGGTACCGGCCAGACACTCGCAGAGAAGGGGAACCTCATTTTCGACCAATTTGTCCAGGTGAAATACGAACGTGATCGGGGTCGGCTTCAACTACGCGGATTGAAAACGCAGATCGAACTGAATTTTGGCGGCGCTCGTCAGCGAATGCCCGTCGACGATGAACCGTTGTAACGTTCTTCAGACGGTTGCGTGCGGTTTCTACTGTTAACGCGCGGCTGGCCACTGAGAGTTGGCAGACGGCATTTGGCGTTCCGACTGTTGCATTTGCCAGATGCGAAGACGTTCCGCTCGCTGATTATTGATGTCTGCTTGATAGATAGACAGCGGGTCATTCACCACTGGAGAGGTTGACGAGTCATGATAGACATTTGCATTGCCAGTGTTTTGCGGAACAGGACTCCCTGAAATCGATCCGACTGCATTCCGCGGCGTCTGATTAAGGAAATACTGTTTGTTAGTGGAATCGAGACTCCTCGGCGACGTCAAAGCGCCGATTCCAGGTTGCTTAAATTGATTGTGTGACGAATTGGATGGGTCAAACTGAGTGGTCGAAACGGAGTTTGACTGGGCCGACGACGGTTGAGTCAGATTGGGTGAGACAGTGGTGCGTTTGAGAGCCGACATGGGAAACATGGCACCAGGTCCGACATCCATTCCCATGTACAACGCATCCCGTATCGCGTTGTCATATGACAGGCGATCCATCTTGCCTGCGGTGTTTTGGCTTGACGTGAAAACTTGGCTCTGAGTTGAGAATTGGGCTGGCTGGACCGAGTTGGGCAATTGAAGTTGTACCGTTTCGTTGGATTGATTCGACTGTCGAAGCTGAATGGTACTAGGAGCCGTTTGCACATTGGTCTGGTTCGAATACGGTTCGGTTACTCGATGTTGGACACCGGGAGGATGCGTTGTGACACTCGGATGCGATTGCAAATAATTGTTTTGCAAGGGCGTGTGTGCGGCAGGATCAGTCCCAAATTCCGATGGGTTGGTGGATGGCCAGTTTTGAGAACTCTGGTGTGTGTATGGTGTTGTGCTTTCTTCTGGCAATGCGTGGGCAGAGCGTCTGGAGGGCACATACGGACTCGGATTGCTACTAGGAAAGGATGATTGCTCCGCCAAAGTGATTGAATCAACCTCGGAACCGTCAATGTTGTTGAGCTGACTGTCGAAGATGTTTGAATTGTGAAGCTGACGCAAATCGGGTACCGAATTCCATGGTCCCATCGATCCACCTGAGAAATTCTGGCTTGTGTCCGCAGGCCATCGCGGATTTGGATAAGTTGGATTCTGTCCTTGATCCCCTCGTTGCCGTCGGTCGGTCATGCCAATTTCTCTTTCACGAATCATTTCTTGCTGAACTTCCGGCCAGGTCTGTGAGGCCGGATTTCGCTGTTCCGAATTCGAGGACCGTGAGAGCGCAGCAACTTGCGCTGGCAGCAGTTCGTGTAAGGAACTGCTTGATTGGGCACTGTTCGTAATTACTCTATCCAACTTAGCTCGCGCTTCAGCCTCGGTTGTCGTTCTCCGGAACATTGATAACGCATCGTTACGTTTTCCCTGCTTCGCGTACAGTAATCCGAGATTGTTCAACGCTTTTTGGTGCTGACGATTCACTAGAATCGCTTGGTTCAAATAATCCTCGCTTTCGTCGTAGCGACCTTGTAATAGGTAGGAATAGCCGATATCGCTCAAGAGATCTGGGTCGTTCGGATTGCTTCTTAAAGCCGTCGAGTAGTGTCCTTGAGCGGTAAGAAAATCCCGTTGCACGTCAGAAATCACGGCTAGCCGATGATGGGCGGCTGCATGGTTCGGTTGTTGCGCGATGATATTCTGGTAGTGAATTTTGGCTTCCGTTAAGCGTCCTTGTTGGAATTCCAAATGTCCAAGATTTAGAGAATCCGACACAGGATCAAGGTGTGGATTTTCGGAGATCTGTTGAACTCCCAGGTCTGTGTTTTTTCGATTCCGTCCGAATGCATTGGCTTCGTTTTTACTTGTCGCAAGGTTACGTTTTCCAAACGCATCAACTGTCCATTGATCCTGGTTAAGGTTTGGGGGATGCTTCTGACTCGCGCCAATTGTTTGCCCGCGCGACCGAAGTGTTGGGTTTTGGCAGCCCATTGACCCGAACAATGTGAGAACAGCGGCCATTGTAATTTGAGTTTTCATTGATCAACCGATCCCTGCAGGAAATGGGCGGAGAGAAACGGAGCAAAGGTTTCGAGAAATCCAGACAGGAAGACTTAATGCCAATCACGTCTTAGCAGCGACCGCAACGGTGAGTTGACGTGGGCAGAGAATATATGATTTCCGTATATGCATGTCGAGACGAGCTTTGCAAGGATTGTATCTCTTTTGAGGAGAACGAATTGATGAGATGCCGCTTGACGAAAATACAGTCCTGGATGGCACGTCGTGGCGCACGAACGGCTTGTTCAGCAGAATTTCACGTCGACCGCACAAGACATCAGTCCTTACGATGAAAATTAGAATCCGCTGCCACCGTTCTAGCCATTGAGTCCACGAGAGTACAACGTTCGATAAGAATCTGCTTCCGCTTCGTGCGAATTCCGGCCACGTCTGTAAGCTGGTCCGACAATCGTTCTCCAGGATGCCGTCGGATTTCCAAGATCTGTAAGAACCTGAGCGACGAGCTGACGGTGGTGTTGGTCCAATTCCGAATCGGAATTATTTTCACTCCGCTCGATAACGACAGGAAACAGGGACGCCTCTCATACAAGCGGCGATTTCGACAATGTGATCTTTGCCATCTAGAAGTCAGTTCGGCCGACCAACCGACTATTCAATGTCCACGGGTTCGATGCCGCCAACTGCTCTCTCTGGGCTGTCTGTTACTCCGATTCCTCAAACGATCAATCCAGCCGCCTTTCGACGGCTATCGCGAATCCAAGTAGTTGCAGCAACAAGTTCAACAGCAATCGATTCAATTGCAGGCTTTGCAGAACGCCCTGCTTCAGGAGCAGCAAGCCTATCAAGAGAATCTCCGACGAGGCCAATGAGGTTGATCGATAAGAGACAACCGGGTTCAGTCAGACCGTGGCGGTTTGGCGATAAATACGAAGAACTGCAATAGGAGAAACACAAGCGGCGGCGCGATCCACAGAAAACGCGCAACGCGCAGTACCGTTTGGTTCAGTTCGAACAAGCTGGCGACGAGCAGATAAAGCACTAGACCGACGAACGTCAAGACCAGCACACCACAGCCAATAGCAGTCATTTGTGTTTTGAAGATCGCTCTTTCGGATGTCGTTTCGAATTGTACGTCAATGGTTCTCCGTTTCTCGTCCGAGCGACGGGCAGCGTCGATAATTTCGAAAGCGTGAGTGGCATCCGTCCAGTCGGGATCGACCTGCTTTCCGGTAACCGCCATTTCAAAGCGCTGCAATACGTCGCTCCCCGCGTCGATATTCGGCGCAGTCTCAATAATGATTGGAGCCGTATCAACTGGTTGCAGCTCGAGCGTTGAACCGTGTTGGTCCATTGAAAGTATGGCCGTTCCAAAATCACCGGTGATGGTCAAGTGACCGCGAAATTGCGTCGACGTCGCTTTGATTGACCAAGTCGCTTTTGGACACTTGTCGCCAGCCAGAGTCACGGTTGCGTGAGTCGGTGCTAGCCCGGAACGGAGTGCCGTCACGCGATTGTAATCGCCGCCGAATTGCCTCATCAAGTCAATGTCCTCCAGCAGAATCTGGTCGACAGTTTCAGTAGGAGGCAACAACGGAGCGTTTGAATCAACTCGTTTTGGGATCTCGCGTTCTACCTGCAGATGAAGCACTGTTCCTAGAGCACCATCGTCAATCAGTTGCCGCATTCTGCACACGTCCGGGTCGAAACGGTGGGGAAATGCCGGAAACAGCGTTGCCTGCGAATCATCACGAATCAAAGACAATTCATAAACGAAGGTTGAACCCTGAGCAGCACGGGGCAACAGTAATAATGACTTTCCAGACGCCGCAAGCTGCTTAGCGCCGACCAACACATCCTCTTCGCTTGCTGCAACTATCAATGCGTCAAGGGTTTCTTCAGTCAGCAGATCTTCCCACTGTGGCACAATGCGCAGCGAAGGTGTCTGACGCAAGAGTTCCGGAAGAATCGACTCGGCCAGCGCAACAGCCGTAAGCCGGTGTTCGGAATGTGCAATGATCGCCCGAATCAGCGGCAAGCTAGCATCGTCGTCACCGAGAAGGGCAAAGTTCATCAGGTTACCTGTAGAATCTTCTTAATCGTTTCCGCGTTGACGGGCTGAATCAGTCCTCGCTCGGTAATGATTGTCGCGATGTATTCTGCCGGCGTCACGTCAAAGGCGGGATTGTATATGTCCACGTCGTCAGGCACCGTCTGTGTCTGAAAACCGTGTGTGATCTCCTGTGCACTCCGTAATTCGATTGGAATTTCATTCCCGCCTGTTAGCGATAGGTCGAACGTGCTGGACGGTGCGGCCACGTAGAATGGAATTTGGTGCGCTTGGGCCAATAGGGCTACCGAATACGTCCCAATTTTGTTGGCTGCATCGCCGTTTGCGGCAATCCGATCGGCTCCGGTGATGACCGCACTGACCTTGCCCTCTTTCATGACCCAGCCGGCCGTCGAGTCACAAATGAGTGTCACTGGAATTTTCCGTTGGCTAAGCTCCCACGTCGTCAACCGAGCTCCTTGCAGTAGTGGTCGAGTTTCGTCTACATAGACGTGCACCTTTTTTCCCAGAGTTGCGGCTTCGAATATGACTGAGAGCGCCGTTCCATCGCCCGCTGTAGCCAATCCGCCAGCATTGCAATGTGTCAGGATCCCCTGGTTGTCGCTTAACAATTCCGCGCCGAAGCGGCCAATGGCAGCACACATGTCCCGGTCTTCTTTTTCGATCTGTTCAGCCTCTGAGAGCAACCGCTTTAGCATCTTGCCCGATGGTAACTCTGGCACACTATCGGCCAATTTCTGCATCCGATCCAGTGCCCAAAACAGATTCACGGCTGTTGGCCGACTGCTCGCCAAGTCATCGACGACTTGCTGCAGACGTTTATTGAATTGCTTTCGATCGTCCGCGGAGAATTCCTGTAGGCCTAGCACCACTCCGTAAGCCGCTGCAACTCCAATTGCCGGCGCACCACGTACTCGCAACGACCGGATCGCCTCCCGAACTTGCTCGCTCGTTTCGCAATCGATTTGGCGGCATTCAACAGGCAACAGTGTCTGATCGATCAACCGCAGTTTTCCCGCAGTATCGCCGATCCAACAAAGAGTCCTAAGCTGCATGGACACATCTCCAATTCGCTATTCAAAAAAATTCGCCTACTCTATTAGGATAGAAATTCGGCCGGTATCAGACACTGCCCTTTGATTTTGGTCTTGGTCGCTCCAGTCCTACGGAAATCCTTTTTATACCGTTTGCCACTCGGGATCCTTGCGGAATACAGCCCAAAATTCCACCAGGCGTGTTGAAAAACCCGGATGTTGGCAAGTTGTATGAATTGAGCAAAGCTGCTCCGGCGATGTGAAAGCCAAATGATCAGCCACTAAAGAAACACCCTCGCCAACCACTTCAGATTTTTGGTGAAGCTGTCAAAGCCGCCTTGTCGCAGCAGCGACAAGTGATTCAAGCTGGTTCAACAGTTCTATTGCCTACTGATTGATAGCGAGCTAAATGCCGATGACGATAACAGAATTTGCAAGCCTGCGATTCGCGTATGAGAGCAAACTGTAGCTGACGAACCGTGTATTCAATTAGACGAACACTTCAAAAAAGACGTCAGCCAATCACTACTTGTCAAAAATTGAGTCAACTCGCTCGAATTCACCGATGTCGAAAGCCTTAATTCTCATGCCAACGTTCATCGCCAACTACCCCGTCGGTTGGCTAATCACATTGAATCGGATCGTGGAGTTTGTCTCAGAGCAAACAATACCAAATTGTGCCATGTGAAGTTTGAGTGTTATGAGTTCGAGGCTTGCGAAGTCGAACTAGTTCAATTTACAGCACGCGTTCTTGCCCTGCACTATAAGTCAGCGGCTGGAAGTTGAATTCGCAAATTCAAAATGGCGAGCACCTGAATCTAGTAGCGACGATCGGAACCGCCACGCGAACGATTGCCACCACCGCGTTGTTCATTCCGAGGTTTTGCTTCGTTGACGACGATCGTACGACCGCTCACTTCCGAACCGTTCAGTGCCGTGATAGCTTCCTCTCCACCGTCAGCCATCTCAACGAAGCCGAACCCGCGTGACCGGCCAGTATGCAAATCCATGACCACCTTGGCTTCGGTCACTGTTCCGTATTGATCGAAGGTTTGGCGCAACTCGTCGGACGTGGTTTCATAGGAGAGATTCCCCACATACAAATTTTTGCTCATTGTCATCCTTCCAAACATGATTAGTCAGCACGAAATTGACATTCTCGGAGCGGTTCCAAGCGGATGACTCAGGGCCGTCGTAAGACCAAGAAAGACAAAAACTTCGTGCAGTTAAAGATTCGTTTTTCTCCATTCGAGTTGGACATTTCCACCTCGGATGTGATGATTGTAACTCCGCGTGAAAAAATTGGAAGTGCCGAATGGCATATTAACGATGGCCTTTTCTATCACAATCCATCGCAACGCCTGGACTTAGATCGACGACGTTCATGGCAACTCGTTATTTAAATTGACCTGCAGCATCCCAACTAAAATGCGATGGCGAAAGCGTGATATCTGTTCCCAAAAATTCGCTGCAGTGGTGCTCATGCAGCGAGCCAGGCCCTTCATAAAGTGCACTAAAAGCAAGTCAACAGTGTCCATCATCGAGAAGAATGCCTTGCGGCTTCCCGAACGCGATCAGCAACATCAGATCACGGCTCGGTCTGCGACAGGCCATTCGGAGCGGCAACGATCGCAGCGAAAACCGACCAAGGTTGCGGTACCGGGAATTGGCATGTTGTTGCGGTTCAAGATGGCATCCAGCAACTCAACCGGTGCGACGACCGGATCGTGACAATATGGACATTGTCTGTTTTCATGAATGAACCGAGCACGCGTGATGACATCCAGCGACCGGAAACGGTTGACGCGATCGGCATACATTGCAAACGAAAGGACTTCTGGCTCGTCGTTTGCCGATTCGTGATGACCGACACCATCTCGCGCAGGTTCCGATTCCCTAGGCCGATAGATCTTCAAATCACTCATCCTTGAGAGTATTGCGATCTTGGATTAGATCGCCCGGTTACCGGCGTCCTTGCGCGGCATTAATTCAGTCGCAAACACTTAGCGGCCGAATCGCAGAGCGAGAGTCGAGGCACGGTAACGATCTGGCTCAAATTTGGCAAGATGTTTTGTCAGATGGGTGTTTCATCTTGTGGCGCTGTGGAAATTCAATTGACCGATTCGTAAGATGTTCCAGGCAAATGGATTCGAAGCACATGCAGCACAAGTGTCAACTGCAAGTTTTTTAAATTTCAGAAGGAACCACCGCCATCGCTCGCAGCCGTTTTCTCAAGATCGGAATTGGTGTCTTCGTGACGATTGTTTGTCTCGTCGTCGCGTTGTGGGGAATCAAGTTTGATCAGGTCAAGGCGAGTTTTTCACGAGCGAATTACGCGACGTTGCCCATTTTCATAGCATGCACGTTCCTTTTCTATTGGGTGAAAGCCATTCGCTGGAAGTGCCTGCTTCAACCGATGCGCGAATTCCGCACCAAGGAGGTGTTTCCGCCGCTGATGATCGGTTTTATGGGAAACAACGTCCTGCCCGCTCATTTGGGTGAATTTGTCCGAGTCTATGTCCTTGGCCAACAATACCGACTATCGAAAACGGCCGTCTTTTCTACAGTCGTGCTGGAACGGATTTGGGATGTCATTGCAATTCTTCTTTTCTTCTCAATCGGCCTGGTGTTGGTGCCCGGTTTACCCGAAAATTTTAAGACGGCAAGCATCTTCGTCGCCAGCGCGACCGTGATCACAATTCTGTTATTGGTAGCATACGTAATCTGGACGGAACATTTTGTGCGATCAGCCAACTGGCTTTTGGATCGGCTGCCACTGCCCGAAACGTTGCGAATTGTCTTTGTCAAGATGCTAGATTCCGGCGCGATTGGGTTCACGTCGATGCGAAGTGCTAAGCTCACCTTTTGGATCGTCATCACATCGATCCATCAGTGGTTCTTGGCCGGCGTTATTGTCTACATCGCTTTGCAGAGCTTTGATATTCAGGTGACTATTCTAGAAGCGTTTATCGTCGTGGGAGTGACGGCGTTCGGAGTGACGATTCCGTCAACGCCAGGTTTTTTTGGCGTGATCCAGTTATGTTTCTGGCTCAGTCTGCGACTCTTCGACGTGAGTAAGGAAGACGCCTTTGCCGCATCGGTTTACTATCAAATCTCCCAGTACATACCCGTCACGCTACTGGGTCTGTACTATCTGAATCGGTTCGGGTTGCGGCTGGGCGACATAGAAAAACGGGCGACCGAGCAGGAAGAAATGAACATGATGGAATCGACTCAGAAGAATCCGTCCGATCAAGCTACTTCCTAGTCGTCACCCGTTGGCTGATCTGCGTTTGGTCCAGTGTCACCAGTGCTTGTTCTGAAAGCAGCACCGAATATTTTCGATTCGCCATTAGCTCGCAATTTCGCACCACGACGACCGATGTGCCCCCAACGGACAATCCAGCTCGTCCGTTTTCCACAAACTTGACATTTTCAAACAACACCCCAGTGCAACGATCGTGGGCGTTGATCCCGTCCAGTCGAAAATGGCGAAATGTGACGTCGACGACCTGCACATCGTGAACTTCATACAGCGTTAGCCCGACCTCCAGCGAAGCAAATGCGTAGGGAAGTTCTCGCGGCTCTTCCAGTGGTGCAGTATGCAAGTAAATCGAACCTCGCCAGGCACACCACTGGCCGCGCTTAAGATCGGGAAGACTTTTCGGAGCCGACAGACACTGTTGTTCAGGAAGCGCTTTGTCTTTCAAAATCAACTGGTAGTGTCCTTTGCGGTGCGGAGTGATTTTCCACAAATCCTCGCCGACTTTCTTCCAAGCAGTAGCGGAAACCAATTTTGCTCCACTGATTACCGCACCATTGCCAATCAACCTAAATCGAGCGCGCTGTGCGCCGCTTTTGCGACCGCCGACCAATTGCACCGTTTCGTAATACGGCACTCCGGTATTCGCCAACACGATCGTGTCACCGGTTCCTGCCAATTGCTGAGCACGACGAATGGATTTGACCGGGCCCGCTTGAAAATCAATGGGCTCGCTGGATTTTCCATTAAAAGCATCCGCGCCTTTCAGATTATCGACATAGATGGTCGCGCCGAAAACGGCCCGGGTGATGAACCATAACGCTATAGCACAGTAGGCTGTTCTTTTGCACAAACGCATTTGCATTGTTCGAATTAGATCGATTAGATCAGACGTAACGACTGAGTCTAGCGGGGATTCTTAGTATTTAGGTCGACCTGCGAATTGAAGGCGGATCGTCTCGTTTCATCATCGACACCAAACGTGAATTGCAATCAGCCCGAATCGAAAAACACACGTTCTCATAAAAATCATGAATGTCGCCGCCGTGTAATCCGCTTCACCCAAGTTGTCATCCGACTGGCAGACCAGTCTGAATCACTTTTGTTAGCTGTCGGAAAATGAACCGACGGGATGATTGGATATGCCGAACGCGCTGTTGGTCCGAACAGAGCCCTGGGAACGTCATGGAAGAATCCGGTGAAACCGAAGATTTCCAAAAACGGCCGTACTCTAGAGCCAATCACCTTCGTCAGCCGCCGTATACTCACCCAATGACCGGAATAAGATTTGACAGCAGTGCTTGTGGTTTCGACAATTCTTAACCAGAAGACTTCACGCCATACAAGATCAGTGTAGTTTGCGTTCAACGCCCCTAACACGAGAAGCAACTGTACCGAACATCGCAATACCGATTCGTGCGCAACGGTCGTTTCCATGCTCGAGTTTGGAAGCGAGACTGCCAGGTAGTTTCTTCAAATTGTGAACTAACCCGATTTCTGATAAGTCCCTCCATCGAAAAACTACAAATGTTCATATCCAGTCTTGATCATCGCAGCTACAGGCAGTTCGTCGGTAATTCCACAGATTTGGTCGAGGTCCATTGATGATGCAGTCGAGTTATGGAAAAACTCAGAACGTCCTGCTGGTCAGTCTTTTCCTCATCGCGCTGTTTGCAGTCGCAGGAGTTTGGATTTTCTGGCCCCGACCAACCGGCCATGGTCCGGAACCCGAAAATGGCGCACCGGATTCATTAGCTTTGTCGACTCAAGAAGCGCGGCAACTGATTGCGTTGAAGAATCGTGGTATTAGTCAACTTGAAAATGAGAAGTACGTGGAAAGCATCGAGTGTTTCGCGAACATCGTTCGGCAGATACCCAACGAACCTCTTGGTACGCGAAACCAGACGATTGCACAACTATTATGGTTCACAACATCGGGCGTGAGCGCTAAGTCAGGCGCCGAGGAGTACACTGCAGCTCTGAAGCGCATTGCGACGACTGCCGAGCATTTGCTCAAAACGGATGGAGGTTCTGCCGTTAGCCATTTGTTGGCCGCAAAGGTTGCTCAACTGGCTGGCAATACACCTCGAGCAGTAAAGGAACTTGCGAAGGCGACAGACATTGCGCCGGAGGAGCCGGCTTTTTGGTTTGAACTCTATCGGGCAGGACACCTATCCAATGATGAAACGATCAAACTCAAGGCCCGAGAAGCCCTGAAACGGACATATGAACTTCGCCCTGCCAATTTTTCATGTTTAAAGGATTGGTTACTTGTACAAGCTTTGGCGAAGGACGCGATGATTGCTGAGACCCTACAAAACACTCGGAAGGTTTTTCAACCGTTCGCAAAAACGAATCAACGGTTCCAGCAGTATGATTTGCTGTCACTGATCGACAAGGCCTCGACGGCATTATGTAATCCGCAACTCGAGGATGCTGCCAAATGGACCACCGTCGAAATAAGTGTACGCAGGATCGGTAATCTACTGATCAGCGACAATGCGACGCGAAACGACCTTCGCCGGATTGAACGGCACTTGTTGGAATACATCATCCATGATTTCAGCAGCGACTTCTACCATAGCGCAAAACTGCCAGAGCCGGAATTGCCGCCAGCGATTCCAGTCAAGATGGAGCAATTGCCAAGTGAATCACAATTGCCGGCGCTTGAAAATGTCCGTGCCGCGCACCTTGCTGACTTCGACCTGGACGGCCGAGTTGACGTTGTTCTGGCAATCGATAACAAAATCGAAGTGTACGGACGCGGCAAAGTCGGCGACCATTGGCAACTCGTCACCAGTCTGGAATTGCCGTCGGATTTACACGGGTTTCAGCTTGCCGATTTGGACCGCGATTACCGCGAAAACTTGAAACAGCATCCCAGCACGATCGACAAATCGTCGCTCCAAACCGCAGCCGACGTTCGCACCACCGATGTTGATATCGTCGTGTATGGTCCCGACGGTGTGTTCGTTTTAGAAAATCGTCTGGACGCGAAAACAGGCACCCGCTCGCTCAAAGTTGTTGTGCAGGATAGCGAATTTCAGAAGCTGCGCAATAGCCTGGCAGTTGCTTTAGTCGACGTGGATCATGAAGGAGATTTGGACGTCGTCATTTCTACCACTGACGGCATCTCCGTCTGGTCGAATCGGGGCAACATGACATTCCTGAACATCAGCGATCGATCGGCGCTTCCGCCTACTAATCTGAAAGCGACTGTTCTGTTGCCAGTCGATTGGAACCGTGACCTTGGCGTCGATCTACTGCTGTCTGGACCAAGAATGGCGACAGTTGGCAATCTGAAAAACCAGCTACACGGTCGTTTTCGCTGGCGCGAGTTTGATTTAAAATTCGACAAGCTTGGCAGTGCCCGTTCACTGGTGCTACTCGACGTTGACGGAAACGCGTCGTGGGATTTATTGGCCTGTGGCCACAATGGCATCTCGTTAACACAAACGCTTCCGCCGACAACGGGCGTCGTCAGTTTATTTAAGTCACGTGTAATTTCAGAATCATCGTTTAATGGTCTGGCGACTTGGGATTACGACAACGACGGTTATTTGGACTTCGTTGCTTGGAATACGGACGGTGTGGAAATCTACCGCGGTGGTCCTGGCGGCCAATTCAAACCGGTGCCCCAGCTCTTCGATCAACAGCCGGTGAACGTCACTTCGTGCGATATCGATGACCTGGACGGCGACGGCGACATCGATCTTCTGGTAGTCCAAGCTAATCGTCTGGTCTGGTATCAGAACGACGGTGGAAGCCAAAACCATTGGATCAACGTGGTGCTGCGAGCCGACGAGAATCCGGAGCAGTTTCCCAATTTGCGCACCAATATGCACGGAATCGGCAGCCTGCTCGAATTAAAGTCGGACACGATTTACCAACCACGAGTGGTGACCAATTCAACAATGCATTTCGGACTGGGAAAGAACCAAAAAGCCGATGTGGTTCGAGTGCTTTGGACGAACGGAATCGCAAGTAACATCGTCGCTCCCAAATCGAATGTGATAATATCGGAACAACAGGATCTGAAAGGTTCCTGTCCGTATCTTTATACTTGGACCGGTTCACAATACGAATTCTTGACCGACTTACTGTGGGCTGCACCGATCGGACTGCAGTTGTCTGAAGGGGTCTTGGCGCCGACGCGCGAATGGGAATTCCTGAAGATCCCAGGCGAGCGATTGGCTGAAACGAACGGAGAATATCGCCTACAAATTACCGAAGAACTGTGGGAGACCGCCTATTTTGATTCGGTCAAAATACTGGCTGTCGATCATCCCGCAGATATACAGATCTTCTCGAACGAAAAAGTTGGGCCGGCAGATATTGCTGAGTTCAAAATCCACACTGTTCGCAATCCTCGTCTGCCAATTTTTGCGCGCGACCAACATGGTCGAGATGTGCTTTCAACTGTTACACATCAGGACGAGATTTACTTGAAGGCCTTTGATCAATTATTGGCGCAAGGATTGACTACCGAACATTTCCTGGAACTCCATCTCGGAAATTTTCAGGAACCTAAACGCATCATGCTGTTCCTGACCGGCTGGACTCATCCAACCGACACCTCGATCAATGTCTCGCTGTCGCAGAATCCTGACGTCGTTGCTCCTCGACCACCGTCAATTTGGGTTCCCGACGGACAAGGGCGTTGGAAACAGACGATTCCATATATGGGCTTTCCTGGTGGCAAGACGAAGACGATTGCCGTCGATCTTTCCAACGCGTTTTTGACGGACGACTACCGCCTCCGCATTGTTACCACTATGGAAGTCTATTGGGATGCGGTGTTTTTTTCCGTTGACGAAAACCCCGCAGAGTATCGAGTGACGACGATGCCATTGCAGTCAGCCAATTTACATTTCCGCGGTTTTTCCCGAGCAATTCGGCACCCTCAACACGGACCGGAACGCTACAATTACAATTTCGTTACCACTGCGCCGAAATGGCCACCCATACATGGACAGTTCACACGTTACGGCGACGTCACCGAACTGATTCAAGAATCGGATGACTTGCTGGCAGTTCTTGGAGCCGGTGACGAAATGACACTTCGGTTTCAAGCCGCGCCGTCTGCGCCGCCGGAAGGTTGGACGCGTGATTTTCTGATCCACAACGTCGGCTGGGACAAAGACGCGGACTTGAACACAATCTACGGACAAACAGTCGAACCGCTCCCATTCCATGCGATGAGTGGTTATCCTGACACGAATGGTCAAACTTTTCCCAACACGTTGCGGCACCGAGACTATCGACGGTCGTATCAGACTCGCATGCAAAACCATGTCCGTTTCTGGAGGCACATCCGTGATTTTTCGAGGTGATTCCTGTCGTTCAATCGTTTTCTTTATAAGCGTTATTGTGTTCTTGGTGTCGACCAATGGAACGCGTGCCAGCGAACTGCTTTACCCGCTGGACGTCACTGTCTCCAACAAGGACCTTTATATTGTCGATCGTAACGTCCCCGCCATCTGGAAGGTGACGGATGGAAAACTGTCATATTTTTTCAAAGGATCAAAAGAGTTTCGAACCCCGATGAACGCCGTGCGATGCATCACAACCGATACCAAAGGTCGGCTTATCGCTGGTGATAGCTCGACCCGCGAAATCTATCGCTTCAACCAGAATGGCCAGCCCAAACCGCTCACCAACGGAAACATACTCATCCCTTTAGGGATCGTCGACGACGGCAAGGGCAACTTGTTCGTGACGGATCTGCAACTAGGTCGCATCTGGAAAGTCCCTGCCGACGGAGGCAATCCCACAGAATTTGCCGTTGTCAATGCGCCGCGTGGAATTACGATAGACGTTGACGGCAATCTACTGGTAGTCTCATCCGGCACCAAGAGTCAGCTTGTTCGCATCTCACCCTCAGGCCAGATTGATGTGGTTATCCAAGGTCGCCCATTTCAATTTCCTCACGACATCGTCATCGACAAGAAGAATATAGCCTACATTAGCGACGGCTATGGCAAGGCAATCTGGAAGGTCGATTCCTCTGGCAAGATTGAAAAATGGCTTTCCGGAAAGCCATTCGTCAATCCGGTCGGACTAGCATGGCAGGGTGACAATTTGCTAATTGCCGACCCTCGCGCCAAAATGGTGTTCCAAGCTAATCCCAAAGGAGAACTTCAGCCGTTGAATTTCCAAGCATCTGAGAAATGACCCAACACGACTCCTTGACATTTCGTAAACAACACCAGTATGCTCGATCTCGAAGAGGCACAAAGATTCTTAGAACGAATGTTTCTCGAAGTACCTTGTTCGAGCTATCCGTTTTTTTCACTGTCGAATTGATGTGAAGTGTTCTCGAACAGTTTGCGGAATCCGCTTGCGGTCACGGTGGCCGTCTTTTTGCTAACGCAGTTATTATCTCCGAAATTTGCGTCTGCCAGTTGTGGTGACTATCTGTACGTCGCAAAGGGGAACATAACTAGCGGTGCGATGAGTATTCACGATCTAACTGGACCGTACGACGCTCCTCGGTCTCCCTGTCAGGACACGCATTGTGGTCAGATTCCGTCCCCGATGTTACCCTCGGCGCCCGGAAAGACGATTGTTCTGTCACTCGACGAACTCGGCTTTCTGCAGATAGCCTACAACCAGTTTGACCCAGAGCCTAAACGTCGCGCGTTGGAATCGAATACGCAAGCTCTTTTCGGTTTCCGGATGCGAATCGAACGACCTCCTCGAATCGCCTAGCGTGCGCTGTGTGATCACGCTGAGAAATTCTGACGCGACTGAAGTCGTGGCAATCCGGGATTGCTGCAGTGGTTTAGATTGTTTGAATCTCGGAATTTTCGGATCTGCTTTCACGTCTATGCTCAGAATTGTCTTGACGTGTTTTCGCTTTTTCCCAAAATCTGTGCAAATTCCGTATACTTCGGAATGCGCCAGCTGTTGATAAGCGGAGGCAATTCGATGTCTGTTCCTTCTACGACACCAATCGAACCACTACTGCCTCAAAAGAAACGGTATGTTCGAGCCGTCGGTCCAAAGCTACGAAAACTATTATTTGTGGTTTTCGCCTTAGTGGCGCTGTTATTCGCCAATTCCGGCTATCTTGGCAGCATTACGTTTTTGGAATGGTCCAGCGGAAAAGTTTATCAGAATTATTTCTATTATCTGATGTTCATTGGACACATTGTCCTGGGACTCTTGCTGATTTTGCCTTTTGTGATTTTCGGCTTCATCCACTTGCTAAACGCTCGGAATCGCCGAAATCGTCGTGCAGTGCGAGTGGGCTACGTTTTGTTTGCTACATCGATTCTGGTTCTTATCAGTGGCGTTTTGTTGGTGCGGCTTGAAGGCTTTTTCGATTTGAAGCATCGCCTAACACGCTCGACTGTGTATTGGATGCACGTCGCAACTCCGCTGATCGCGGTTTGGATGTACTGGCTGCATCGGCTGTCAGGACCTCGGATCAAGTGGCGAATCGGCTTGGTTTACGGTGGCGTAGTCGGTGTCACTATTTTAGGCATGGTGCTTTTGCACTCACAAGACCCGCGCACGTGGAACGTTGTCGGTCCGAAAGAAGGGGAAAAGTATTTCTTTCCGTCACTGTCGCGCACAGCCACGGGAAATTTCATCCCAGAACGAACGCTGATGATGGATGACTACTGCAAGAAGTGCCACCCGGATGCGCACGCCGCGTGGAGCGATAGCGTGCATCGGTTCAGTTCGTTCAACAATCCAGCCTACTTGCCTAGCGTGCGGGAGACACGAGAAGTGGCGCTCAAACGGGACGGCAACGTCCAGGCATCTCGGTGGTGCGCTGGTTGTCACGATCCGGTTCCCTTCTTAAGCGGTGCTTTTGACGATCCTGCGTACGACGACGTTAACCATCCGACGGCTCATGCAGGCATTACTTGCACCGTCTGCCACGCAATGACTCATATCAATACCAACCGCGGCAACTCGGATTACACGATTGAAGAGCCACAGCACTATCCATTCGCTTACAGCGACAACTCCGTCCTACAGTGGATCAACAATCAATTGGTAAAAGCAAAACCGGCAGCACACAAAAAGACATTTTTAAAGGACTTCCACAAGACAGCGGAATTCTGCTCGGTCTGCCACAAAGTGCACTTACCATTTGCGTTGAACAAGTACAAGCAGTTTCTGCGCGGGCAAAATCACTACGATTCTCACCTACTCAGCGGCGTCTCCGGACATGGTGCTAGCAGTTTTTATTACCCGCCAAAAGCCATCACGAACTGCTCAAAATGTCACATGCCACTCGCAGAATCCACGAACTTCGGTGCGAAAGATTTTGATCACTCCGGAGTGCTGAAGATTCATAATCACATGTTCCCCAGTGCCAACACCGGAGTCGCCTGGTTTCGCCGGCGCGACGAAGTGGTCAAGGCCCACCAGGAATTCCTAAAGGGCGTGATGCGAGTCGACATTTTCGGCATCAAAGAGAATGGTACAATTAACGGCACGTTACATGCACCGCTACGTCCTGACGTGCCTGTTCTGAAGCCCGGTACAACGTACTTGTTAGAAACCGTCATCCGCACGCTCAAGATGGGGCACCTGTTTACTCAGGGGACTGTCGATTCTAACGAGATCTGGTTGGACGTGAAAATCACTAGCAACGATCGAGTGATCGGTTGCAGTGGCGCGTTGGATAACGAACGCGAAGTCGATCCTTGGTCGCATTTCGTAAATGTCTTCCTGCTAGACAAAAACGGCAATCGAATTGACCGTCGGAATCCTCAGGACATTGTCACGCCGTTGTACAATCACCAAATCCCGCCTGGCGCAGGTCAAACGGTGCACTATCTCTTGCATCTGCCGCAAGTTGTTACCGCACCCGTCAAGGTCGAACTAAAGCTGAAATACCGCAAATTCGACAAGCAATATATGGACTTCATCGCCCGCAGCTTCAAGCCGGGCGACAAACCAATTCGCGGATTTGATCCGGAAACAAAGACTTTGCCTAATCATCTTCCCATAACGGTATTGGCGGAAGACAGTATCACGTTTCCGGTTCAGGGCGTTGACGCGTCTGTTGAGAACGAAAACCGAGAAGATATTGCGGCATGGCAGCGTTGGAACGACTACGGCATTGGGCTGTTCCTAAAAGGCAAAGCGGAACTTCGTCAAGCTGCTGATGCGTTTTCCAAAGTTGAAAATTTAGGCCGCTACGACGGACCGCTCAATTTGGCTCGCGTGCTGTGGCGCGAAGGGCGTTCGAACGAAGCGGTGGAAGCAATTCAGAGAGCGTCAAAGCACACAGACCCTGCAGCACCACCTTGGACAATCGCGTGGCTCAGCGGCCTAGTCAACCGCGACCAGGTCCGCCTGGAAGCCGCCCAAAAGAACTTCCAAAGCGTACTGTACGACGACACGCCCGAACACCGCAAACGCGACTTCGACTTCAGCAAGGACTACCGAGTGATCAATCTATTGGGTCAAACTTACTTTGACCGTGCACGGCAACTACGTGTTGCTTCCGTCAAAGCAGAACGTAAGACATTTCTTCTCAAGGCGGTCGAGACGTTTCACAAGGCACTGGACATCGATATGGAAAATGTCACTGCCCACCACAATTTACATCAATTGTACGATCTGCTGGGCAAAAAAGAAGAGGCGGCCAAGCATCTGAAGAAACACTCAATATACAAACCGGACGACAACGCGCGCGATCTCTCCGTCGCGTTGGCGAAGTCCAAGTATCCTGCAGCCAACCACGCTGCGGAAGAACCCGTGATTTATCCGCTCAACCGACCCGGGGCACCTGGGTTATTTGTCACTCGGACTCAAAAACAAAATTCCTCTGAGATTCAAACTCGGGACGAAGAATGACCGATCTGAACAAGGACTCAATTGTCGACCTGGAATTAGACGTTGACTTGGAAACCGAAGAGCGAGACGATGCCGTCATCGCCTCGGCCTTGAAATGGTCGCTGGTAGTGCTCGTGGTCCTGGGTTCGATCGGTGGTGGATTTGCCTGGTGGTTAACTCGTCCGGAACCACCTCCGCCGATTACGAAAACGGAATTGACACTACCTGAAATTCGCGAACGGCCGCCCGTTCAAGTTCCTACAGTGAAGTTCACAGATATCACGGGCGAGGCCAACATTACTTTCTTTCACGAGAACGGTGCGCACGGAAAAAAACTGCTGCCGGAAACTATGGGCGGCGGCTGTGCATTTTTGGATTACGACAACGACGGCGATCAAGACATTTTACTGGTCAATTCCAAGCGCTGGCCGTCGGACAAGCGACCGACCGGGAAGCCGCCGACGACCGAACTTTACCGGAATGATGGGACCGGTACATTCGAAAACGTCACAGCTGACTCTGGACTGAATGTCACGCTGTACGGTATGGGTGTTGCGTGTGGTGATTATGACAACGACGGGAACGTTGATGTCTTTATTAGTGCAGTCGGTCCGAACCGACTGTTCCGCAACATAGGCGGAAAATTTGTTGATGTCACTGACGAAGCTGGCTTAACGGGTGATGACGATGCCTGGGGCACCAGTTGCGGTTTCTTCGATTACGATAACGATGGTGATTTGGACGTGTTCGTCTGCAACTATGTAAGATGGTCGAGGGAATCAGACCTCAGTCAAAACTTCACGCTTGATGGAAAAGTCCGTGCGTACGGTCGTCCACAGGATTTCAAAGGGACGTACTGCTCGCTGTACCGCAACGAAAATGGAAAATTCACCGACGTTTCGGCACAGGCTGGCATTCACGTGAACAATCCGGCCACGGGAATGCCCATGGCCAAATCGTTGGGTGTGGCCTTCGCCGATTTCGACTCAGATGGTCACTTGGACATCGTGGTGGCAAACGACACTGTCCAGAATTTCTTGTTCCGAAACCGCGGGGATGGAAAATTCGAGGAGTGTGGAACTCTATGCGGAGTTGCCTTCGATCTAATGGGCAATGCACGCGGCGCCATGGGAATCGACATCGCTTCTTTTCGCAACAACGATTCATTGGGAATTGTCATCGGTAATTTTGCCAACGAAACGATAGCCCTATACGTATCGCAGGCTGGAGCAACTGGAGAAATGCCGCAGTTCACCGACGAAGCGGAATCGAACGGCATTCGACCGCTGACTAGGCTGGTGCTGACATTCGGCGTGTTCTTCTTCGACTGCGACCTGGACGGCCGGCTCGATTTATTCGCGGCCAATGGTCATTTAGAAGAGGACATCAATCTGGTTCAGGCTAGCCAGTACTACCACCAGCCACCGCAATTGTTGTGGAATTGCGGCCCGGAGCATAAAAACGAATTCGTGACTCTTTCATCCGAACAATGTGGCGAAGACTTCACGCGCCGCATGGTTGGCCGCGGTTCCACGTTTGCCGATATCGACAACGATGGTGATCTCGACGTGCTGATTACAGGCAGCGGCCACAAGCCTCGTTTGCTGCGAAACGATCAGAACCTAGGCCATCATTGGTTGCGACTGAAAATAACCGGCTCGAAATGCAATCGCGATGCCATCGGCGCACTGGTTGAGGTGGAGGCGGGCGGCAAAGTGCTCAGGCGCCAGGTCATGCCGACTCGCAGCTACTTGTCGCAATCGGAACTGCCGATAACATTTGGACTCGGTAAAACCGACGAAATCCAAAAAGTCACGATCTACTGGCCGGACGGGTCGACTCAAGTCCATCTGAAACCCGAAATCGACAGACTCATCTACATCGAACAACAGGACGAATATGGCACGAATTCAGTGGGTCGAAGAAGCTGACGCCAGCGGCGAACTGGCGGAAGTTTATCAGATGTGGAGAAAGGCACACCCAGACCGTGAATACGTTCCCGATATCTTGAAGTGTTTCAGTGCGCGTCCGGATTTTTTGAAGCAGGTTATTGGATTCTCCTACGGAGTGCACTTTCGAGACGGCCACCTGAACCGTCGGTTGAAGGAGATGATTGCTACGTATGTCTCCGCTTTAAATCGGTGCGATTACTGAATCGGCTCACATGCTTATTTCCTGCAGTTGCAGGAAAAAAACGATGATGTTTCGACATCCCTGAGCAAAACAGACCTGGCGGGCGCCGCGATTGCTGATGACGAACGGGCACTCTTGGAATTCGTTCATTTACTGACGGAACACGCCGACCGCACAACTGACGCAGACGTACAGCGCTTGCGGGAGGCCGGCTTTAGCGATGAGCAAATCGCGGAAGCGGTGTACGTCACAGCCCTGTTCGCATTTTTCAATCGCGTGGCCGACGCGTTTGGACTGGTCAACCCTAAGTACACCGAGATGCCCCTCAAAGGTATGTTCCCGAATACGTTGCCTTCCGATCCGGATCAAGTGTCTGAATAAATATCTTCTAGATGAACAAGTCTGGAATCAATTCGGAACCGGGTGTCATGGCGTAATGGTCGAGGTTGCTCACGCCTTCGGTTGCCAATACTTCATCATCTATGAAGAAGTTGCCCGTGCATTCACAACTGTTGCGAGTCAAGATTGCGTGTGCCGCATCGGCCATGATTTCCGGTTTGCGGCAGCGTCGCAGGGCTTCTGGACCGCCTAATAAGTTCTGAATCGCCGCGGTGGCAATTGTCGAGCGAGGCCACAAGGCATTCACAGCAACTCCCTGCTCCCGGAATTCTTCCGCCATTCCCAGGACGCACAGGCTCATACCATACTTCGACATTGTGTAGGCCAAATGCCGCGCTAACCATGACGGCTGCAGATTCAGCGGCGGCGAAATATTTAGAATATGAGGATTTTTCGCCTTCACAAGTTGCGGCAGACACAACTTGGACGTAATGTAGGCACCCCGCACATTGACACTGTGCATCAAGTCATATCGCTTCATGTCCGTATCCAGCGTACCCGTCAACTGAATCGCACTAGCGTTGTTGATCAGGACATCAATGCCGCCAAAAGCTGCGACCGCTCGTTCAACGGCATTTTGGACTTGCTCGTCGAAACGTACATCAACGATACAACCTAACGCCTTGCCGCCAGCCGCTTCAATTTCTTGGGCAGCCGTGTGTACAGTGCCCGGTAAATTGGGATGAGGCTTGTCCGTCTTGGCAGCGATTACGATGTTGGCTCCATCTTTGGCTGCCCGTAGCGCAATCGCTTTGCCGATACCTCGACTGGCTCCAGTAATAAGCAACGATTTACCATGAAGGCTTGCCATAATCGATTCGCCATCAGCCAGCAGGTTGTGCTTCCGTACATTGTCTTGAAAATATCCCGCAATGTCGATTGTGTCCACATAGAAATAACAGTCATAGTTTGCTAACGTAGGTGGTCCCTCCATTCCTAAACCATTGCAATGGAGTTTTGAGTGCACACCACTGCCCCGATTGAACGGCTTATCGATCTTCTAGATCCCACTGGGAATGTGATTCTCAATATGTCGCTGGAGAAAGCAATCCAGCAAGTCGGATCCGGTGACCCGGAACACGTCCGAAAAATTGACGGGCAGTTCGCCATTTATCATAAACAGGGACACATTGTGCGCATGGCTCGTTCGATTGGTCGTCCCATGCGGTATTTTCTGGCAAAGCATAGCGAGGGACCTTGTTTGTTCATCGCCGAACGGATCGATGAAATTGCCGATGCACTGGACAAGAAAGGATTGGGCGATCAATTTCACCCGTCCTATTCGCGAATGGTTCCAGCCCACCATCTTGTCGAAATTGCCTTGGTGGGCTGTCCTGATCCGAATCCCAAGTACACGCGTTATTTCACACCTAAACGCAACCGATTCAGCACTGATCTGAACGAAATCGGGCGTGCATACATCGGTGCGCTGACAGACGAATGCCAGCGCTGGCTGGATAAAATCGCTTCAGATGAACCAATCGGTGTTCTATTTTCAGGTGGCACGGACAGTGGTGCCGTTTTCCTTGTGCTGTACCATCTTCTGTTGAATCGCGGCGAATCACCGGCGCGGCTGAAAGCGTTCACCCTTTCGGTCGACAGCAGTAGCGCGGACGCACAACAGGCAGTTCGTTTCCTAAATGAACTTGACTTGGATCCGTTCCTGGAGACGATCGAAGTCTCACGTGAAGAACTGCGTTTTCGTGAGGCGGTGCGGATGATTGAGGACTACAAACCTTTGGACGTTCAGTCAGCGACAATGGCACTCGCCTTATGTCGTGGAATCCGACAGCGCTATCCAGACTGGAAGCATCTTGTCGATGGAGATGGCGGCGATGAAAACTTGAAAGACTATCCAATCCACGAAATTCCGGAATTGACGATTCGCAGCGTTTTGAACAACACAATGCTCTATCAGGAAGGTTGGGGAGTGGACGCGATCAAGCACTCGCTGATTTACTCTGGCGGACAAAGCCGCGGCCATGTGCGCACCTCAGCACCAGCACGAGCATTCGGTTTTATCGGATTCAGTCCGTTTGCGCTGCCGAACGTGATTGACGTCGCCGAAGGCGTCCCATTTGTCGAACTGACCGACTGGGAACCCGACCGTTTGTACGCGCTAAAAGGCGAAATCGTTCGCCGCGGTGTCGAAGCCGTCACGGGGCTAACGATGCCCGTGTTCAAAAAACGTCGTTTCCAGCGCGGTGTTGTCGATGAGAGTACGTTTGCGTCGGTCTTTCCCAGCGACGAGGACACATACCGCAGAACGTTTGCGGAACTCTATGCGTGACGCTCTTCCCATATTTTCGGATCGCGAGATCTTTGTAGCCCGACCTGCCAAGAATGCGGTTGATCCGCACCGACCATATGCCTTTCACGTCGAAGCGGAATGCACAGCTGACGCACGTGTTGTAGATGTGGCGACAATTTTTCTCACCAACCGCGAATGTCCTTTCCGCTGCCTGATGTGCGATCTGTGGATGAATACAACGGATACCTGTGTTCCCGACGGAGCCATTCCCAGTCAGATCGATTTTGCCTTGTCGCGACTGCCATCTGCTCAGCACGTCAAGCTTTACAACAACGGCAATTTTTTCGATGTTCAAGCGATTCCACCAGTTGACTATCGCGCGATTGTCGAACGAGTCAACTCGTTCAAAAACATCATCGTGGAAAATCATCCGAAGCTGTGCACTGACCGATGTCTACAGTTCCGGGACCTTTTGGAAACCCACCTGGAAATTGCTATCGGTTTAGAAACCGTTCACCAGGATGTCCTAAACCGGTTGAACAAACAGATGACCCTCGATGACTTCCAACGGGCGGTCGATTTCTTACTGATTCATGACATCGCGGTGCGCGCATTCATCCTACACAAGCCGCCGTTCATGGACGAGCAGCAAGGTATTGAGTGGTCGCTCCGTTCCATTGAATGGGCATTTTCCATCGGCGTCGGTTGTTGTACGGTCATTCCCACACGATCAGGAAAAGGACTTCTAGAACGGCTACAACATCATGGTTTGTTTTCACCGCCTACTCTGGCATCCGTTGAACAAGTTCTGGAAGAAGGTCTCCGAATTTCCGGCGGTCGGGTGCTCATGGATTTGTGGGATATTGAACACTTATACAATTGCCCCGACTGTGGTCCACAACGAACAGACCGAATGCGACGAATGAATTTGTCACAGCATATACTACCGACTGTTCGCTGCGACTGTAATTCATAAGTTTACTGCGAACTATTTCTTTGTATCGACGATGCACGGCTACACCATGTTCTGAAGGCACTCTCGCCACATTTGTGTGATCCTGACGTCAACAATATGTATCACTATACTGTGCTCCCCATTGACACGTCCGCATCGGTCAGTGAATGAGATGATCGCTAGCGACCGACTACCGATCCGCACTGGATGTCCACGACGACTAAATGCCTCTCAGTTTTTTATTTTCCTGTCGGCAGCTGACGGCGAGAGGCTTTCATATCTTGTGTCTTCATCGTAATCCGAATTTCCGTCGAACGGAGCGATCTCGATTTCTTGTCCGGGACCATAGGTAACATATTCAGGCGGTTCAGTATGCAGCAATTTTGTGGCGTCCCAAGCGTGACTACGACTCCAAGATCGCCGTAAGACTTGTGAGTAGGCTTCGGGACTTGACAACCCTTCCGCCAAGTGTACGTTGTTGTCTTCCAATAATGTTCCCTTGCGATACCGGAGCTCGTTGATACCGCGGTTGTATTCGACGACGCTGGTGAAGTAAGAGATTTCCGCCTGTGCCAAACTGATATGTGCACGCAACAACAAGTCAATGGCTCTCCGTTCCTCCTCTGCCTCGAACGCTTGAACTCGTCGCTCGGCTGCCCGCCGGCGGTTGAAATTCGTTTGCGCTGTCTGATAGGCACGAGCGAGTGTCTGAAAGGCAGCAGCTAATTCGTGACTGATTTCCAACTCTTGAGCCTCGAGCACAGCCCGCGCTTTGGCAAGCCGCAGCTCAGTATTGCGGACCTGGGCATGAGCAGCACGGAAGCCCAATGGCATGTTGAACTCAAATCCCAGACCCCACCCGGTATGATCGCCTTGAAACAACGAACTATAGGCCCCGTCAGGACCCATTCCACCTGGTCCGGCGGCTAACCCGTCATTGCCAAACAAACGGTTGCCGAATCCGTTGATTTGATACCGCGACACGAAATCGAATCGAGGATGCGTCAAACTCTTGGCAGCTTCCAATTGTAATTGCAGGCTTTTGATATTCCATTTTTGACGCCGCAATTCAACTCGACGGGTCAGCGCGTCGAGCAGGCATGTTTGCCAATCGGGAATGTATTCTCCGGTCACCGGTTCGTCGGACGGACGAATGATGCGACCGTCATTCACGGGCAAACTTAACAAACG
>CAUZSN010000015.1:0-36097 GCA_963582345.1 Planctomycetota bacterium
CAAAAATCTAGCCTTTCAGGTGAATGAGGTTTTCCAGTGATTCAGCCCCGGTTCTGGTTTCTGACGACACTACTGCTGTATTCTGTTGCGATGCGGCTTTTACCGTACATTCTTTTTTGCTTCGGCATGGACATCGACCCCGAAACGACCGTTTATCCGTGGAATTTTTCTCCACTGCTAGCGATCTGTCTGTTTGGAGGGGCTTTTTTTTCTGACCGTCGATGGGCTTTCTCCATTCCGTTTGCAGCGTTCTTGCTGAGCGACTTGGGAATTTTGGCCCTAACGGGACGACTGGATTGGGTCCTTTATTCGACTCAGCCGATTGTGTACGCGTGCATCGCTTTGACGGTCAGCATGGGGTTTCTCCTACGCAATCGTCGGTCAGTTCTAGCAATTGCTGGCATAGGGCTGCTGGCTTCGACCTCCTTTTTCTTGATTACAAATTTTGGCGTGTGGGCACTAGGCGGCGGTTTTTCCTATTCGCGAAACCTGGCGGGATTGGTCGAATGTTACTACATGGCGATTCCATTTTTTCGAAATTCTCTAATCAGCATGGTTGTTTTTTTACCGGTCTTATTTAGCCCACTCGCTCTCAGACAACGTGATTCCGTGACCTTACGTAGTTCGCACGCAATCGTAATGAAGTGACAAACGTCCGATGTCACAGGATCGCATTGTCTCACTAATCCCCAGTGCGACGGAAATCGTCGCGGCTCTGGGTTTCCAAGACCGTCTGGTCGGACGGTCGCACGAATGTGATTTTCCGCCAGCCGTGCAGCAGTTGTCTGTCTGCTCGAAACCAAAGATCAACGTCAACGGCACGAGCCGCCAGATCGACGAACGTGTCAAGGACGTCCTAAAGGACGCTCTTTCTATTTATCGAGTTGACGCTGACATGCTACGGTCGCTTCAGCCGACTTTGATCATCACTCAAACTCAATGCGAAGTTTGTGCCGTCAGTCTGAAAGACGTGGAACAAGCGGTCGACGGCCTTGTCGGATCGCGACCGAAGATTGTGTCACTTGAACCGCATAATCTGGGCGACCTGTGGACTGACATCCGAGCCGTTGCCAATGCTCTCAGTGCCATCACTAAAGCAGAACCGTTGATCGACTTGTTACAGCGCCGACTGACTTCACTTGCCCAACAGACCAGTCCGTCGACCGATGGTCCAACCGTGACCTGTATCGAATGGATCAATCCATTGATGGCCGCCGGCAATTGGGTTCCCGAACTTGTTGAGATCGCCGGTGGCATCAACCTATTCGGAAAATCCGGCCAACATTCTCCTTGGATGACATGGGACGACTTGGTTGCTCGTGATCCCGACGTGATTGCGGTGATGCCTTGCGGATTCGATATTTCACGTTCGCGGCGCGAGATGCACATGCTGTGCCAGCAAGCACAGTGGCAAAACTTGAAAGCCGTAAAGAGCAATCGAGTCTACCTATCTGACGGAAACCAATTCTTCAATCGCCCCGGCCCTCGGTTGGTCGAATCAGCCGAGATCCTAGCCGAGATTTGTTACCCCGGTCGTTTCGATTTTGGGCATCGAGGCAGCGGGTGGGAGCCGTTTAGATCAGCAATCGGTTCCCAAACAATGGTTTTTGAGCAACGTACTTCATAAGCCACGTTGCTTGGATCGAACTGAATTTGTATTCTGACTCACGGATGCCCAAGTGGCGGAATTGGCAGACGCGCTAGGTTCAGGACCTAGTGGGCTTAATTGCCCGTGGAGGTTCGAGTCCTCTCTTGGGCATTTTCACAACTCTTGACGAGGTCGCTGCAACTGCCGTGTGACGTTAGTGGAATCGAAAATTTTCTCTGGGAAGAATACCACATTACTGGCCCCGGTAATCTGAAAGAACGCAACAGGCTCTGCAAGAACCAACCGTCCTTTAAAGACTTGTTTGAACTGCTTGCGATCGAAGATTTTGTGATCTCACAAAACCCGCGAGGTCAACCTCAGTCTTCTGTTTTCAAGACGGTTTAAACACGACTCTTCTGACGAACCCTGACCCTATCTGCCAACATTGTGAAACGCTGTGGGGTGAAAAACTCAGCCAAACACAAAAACCGATGAACTGATTCGAGTTAGGGCGCCTTCGATTGCCGATTCTTTGAACCGAACCCTGGGACACCTCAGTCTAAACACTACAAAGAGAAAGTCGTTCGACATTCTTGCCAAACGACCGTCTGTCCAGTTCACTCGGTAAAACTGGATTTGAAAAAGCAACACATCAGCCAAGTGAAGTAGTACGACTGTTTCTCCAGCTAAAATGTCCTAAAAAAAACACTAACGTCATGTTGCTGCATACGACTTCTTGGTCACATTGTCCAAAGCGCGTAAGCACTGTATCCCGTTCCAACAACTGCACTGACGTAACACACAATCGAGATCAACATCTCGAGTTTCTTTAACCCCAGATCGACCAGCGTGAACCGGAAACGGTGCGCCCAATGGAATAGCACCAAGCTGATCAGCACAAACAAGTATACCTTTGACAGAGGGTTCTGAACGAGCGTGACCAGGCTCTGATAGTCCAACGCAATCCAGCCCAAAGGAAGTGCGATTCCCAGCATGACGACGTGAATGGGCACCACAAAGGCTGCCACGACACCACCCGCCGAAAACAACGACCAGACAATTGGCTCATTTGACTTGGCCAAGACGAGCCTCCTAGATGATCATCCAGATGACGATGGAAACAACGATCCAAGCCAAATAGTGCGCACCGGCGATTAGTGCATCGGGTAGTTTCTCCTCGCCCTTGCGCACAACCAGAACTTTCGGGGTCAGGTTGAACCACGTAATCGAATGCAACAAGGAAAATCCAAGAACGACTACGTGAAACACAATCCACCCGGGCGATTTCAAAGCTTCAACATATTTGTCAAAATTCTCTGGGCTCTTGGATGCTACCAGCACGAAACAGAGCAACTCCAGCACGAACAGCGCCACGAATACGCTGGAGATTTCACGCAGCATGAAAATGCGGTAGGCGTTGTTTTTGTTCCACCAGGTGAACGGAATTGGACGAAGGTACGGCTTGCTCATTTCTGTCCCCAGGGCATCAGCCACGACTTGTACCAATCAATGGTACTAGCGACTTTCGCCTGCTGAATCGCACCGGCGGGATCGACGTTCTTCGGGCAGACAGTCGTGCACTCACCCACGAAGGTGCACTGCCAAATGGCTTCATGGCTGGCAATGATCTCTTGCCTTTCTTCGTACCCCTGATCGCGCGAGTCCAGGTTGTATCGCATCCCCAAAGCGATCGCAGCCGGGCCGACGAATTCTGGCTCCAACCCAGCAACCGGACAGGCGGCGTAACACAGCATACAGTTTATACACATCGAAAACTGTTTGTACGTTGCCAGCTCCGCAGGTGATTGCTTATATTCTCCTTCCGAGAGCGGCTTTTCTTCACTATCCTTACGAAGGATCCAAGGCTTGATGCTCTGCAGCTTCTCCATGAAGGAATCCATGTCGACCACCAGATCGCGCTCGACGGGAAAATTCTCCAGCGGCTCAACACGAATCGGCTCGGGGTGGTAGTCGCGTAAGAATGCCGCGCACGTCAGTTTCGGTGTCCCGTTAACCATCATTCCGCAACTACCGCAGACCCCCATGCAGCAGCTCCAGCGATAGGTGAGCGTGCCGTCTTCGTTATCTTTGAGCCAATTCAAAGCGTCTAGAACGACCCAATCCTCCCGGAAAGGAACCTCGTAAGTCTGGAAATACGGTTCCGAGTCCTTTTCCGGATGATATCGAAAAACCTCAAGCGTTAATTTTTCTTCGGACACAACATCGGTCTTGTTGATCGGATCAGCTTCCGTATTTACGCTCACCAGGAGGCCACTTTGTGATCGTGACATCCAAATAGTCGACGCGCGGCGCGTCGTCCGTTTTGCACACCAAGGAATGTTTCAGATAATTCTCATCGTCACGAGGAGGAGGGTAATCGGTCCGCTGATGTGCTCCGCGGGACTCTTTGCGCCTTAGGGCCGAGTGTGCCACCGTCTCGGCGACTTCCAGCATGTTCTCCAACTCCAATGCAGCAGTCAACTCGGTATTGAAACTCAGGCTATGGTCGTCCAGAGTTATGGTGTTGAATCGCTCACGCAACTCGGCCAATTTGTCACACGTGGCCTGGATGCCGACCTCATCGCGATAGATGCCAACACCTTCTTCCATAGCCGTGGTCATCTCGGTCCGCAGCGTCACGATCCGCTCTTTGCCGTCAGTTTTGTTTATGAACTGGCTGGCGATTCGTTTTTGCTCGTCGTTGGTTTGAGCTGCCAAGGTCGATTGCTTCACGTCAGGATGATCGCTGGCAAAATTTGCGGCGGCCTTGCCGGCCCGTGCACCAAAAACCAGAAGTTCAGTCAGAGAATTCGAGCCCAGCCGGTTGGCTCCGTTAATGTTCACACAGGCACATTCGCCCACAGCATATAGGCCAGGCAATGGAGTGGCTCCATCCATGTCGGTGTGAATGCCACCCATCACGTAATGCAAGACGGGACGCACTGGAATGGGTTCATAGACCGGATCAATGCCCGCATAGTTCTTTGCCAGTTCACGCACAAACGGAATCTTTTTGTCGATCTTTTTTTGGCCCAAATGACGGACGTCAAGATGCACATAGTGCCCGTACGGCCCTTCGAACGTACGACCTTGTTGTTGCTCTTTGATAAAGCACTGCGACAGCTTGTCGCGAGGACCAAGTTCCATCGTGCGCTTTTTGGGATGAGCGGGGTCGCTGATGTCGAGCGGTTTTCCCAAATCGTAGTCTTGCAGATAGCGATAACCATTTTTGTTCACCAGAATTCCGCCTTCGCCTCGGGAGGCTTCAGTGATCAGGATTCCGGTACCCGGCAAGCCCGTCGGGTGATACTGCACGAACTCCATGTCTTTCAGCGGAACGCCGGCGCGGTAGGCCAGCGCCATTCCATCACCCGTTTTGACGGCCGCATTGGTGGTGAAGGGCCACAATCGACCGGCGCCGCCAGTGCAAATTATGACGGCCTTTGCCACAATGCCTTGAACTTGGCCAGTCCGTAGTTCAATCGCCGCAACTCCCTGACATCGACCATCGTCCACCAACAGCTTCGACGCAAACCACTCGTCATACCGCTTGATGGGCTCATACTTCAGAGAAGTTTGAAACAGCGTGTGGAGCATATGGAACCCCGTCTTATCGGTGGCAAACCATGTCCGCTCGATTTTCATCCCGCCGAAAGGCCGAACAGCGACGCTACCGTCGGGATCACGGCTCCAAGGGCAGCCCCAGTGTTCCAGTTGAATCATCTCTCGCGGAGCTTCGTTGACGAACAGCTCGACCGCATCCTGGTCAGCCAGCCAGTCAGCACCACTGATGGTGTCGTAGATATGGTCTTCCAGCGAATCGTTCGGCTTAATGACTGCCGCGGCGCCGCCTTCCGCCGCGACGGTATGACTGCGCATTGGATAGACTTTTGAAACCACCGCCACAGACAACTTCGGATTTATCTCCGCAATGGCAATCGCGGCCCGCAGTCCAGCACCACCACCCCCGATGATGAGCACATCGTGTCGCAGAAGATCCGCCAAGTGTGTCCCCTCACTGATCTTGCTGATCAACAAAACCAAGAAGTATGGAATACGAGTTCAAGCAATGAAAGTCAAGGAAACAATCACCGACGTCCAAGCCAAATCCACATACACGATTGCCGACAAAGACTCAATCGTGGACGTTCTCAATTCACCCCATTGACGACGTGTTGATGTTGCCTGTGACGAGTTCATTGCTGCTCTGGATAAGAGTACTGGACAGGTCCGTTGGAAGAAAAAGTGGACGGATGGCTCGCATTCGTACGCAACACCGTTGGCGATCGACATGAACGCGACCACTCCGGGATTAGCCCAGGTGCCAATCGGGTCACCGCGTATGATCCGGCCAGCGGCGAGGAGCTGTGGTAGTGTCGCTCCAAGGGCTATTCTGTTGAATCAGCATAATCCCCAACCATGCCAGCAGCGCAATCAGCACAACTCCGACTAGCATGATTCGCAGGCCGCCTCAATTGCTGAAGTCTATAGGCATGAAGCCTCAAGTCCTTTTGCGCAATACGTCATCTACGGTATGCGTGCGTGATGGAAGGTCTCTAATTCGTGGTTTGCATTGACGATAGTGACCAACTTCTCGACGATTGCATCAAGCTGAGGGCCCGCGAAAACGAAATACAACTCATCGTCAGCGAGTTCGGTATACACGCGATTACCGATGCAGCCAAGGTTGGTTGTGCTGCGACCCGACTGAAGCACAGTCGGGATCGCCGCACATGTCGGCCGTCCCACCATCGACGTCTCATTGGCAACGCCTGCTGAATGAGCTGCTTCGGCCAACAACATCATTTGCTTGGCTGTCCCGGAGACAAGGACTACATCCGGTTCGAATGTGGCGTCCGACAGTGGAGCGTAGACGACTACATTGAAACCACCCTGACGCCTAGGAATGCCGGTGACTTCTTCGGGATCCAGATACTGAAGCGAGACCATGGTGCTCACCAATCCCTCGAGTTCTTTAGCTTGCTCGTTGGGCAGATCAATTCCATGGACATACGCGCCAACCGAACAACCATAGTGATCCGGCGCTTCGGTGTAAAACGTGCGACCGTCGGCTGCATACTTCCAATACGTACAGCCCGATGGTGCGGCGGCGGCAATGCGGGGAATGCCTTGTGGAGCCGTCTTGCAAAACGCAACTGCCACCGGTTTTCGTCGCACCTGCAGCAGTTCAACGAGCTTGGTTGCTACACTCATGTCTTATTGTTCTGATTTGTGATGATTGTCATCAGGATCTCTTTATATTGTTCAGAGGGTCCAACTGGCCCTCGGTTGGTTCCGCTCAGCAAAACCAGGATTCGGTTAATCGCGGCGCACAAATTCGGTCGGGTGTCAGGAACGGAGTGACGGCACTGGGTTGACGTCCGTGAGCCAAATTCCATATGCCGCCGAACGTCGTCGCTGGATTCTTGCCCGCCTGCGCATCTTTTTCCACAAGATGGGACACATCCCCATGAAGTCGATCCATTTGTGGATCGGGATGCTTCCACCGATACGTGAACTTCGCTTCATCCAATGGACCGCGGTATGGCAACATCTGCGGATGGTTGGCCAGCCACGAACTTGGTGGAATTAACAACCGAATTACAAACTGCACCGGATCCACGTGATCGATCAGCCCGTTTGCTTCGACGAATGCCAGCATTTCCAAATAGTCGTCTAACGTCGTCCAAGGGGTAAATGCGACCCAGGTGGGTCGCAGAGCAATCCCTACGTCACGGCAAATATCCAGAACAGCCGTGACATCTTCACGAGTGTGACGCTTGTTGAGGATTGTGAGCACTTTGTCGCTCAACGATTCGACTGCGGTAATGATGAATAGGCAGCCGAGGTCCGCAAGTTCCGGTAAATCGTTGCCGTGCTTCAACAGGTGTTCGACTTTCGCGGTAATGTCAAACGTCAGCCAAGGAAACTCGGCGTTCATTGCGCGGACCACCCGTAGTGCATGCTTAGGTCCGTTCAAGAAATCCGGATCGCCAAACGTGATATGCGTCGCCTCCGCTCGAACTTGCCTGCGAATATCTTCTAAGACAACGCTTTGTGGTATGACGAAAAATCGCCCACCGTATACCGGCGGTATTGGGCAATGCGTACACAAATGCCGGCAGCCGCGACTGGCTTCCACGTATCCGGCTGTCCGGGAATCACCGTTGTGTTCCAAACTCGCATATTTTTCCAATGGCGGCAGTGCGGTTCGGATAGGCGTGGCAAACTCCAGTCGTTCCAAAAATGCGGTCGACTTCTTGCCAGGTCCGATGAGTTTTGGGATATCAGTCGATGATCCTGACTCGAGCGACTCAACCAGCGCAACCAGCAGCGCTTCGTATTCGCCGCCAATACAAAAGTCCGCACCGTGCTGGACCAAATAGTCCGAATTCAGCGCCGCGTACAAACCATAGAAGCAGATGTAACACTTCGGATTGACTTCCCGAATTCGCGCGACGACATGCACGCCCAATCGCAGTGCTGTGTGCATGGGGACCGAGATGCCGACAAATTCAGCGTGAGCTACTTTGCTGTCATCGAAATCCTCAACCGCAATGTCCATCGCATCAGGTACAAACCCCGCCCGTTCGAGAAACCCAAACGGCAGGGCCACTCCAAGCGGTTGATGACCAAGCTCATAGCACGAGATTAGCAGAATTGATCCGGGCGATCGTAGTTCCATTGATTTGCTTCTTAAGATTGTCTCCGCCACACCATTAAGATAAAGCTTTGCACAGAATTGTCTATTTTCTGCGGCCAGTTTGTCGACCGAGCTCGTCATCTTTCGGGAAAACAAACCAAACGTTTTGTTCGCTGCTGAACCGATAGTCACTGAACCTACAGAACTTGTCAGCACTTTGCCGATCCAATAGACTTCGACTCAGAATTTCTGTTGTGTCGACACGGACTAATACTACCCGGTGGTGTAATGGTAACACAGCAGGTTTTGGTCCTGCTATTCCAGGTTCGAGTCCTGGCCGGGTAATCCGTTTCGTTCGCACCGCCTCGCGGCCTTTCGTACAGACTTGTAAAACGCCAGCGTTTTCCGACGTATTTTGCTGCTCGAGGGATTCGGTGCGAGACAGTGCGGCGGGCTGCTGCATCGGATTTCGCAGCGCTTGTGCACCGGATTCTGCACCGCCTTTTATAGCCCGCTCAAAATGCTCGTCCGTGATCTGCAAGTAGTGCTTCATGGCGACCGGTTGCGAGTTGCCAATCCAGCCACAGATAACATGCATGGGGAATTCCTCAGCCAGTTCAGTTTCGCGACTGCTTCGCAAATTCTGAAACGGCTTTGACCAAGGCTTAAGACCAGCACGTCGAATGATGCGGTTCAGTTGCGTCCGCAAGTTGCTACTGATGGCCCGATACCGAGTGATTACATACTTCGAACCATCCTCGGCTTCATCAAAGACCGCCTCAAGGTGCGGTTTCAATTCCGGGAATATAGGAATGACCCGTGACTCACTGCCGACATGATGTTCCGTCTTGGGGCTTCTGACACGCATCCTGCCACGTTCCCAGTCGACTTCGCCCCATTGAAGGGAAAGATGTTCTGACGGGCATCTAAGGCCACCGTAACGGCTCAGCGCAAAGATAAGACGCCATTCTGCATCGGGGCAGGCTTCGATCACCTTGTCAGTCTTCTTATTTGGAAGACTAACCAGACCTAGCGTCGGAGTGAGACGGTAGTTGGCTAGTCTTTGGCTATCGGCAACTCCCAAGGCACCGGGTCGGCTATCGCAGTCTCTCACGGGTAGTGGGGTCAGTCACTGCTGTCGTCATCCAAGAGTTGATAGATGGTACTACCAAAAGCGAAGAGGAGAAAGAAGCTCCCCCAGAGTAGAGCAAATGTACCGCTCCTGGAATCGGGCACTAAGTTGTCTCCCAAGGATTTTCTGAACAACACTTCTAAGGCCGGAAAACCCGGTTTAAGCAGCGAACGTGAGCCTTGGAATACCGCTGGCTGGCACTAGAGCACACGGGCGATGGTGAAGATGTATTGCGTATCGCGTCGAGTTGGTTTGAACAGTGGGAATCGAACTCCGAAGCGGAGTTCGATTCGTTCAACGGGCGTGTAGGCGATCCCCGGCAACAGTTCAAAGAATGTTTGTCCTGCTTCATCTCCGCTCAATCCCATCGCTCCGCTCATTTCCAAGATCAAAGAGGTAAAGCCGATCGGAAATACTACCCCATGGTCGTCAGTGTTGTTGTGGGCGTGGTGTTGATTGGCGTGAAGCAACGTCGGCCCTTGGAAACTGTGAGTGAGTGCCAGACCATAAATTAACTCGGTATCGCCGCTTTCCAGTCCGATTTCTGTGCCAAATTGTGTATGCAGGGCTGTCCAGTTTCCCAGATCGTGCCAAGTGGTCACCGTAGGTGCTACGGCGGCTTCACCCCGGCCCAAACCTCGTTCATCGTCGCCCGTGGGAATTTCGACTTCCAGATTACCAGAGAGAAAAAACATGTCGCCATCGACCAGCAATGCACGGCCGGCAACAGCAATGTCGCCAAAACCCGACGTGTTGGGATCGGTAACGCGGTTTATTCCGAGATACGGTGCTTCGATAATCAGGCCGAGTCGTTTTGTCAGTGCCCACTCCAATTCGACTTCTACTTCTTGCTCATCCGTGTTGCCGTCCACATTGTTGCCTATGCGGTAGTCGAGAAAGAAATCCTGATGCAACACGGCAGGTTCAACAATGAACAGGTGGACGAGCGGTGTGCCTCGCCGGGTAAAATGTCGATGGCCAGGCGGATCGAACAGTTCTTCAAAGAAGCCACCCCGCACATCTTCGGCGTCGTGGTCGTGATACTGGTTGTCCAGCCAGCCATCATGGTCATCATCGTACCGAGCGGCACTTGCCGACGTGAGCGTGACAGGCAAACCTGCCCGGCGTGATTTCCCTGAAACCTGCTGAAACCAATCTTCGCTTCGAGCGGCTTGAAGTGGCAGCAGTATCACGGCGAGTGCAAGCAGGCAACGGATCGTCAAAACCTTCATAGCTTGTACAGGTTCACGGGCTTAAAATGAAAATACAACCTTACCGTTGTTATCGGCACAATGCCCGGCCGGCCATTGTGGAAAACTTTGTGAAACCCGTAAAACTCACAACTCGATACTGCCGCGTTATCGACGCGAAAGATGCGTCTGAATCGCTCGCGGCCGCCAACATTGCGCAGTCCACATGCGATGTTGTTTGTCTTTACCGAAATCCGGTGGTGCCGATGATAGCCTGCCGTCGCTCTTCGTTCCACAAGTTGTCTCCATTTCAACACGCTTCTTGTCGTTGAAAGCGACCATCACGATCACCTGGTGCGCACCTTACCCGGACAACTGCTTGGCTTGCGGCATAACCCGGGATTTCCCATTTACTACCAGCCTGGACCCGATTCAGGCTGAACACCCCATTCAAGATATAATGTCCGCATATTGCTGCCCACCATTTGGGCGAATTTGCCGTCGATGTAGCCGATCTTCCTGGCACCGGCCTAGGCGACGCTTTCCAATCTAGCCGAACGTTCGACAGGATTCGTGCAAGAAACTTGGAGATTGTAAACAGCCAAGGCCAGATAGTTGTATCGTTAACCAGCAATCACTCGGGCGGCAGAGTATTCGTGGAGGGGGGAAGACGGTGAGACGCACCTGGCGCGACGGCTACGTATCCGTGGATGGGGAAGACGGTGAGGTACCATTAGTTGTCATTTCTGGCTCAGATGGCGGCGGCATGATCGACGTGTACAACTCGCTGGGAACGGTTGTTGTCTCGGTCCAATCCGATAAGACCAACCAAGGTGCCGTTTACGTGAACGACGTAAATGGCAAGACGACAAATGTGCTCACGACACGTCCTTGAATCGAGCGACGCAACAGTCGCAGCGGATGCAATTAGGTGGACCGTCGGTCCACCTAACGAAGAGACTGACGATTCGCCTAATGTTGTTCACCCACCCGTGCCGCCCGGACCAAGGCCACAACCTCAGCTCGGATCGTCTCAGCCAGCGTCGGCCACCCTTCGATCACGGCTGCCAAATCGGCGTCAATCGGGCCGTTTTCTGCGCCAACTGCACCGGATTCCGCACCGCCTCTTTCAGAAATTGCAGTTTTTCTCGGTGAAATCGCAACAGGTTCGAGTCCTGGCCGGGTAATTTGACTCTTGCAAACATTCGCGTTCGGTCGTGCTTACTTTGCGCTGTGCGCAAGTTGGCTTGCAATCGAATGCCAGATCAGCCCAACTGAGATCAGTCCAAGCCCGATCATCCACACGAATGGTTCGACCCAAAAGGCAAGGAATAGGCAAAACGACAGGCCAGCCCATGAAATTACGCGAGGATAACTTCGCTCATCTTCTTTCAGTCGAATCGCCGCAAGATTCGTGATCGCATAGTAGATCAGCACGGTGAAGGCACTGAATGACCAAGTTGTTTTCACGTCGCCGATTAACACCATCCCGGCAATCACACATCCAACGAAGATCACAACTGGATACGGAGTTGACGTCGTATCGTGGATCTTGGCGAACACCGATGGAATATCCTGTCGCCTTCCCATTGCCAGACCAACACGAGATAGACCCAAGAGCAAGTTCAGGAGCACGCCAAGCATTGCCGTAACGGCTCCGACCGCCACAATCAGTGCTGCACCGGGAACATCGACCTGGTCGGCCACTAATTCCAGTGGAACTGCCTTTTCTGTCCCGGCAGCCGCAAACGTCTTTGCTCCAACGACAGAAATACTGACCAACCCGACTGAGAAATACAGTGTCATCGAGATCAGCAAAGAAATGATGATGGCAATCGGGATGTTGCGGTGCGGTTTGCAGATCTCTTCTCCCAATGTGGCAATCCGACCGTAGCCTGTGTATGCCACAAACATCAGGGCGCAGGCTTCAAGAAATCCCGCCAACGGTGAGGAATGTTCAAACTCAGTCGCAAAGAAGGGAGTCAAATTTTCTGCTCCCGTGGCGAATGCTGTCGGTAGTCCGGCCACAACAAAGATGGTTAATGACAAGAGTGTTACAGAAACAATCAAAATGTTCGTGATGCTAGAACGTCGAATCCCACTCAGGACCAACAATGTCAAACCAAACACAGTTGCCACAGCGAGCGGAACGACTGTTGCCGGTCGGTTTTGTCCAATGATGTTCAATGCGTATCCAGCACATCCCAGTGCCGCTGTCGCCGCTGAGGTGCTCTTGGCACAGAGAAACATCCAACCCGCTGTGAAGCCCAAACTGGGATGAAGCCAACGGTAGCCATACTCGTAAGTCCCGCCGCTGACAGGATGATTGGCGGCCAGTTGGGCACTGCTCAATCCATTGCAAGTTGCCACAATGCCAGCAACCACGATGGATAGAATAACGGCAGGGCCAGCCACCCCTGCAGCGATTCCAGTGCCGACGAAAACACCCGTGCCAACCATGGAGCCGAGACCCATCATCACCGCCCCGACGGCGCCGACTTGCCGCCTGAGCAAATGTTGCTTGTCTGTGGAGGTCGTTGATGTGTTCTGAGCAACCAAGTGGCTCTTCCTGCGGCTATTTGAATAGAGTGATCTTCATAAGGTTCACCACCTCAATTTGTGTGGGCAGCGATCGCTGGCGGCAGACGATGATATTGCGTGATGTTCCCATATCCAACCGTCGATCAGGGTAAGATCCGTAGCGTAATCGCTTACCCGACTGGAGATGTCCAATCGCACCACTGAAATTTTCTACATGTGATCGCGGAAAGACGGTAGATTTTCTCACTTTGCAGGCTAGGGCTTCGATGGGTTTCGACTAACGCATCTGTGATCACAAACGCAAACTCGAACGGAAAAATGAGTTTTTCGATGTCTCATTATTTCCGATGTTGTGACTCAAAACAAACTATAGTTATCTTGAGTTTTCTGGCCAAAAGGCCAACGATGTGGAACCCGTCGGCGTTTCGAAAAGATTGAGTCAATGCGTCATGGACAGTTTTTCACTCATACGGAAAATACTTTCTGTCGTTCCAGCAGCATCAATGCTATTGAGCGACTTTCAGCCAACGAGTGCAATATGTTTCGGCCAGCCGGAAATGAAGAACGGCTGCTATGTCAATGCTCCCGCTGTGGAATCTAGACATGCTGCGAAAACTCGCGTTGGAAAACCAACCGGAAATTGCATCGGTCCGATTAAGAACTCAAGCGACTGCGTGGAAAATCGAATCCGCTTCGCTGTCGCGGATGCCTGACCTCAACTTCAACCGGTTCTTCATAGACGACAACCGGCTGCCATCTGTCGGTGTCGGCCAAGACGCATGGTCGTTGGAAGCAATGCTCAACATTCCGTTTATAGCGTGAAAAATACGACGCGATGGATTCCGAAGCCACTCGAAAGTATTGCGCCACCCAAGGCACGACCCGTCACTACGACACTCTGTTGTCTGACTCTTCTGGAACAAACCCACACTGCTGAGGAAACGGCGAAACTTTATACACAAACAATTTTTCTCCAAACCCGACAAGCCTTGCAGACTGACCAGCAGCCCTATGCCCAAGACAAAGTCGAATTTAACCGGATCATTCGCGACTTCCGTAGTGTAATTACTCTCGAAATCGGCTATCACCGGTCCTTCACAGAGATGCCAACGGCTCTTGCAAAAATCTAGCAGGCAACCGGAGTGGACTCCACATTGGCTAAGTGACTTAATGCCGGAATGCATCGTATGCAAAAGCGAGCACAGTTTCGCGTGGACGGATTGGGCTGTGCCGAGGAAGTTTTGCTGCTGGAGCAAGCAATTCAGGATCGTCCGGGCATCCAACAATTGGCGTTCGACGTACTGAACGCTCGCATGAGTGTCACGTTTGACGACAAGGTCACGTCCTCCAAGACGATCATGCAACTCGTCTTGAAGACCGGCATGCAAGCACATCCTTGGCACGCGGCTGGTTCTGACGAACCAAAACAAAGGGTGATGACCAACCGACGTTTCGTAATCACCAGCGTCGCCGGGCTGTTGCTGACTATTGGCTTCGCTTCACACGTGTGGGAAACAAGTTTATTGCAGGCACTCCGTGGCCAGGCCGTGCCATTCGTTGCACAGGTCTTCTTCGCGGGTTCGATCCTTGCAGGTATCTGGTTGGTCGTACCCAAAGCTCTGGTTTCCCTGCGTTACGGGCACCCCGACATGAATCTGTTAATGAGCGTAGCAGTGGCTGGCGCGATCGTTCTAGGCGAATGGTTCGAAGCCGCCACGATCACGTTTTTGTTCGCGGTAGCTCTATTGCTGGAGCAGTGGAGCCTGGGACGGACCCGCCGAGCGATCTCGACACTGTTAGACCTGTCGCCGCCCACAGCGCGCCGAGTTGATCCTAGCAGCGGAGAAATTCGCGAATTGTTAGTCGAAGACGTTGAGGTCGGTTCAACCATCTCCGTTCGTCCGGGCGAAAGGATCCCGTTGGACGGATCCGTGACAAAAGGGGAATCGTCCGTGAACGAAGCTGCCATTACGGGCGAATCAAACTTCGTCCCGAAACAACCGGGCGCCCCATTGTTTGCGGGAACGGTCAACGAGGGTGGTGTCTTGGAATTTGAAGTCCTGAAGCCAGCGAGTGACACAACCTTAGCACGGATCGTTCACATGGTTCAGGATGCGCATGCCAGGCGAGCGTCAAGCGAGCAGTGGGTGGAAAAGTTTGCTCGCCGCTACACTCCACTGATGATGGCCCTGGCAGTTGCCGTGATCCCACCATTGTTATTTTCGGCCGGATGGGAGACATGGGTCTATCGCGGCCTAGTCGTGCTGGTGATTGCCTGCCCGTGTGCACTCGTAATTTCAACGCCGGTCAGCATTTTTTGCGGCCTGGCCTCGGCGGCGCGTCATGGTGTGCTGGTCAAAGGCGGCAAGCACTTGGAATCGGTGGCCCACTTGCGGGCGATTGCGCTGGACAAGACGGGCACACTCACCTTCGGACGCCCGGTGGTCCAACAGATCGTACCTTTTAACGGACACACAAAATCCGAATTGTTGGAACGCGCTGCCGCGATGGAATCGCACAGCCAGCATCCGCTGGCGCGAGCCATTCTGTACCGAGCTGAGAAAGAACATATTGTCTTCACTCAAGCTGATGAATTTCGCCTTCTGAGCGGGAAAGGAGCCGAAGCTATTTTTTTCGGCAAACCGTTCTGGATTGGTAGTCATCGGCTGATGCACGAAAAAGGCGAGGAAACTCCAGAGGTCCATGACAGGGCCGTAGAAATGGAAGACGCCGGCCATTCGGTCGTGGCAATTGGAAACGCCGAGCATGTCTGCGGACTAATTAGCATGGCCGACAACGTACGAGATGGTGCGCCGATCTTGGTTGCTCAGTTGAAACAATTTGGCGTACGACACGTTTGCATGCTGACCGGAGACAACGAAGAAACAGCTCGGGCTGTTGCCGAAGTAACCGGTGTCGACGAGTATCGGTCTGAATTTCTGCCGGAAGACAAGGTCTGCGAAATCGAACAACTCCGAAAACGTTACGGGACGGTGGGAATGGTTGGCGATGGAGTTAACGACGCACCTGCTATGGCTGTCTCTTCGTTAGGAATCGCGATGGGCGCCGCCGGTACGGACACCGCCATCGAAACGGCCGACGTCGCCTTGATGTCAGATGACCTTTCCAAAATCCCCTGGCTAATCGCTCATGCCCGCCGCACTCTGTCGATTGTCAAACAGAACATCGCGTTTGCTTTGGGGCTGAAGCTGCTGTTCGTCGTACTGACGCTAGTCGGTGCTGCGTCGCTCTGGATGGCTATTGTCACCGATACCGGGGCGTCGCTGTTAGTAATCTTTAATGGATTGCGCTTGCTGAAAGCGTGAATCTGTTCGTAATGCTGTTCACTGGATTTTTGGCTACGGCCGAAGACCGCATTAAAATACCAATTCTCGAACAATTCAATCCTCAGCCAGCTCCTTCAAGTGACATTCCACCGACTCGGCTAATGCAGCCACGTTGTATCCGCCTTCCAGCAGACTGACCAGACGTCCCTCACAATATTGCTTGGCAACGCTGACGACCAATGCGGTCAGAGTTTGGAAGTCTTCGCTCTCGAGGCCCAGCGAGCCGATCGGGTCGGCCGCATGCGCGTCGAAGCCAGCGCTGATCAACACCAATTCGGGTTCACAGCGAACTGCAGCCAATTCTAACTTGCTTTGAAAGCGGTCCAGATACTCTCGTCGGGAGATACCGAAACGTAACGGCAAGTTAAGAATCGTGCCCAAGCCCGCTCCGCTACCGGTTTCGTTTTTCGCACCTGTGCCGGGGTAAAATGGATAGCGGTGCGCCGAGAAAAAGTGGACCGCGTCATCATGGTAGAAAATCTCCTGGGTACCGTTACCATGGTGAACGTCCCAATCGACGATCAATATTCGCCTCAAATCGTGCGCCTCTCTCGCTTGCTTGGCCGCCACAGCTATATTGTTGAACAGGCAAAATCCCATCGCTTGGTTCGAGACTGCATGATGGCCGGGGGGACGAATCAAACAAGTGGCACTGCGATGCGGCGTTTCGCCTAGAACTTGGTCAACTGCAGCAATCGCAGTGCCAGCGGCACGCACCGCGACATCGAAGGACCTTGAGCTAACAACCGTGTCGGCTTCAATGCGTCCGCCGCCCTGCCCAGCGAATCGTTGAATGTGGCGGACGTGCTGCAGAGAATGAACTTGTGTTAGTTGTTCGGTTGTCGCCGCTGCGACCCCTCCCCGTATGAACCGGTCGAGCAATCCGATTTCTTCAAGGTGTTGACAGATAAATCGCAATCGCTCGGCGCACTCAGGATGCTGACCTGTTTCATGTTCCAGAAAACAGGGATCAATGAACAACAATGCCATGCGATAGCTCAATGAAACCGAACCGTGTCGGTCGACAATCAGTGTCAACACGACCGAATCATTGTGTCACAACCCCTTTAATCTGAAAATAGCTGACGATTGTGAAATTCGACAATCGGCGACCTCTATCGACTGCGAATTGCAACCGTTCATAAACTCTGACGAGCAAAGCTTGACCGGTCCTTATTCAGGGTTTGTTGTTGGAATTCCGACTTCAGACTCAGGCTATACGCCAGAATGAAATTCTAGCTTCTTTGGCCTGACATTCTTGGAATGACCGTTAAACAACGAATTCGCCGCAAGCAGCGTTTGGCACGAAAGTCGGCGCCGATGGGAGAAACAACTTGACAGTGATTGAAATCGGGTGATAACGTAGCTATTTGGAAACTGCCACGCGTCTTCTCGCAGCAAATCTACTTTGCGTCAACATACGAGTTCTCATTTCTGCTTTTTGCGCGTGGCTGAACTAAAAATCGTGACCCCGCGCTAGTGGCATTTTCACTGAATTCAGGGTACCTTAGTGGTTCAGTGTCTGTGGTCTTGCTCGTTTCGATCGTGCCTTTGAAGACTCCGGGACACCTCATTATCATAGCGAAAAGCTAAATGAAGGACTTGTCCGTGCGACGCACCACACCGGCAAATTGTAGGTATGTCTCAAGGCTGCCTGGGCCGAGGCAATCCGTCATTTGGTCCATAATCGTGACGCTGGCGCTGTCATCAGCTCTTGGCTTGCAGCACGCTCTGTTTGCTCAGTCGCTCGAGACGAAAAATCCTGTCACGAAGTCAACCGAGAAACAGGCAGCAAAGTCGTCTCGATTGAAGAGTGTGGGAGCAAAAGAGCAAACTTCAAAGCTACCGTCAGGATTCAATCCTCCGCAGCAAATCTTGCCGGTGATGACGCTCGAAAAGGAATTGCTTACCAAACAGGAAGAAGCCCGCTTTCGGAAAACCGGTTTGCTGAAGCGCTACCGAGACTCACTGAAATCGTTAAATCCCACTGAAAAGGACAAAGACGCCATCGCCCAGGGCGCAGTATGGCATCTCAAGCGGATGTCGATGAAAAAGTATCGCAATGCACTGCCTAGCTTGCGGCAGGAGATTTTGCGAGACCTGTTGCTCTATGCGAGGCAATCGCCTGCGGCCCGAAAAGAGTTGTTACAGCAATTGACCAGCAAGTCGGAGTTGTTGTTCGACAATAACTTCTACGTGCGATTAAATGCCGTCATTTTGTTGACTCAGCTTAATTTGGTGGAGCCAAAGGGTGATGTCGAATTGGTCGCATACGTGCCTGTCGCCAAACCGCTACTCAAGATCGTGAAAGACAAAAAGCAGCTTGATCCCATCAAAGTCCAGGCGGTGAAAGGTCTGACACGCATCTGCCGCCTCGGTGCTCTCCCGCTTACGGATGAAATCCGGCCTGAAATCGCAGTCGCTCTAGTCGCTGAATTGGCCAGGCAGGGTACGCATTGGTGGTACCAAATGCGATTGGCCGAGGGGTTGGCAGCGTGCGGCGTCGCCTCCAATCCCAGTAATCGGGACGATGCCATGGTCGTTAATAGTCTTTCTCAAACCATGAGTAATGAGAAGCGACATTGGATCGCGCGGAGCGCGGCGGCGAAGGCATTGGGTCGAGTCCCTCTGGAAAAAGCCGCGAATCACAGCCTGGAAAGCTTGGTGTATTGGACAATCGAGTTGGCTTACCGAATGTCACAAGACTTCGACAAAAATCCGGAACAGTCTTTTTGGCGCGTCTGTTACGAAAATGTTTATCTGGCCTTTCACGCCTTAAACACAGACGAAAGCAAGCGACGAGCCGGATTTCTTCAAAAAGGTGGCGGTCAAAACTACGTTCAAGGTGCCTATGAAATCATAGTGCCTCTGGTGAAATACATCCGCGACACGACTCCTCCAAAGCAGTTCCCGAGAGAAATAGTGCGACCGATTAAAGACTGGCTGAAGCGGAATGAGCCTCCAAAGCCCATCCCCGAGGTTACGGAGACCTCTGAAACATCCAGCGAATAATTTCCTGTGCCAGTCGTTTGATGAATTATTTTGGAGCTGCCGACACTACAAACGCGGCCAGTCTCTTGGCACTACTGTAAGTGGCTCACGTTGGTCCGCTTACGCATTTGCTGAACCGCCCTGGGCTGCCTCTCTGTAAATCATCTCTTGTCGCGACCGTCCATGGATGATGATCGCTGAACGTGCAAGTACAGTTCATGTTTCTCAGAAGCCGGACAGACGTGTCATAGGATTCTTCCACGCGGACCTGATGTCGCGGCATCGTCACAACGTGAATGAGCACTTACCATTTTGACTTGATTTGCACATTGGGTGCGGTGTGACTGGCTTAACACTGCGATTTTGTTGAATTGGAGTCCGTGATATCTTTTTCGCCTCTCACCAACCCGTCTATGCTCGAATTAATTCTCGGTGATTTCGAACCTCAACATGCTGTCCTTCAATCGTTTATCGGCTCCGGCTGAACGGCGTTTCCTCAACACAGTTGTTGCGACGGCCGGGATTATGATTGTTGTTGCCCGAAACCGACGAGTGAATTCAATTGGCAGCCGTGACCATCATGAGCCATCTGGACAATCCGCAGGCCATCCAAGAATTGATGCGCATTGGCTATCCTGAACGTCCCAACGTATGCGAAAAGGCGTCAGCACAATAGGCCTTACGGGCCAAGCTCGGTTTGCACGGCATTTGATTAGACTGGCGCGGACGGAATTCAACGATTCAGTCAAACGTGCGATTCTGAACAGTATGAATCAACTGTTTTCGCTCAGAGAACGACCAACAGACCTTGTACAACACTCGATGAACAATGATAACATCAGGGTATGGGTCAATCGGTGGGAGCACCGCAACGTGGAAGTGTCAGCCATCCTAACATCCGTTGTCCAACCTTTTTTGTAGCGTCGACAACCATGTGATTGCGACTGAGACATTCTCGCAAACTTAACGGTGACAGACTGGAACTCGCTCATGACGGACATAAACGACCATTTCCAACTGCAGTGGCATGGAAATACAGTTGTGATCATCCCGGCCAGCAATGTTGAAAAGATGCAATGGGACTTAATCGAACAAGCTGCGACCATCGTTTTGGCGCCGATCGACGAACGTAAATCTTCAATGGTCGTCTTTGATCTGAGCGAAGTCAGTTATTTCGGATCGGTCTTTCTAGCGCTTTTGTTGCGTTGTCACAAGTTGGTGTGCAGTCGCGGTGGTGAACTCGTGCTCTGCGGCGCCAGCGAGATGGCCAGTGAACTGCTCAGGATAACTGCCTTGGATACGTTGTGGGCTATTTACGACACTCAGGAGGAAGCGCTTCAGGTCTTGGATACATGACTAATGCTGAAGCAAACCGGCTAACCGCCGATAAGTCGAAATATCCGAATTGTTTTCACATGGATTCCCGGATAAGAACGAATCGTTAGACAAAAGCGGATGGCGAAAAAACGAACCCGATCGTTGCCACACGTATCTGAATCCGATGTTTTGCCGACAGAGCACAGTTCCGTGTTGACTCGGCGACCGACCTTGATTGATGAAATCAAGCAGACCGCCGATAAATTGGCTCGAGACGGAGCAACACGGGGCGATCTGAAAATTCTTAGCCGCGCCCTGAAGGAATTGCGATACGCATTCAAAGTATTCACACCATACCGAAGGCAGCGCAAAGTGACCGTGTTCGGGTCTGCACGCAGTGCTCCCGAGCATGCCGCCTACCGCCAGGCGATTGCATTCGGGCAACTGATGGCCGACGAGTTATGGATGGTCCTGACTGGGGCCGGTGGTGGGATAATGGAGGGGGCACACGTGGGAGCCGGCCGAGATATGTCGATGGGCGTCAACATCCTGTTGCCCTTCGAGCAGGGCCCAAATTACGTCATTTCGAACGACAAGAAACTGGTCAATCTGAAGTACTTCTTCACTCGCAAACTGATTTTCGTCAAGGAGGTGCACGCCATCGCACTGTTTCCCGGTGGCTTTGGTACCCAGGATGAAGGGTTCGAAACCCTGACGTTGGTGCAAACGGGGAAACGCGACCTGATGCCCATCGTATGTGTCGACGAACCGGGCGGTCATTATTGGTCCGCTTGGCTTAAGTTCATCAACGATCATTTACTGGCGAATGAAATGATCACCGAAGAAGATCTATCGCTTGTTAAAGTGACTGATGATGTAAACGACGCAGTGGAAGAAATCTTGAGTTTTTACAGTGTCTACAACAGTATGCGTTACGTCTGCGGTCGACTGGTGCTACGACTCCACTGCGAACCGGGTGACGAATTCATCGAACGGCTGAACGACGAATTCTCCGACCTTCTCGAATCGGGCCGCATTGAAAAGGTCACAGTCCATCGACTGGAGGCCGACGACAAACATTTGCGACACTTGCCTCGATTGGCTCTTAACTTCAACCGAAGAAACGTCGGTCGATTACGACAAATGATCGACCTTATCAACCAAGAATTGGCCCAACCGAACTCCGGCGATTAGCTTGACTTTCCGGAACTATTGAAGTCTGCTGATTTCGAACACGGCTGCTTTGATCGCAGCAACAAGCACCACTGAGATGCCGACTATGCCGCATGCCACACAACCGCGTCCCGCAATTGACTGAATCGGACTCAATGAATTCCGCGACCGCTCATCATGGGCGGGCCTTCGATTTTTCTAGCGTGTTGGCCTGCGCGTGGCTGATCGCCTTCTTTCTGTTCTTCTTCAGCTTCACACTGCCGAACAGCAAGCCACAGACGTCTCGACAAGACATTTGGAGCGAATTACCGGACCTGTTTGTCTACTCGGCCGTGCAACATCCTGATCCTGGCGCCGTTCAAACCGGTTGGAGGCATCTTCCGCAACGGTTCGATCTGATGCTGGTGGCCACCACGATTATGGCAGGAGCATGGGGCTTGGGCCACTTACTACTGCGCCTCGTGCAGGTTCCCTTGGCAGCTCACTGTTTGGAAAAGACAGTGTTTGCGTATGGTGTGGGGCTATCGGGGCTTTCTCTGATCGTGCTCGGTTGTGGCCTTGCAGGACTATTGTCGCGGCCGCTTTTCTTAGGGTTGCTCGCTGTTTGTATTCTGGGCGAATTGTCCGCGCGCCTAGTAGCACAGATGAAATCAAGGAGCATCCGTTCCGGTAAGAAAGTCCATTCGATATTCGCTGCCGTGCTGATCGGACGACAGGTTTCTAACGAATCACTACTGAAAGGCTTGGGCATCGTCGCTGTGATGCTGTTCTTGATGGCGACGTTGCTGGGCTCCATGCTGCCGTCCTTCGATTTCGACGCGAAAGAATATCACCTGCAGGGACCCAAGGAATTCTATCAACTCGGTCGCATCACATTTCTGCCACACAACGTGTATACCAGCTTTCCTTTTCTAACAGAGACACTCAGTTTGTTAGCCATGGTCTTGCGAGGTGATTGGTATTGGGGTGCTTTGGCTGGAAAAGCTGTGCTGATGTGCTTCGCCCCGTTGACGGCTTTGGCCTTGTTCGCGGCCGGACGTCGTTGGTTCAATCCAACCGTCGGCTGGCTGGCTGCCGTGATTTATCTAAGTACACCGTGGACCTACCGTATTTCGATCATCGCCTATGCAGAAGGCGGTTTGACATTCTATCTGTTTGCCAGCTTGTTGGCAGTGATGATTGGTATCGAAAAACACGCTTATGGAACTCCTTCGTTAAGGCAATTCCTGCTTGCAGGCGTTCTCGCCGGAAGCGCGATGGCATGCAAATACACGGGAGTATTGATGGTGATTCTGCCGCTGGCCGCAGCAGTCGTCGTTTCTGGATTCATGCTGCGGAGTATAACAGGCTCATTCATTCGTACGACCGGCAAATCGGTCGCCGCTTTCATTCTGGGTACCGCAATCGTCATTGGACCGTGGCTCGTTAAGAACACGGTCGAAACGGGCAACCCCGTGTACCCGCTTCTGTATTCAGTTTTCGACATGGTGTTCAACGTAAACGATTGGAATGAATCGTTGGACCTCAAATGGAAAGCCGGGCACAGCCCTGACACGTATGCCTTAAGTGATCTCCGGAAGAAATTTGTTGATGTCACAACTAAGAGCGACTGGCTGAGTCCCTTGCTGTTCGGATTAGCTCCGCTTGCCCTGTTTGCTGCCGGCACTCGACCAATTGTGTGGTCCCTGTGGCTGTTCGTTGTCTATTTATTTCTTGCCTGGTGGCTATTCACACACCGAATTGACCGTTTTTGGATTCCGTTGATCCCAGTAGTCTCTTTGCTGGCGGGGATCGGCGCGACATGCAGTTCGACACGACTTTGGCAATATGTATACGGAACGATCATGACACTGGCGGTGATATTCAATCTGGGTTTTATTACCACTCATCACTGCGGATACAACGCCTATCTGGGCGACATCAATCAGGCCCGCTCCTGGTCAGAGTTTACAGCGGCCGGGATTCAATTTCTGAATCGTATGAATCTGACCAACAATACCAAGGTGCTGTGCGTGGGAGAAGCACAAGTTTTCGATGCCCGATTTCCGGTTGTTTACAACACAGTCTTCGATCGGTCGATCTTTCAGCAGTGGTGCGCCATGGAAAGCGAGGGGATTTCGGATGGAAATCTCGCGATGCGTGACCCCGAACAGATTCGTCAAAAATTCCTAGACGAAGGGATCACACATGTCTACGTAAACTGGCGAGAGATCCTGCGGTACCGGCCGACGTACGGGTACTCTGATTTTGTCACTCCAGAGCGATTCATTTGGTTGCGGCACCGCAACGTTTTGGGTCGGGCGATTCACGCTCCTGAAAGTTATGACGATGTTAGGAACCTTCAACCTAGCGAAAAAAAGCAACTGGATCAGTGGGGCAGGGCACTCAAGACGACGATCAATGGACACTCGTCTTACCCGAAGTGGCAGGTCTTCCCGGTAACGCCGTGAATTCGAACACCGACCGATTCTAGTTCTTCAGCAGGCAATCCAGTGCGTTTGGCAACGTTCAATTTGTCGGTTTCGCGATATTGTGTTCGCGACGATCAACTCCGCCAACAGAACCAACAAGACGGTTTCGGATCCGTCCAGGGTGGCAACGACTATCGATATCATCAGTCTGCCGGCTCCGTTTGTTCGCTTCGACCGTTGGACGGCACTATCAAGTAGTATAGAACACCCGCAGCAACAATTTCAGCAGCAAACCAAACAACTCGTAGTAAAACAGCAGCAGCGACCGTTTGTTGTTGGCCCATTAACGGTTGATTTTGCAGCATTTCTATTAATAGTCCTTCTCGGACTCCGATGCCGCCAGGCGCAAAAACGACGAAAAACCCAACTGCCGTCGCCAACGAAACCGCCCCCATCCAAACCGGCCAGTCGCGAAGGTTCAACACGTCCGCCGAAATAGCATGGACAGTTAATCCTAAACTCAAGCCACGGCACGCCCACACCACAACGAATGCCAGCGAACCAGTCAGTAGCAGTTGTGTTTTAATTCTGACTGAGCGGATTGGCTTGCCGTTGGGCACGTCTGGTGGCATCATTGCCACGGCCACCTTGGTAAACAGACGGGAAAGCAGCGGCATCAATCCCAAGGCGACAGCTACAACAGCGACTGAGATGAGGACCGGAGCATCTCGCAACTGTCGGACCGAAATGGGGAGCGACTGCCATTGCGATTCAGTCAAAATTAACGGTGACAGCGCAACAGCGACCGCCAAGCCGACTGACATCATTGCCAGCGTTTCGTAAGCGGCGGTCAATGCCGCGGCCGCGGGGCGAACACCACGGTCCTTCATCAACGCGGCACGAATTATCAAAGCCATCGCTTTGCCCGGAACGTATTTTCCTAGATGCCCGCAGCAGTAAGCTCGCGCGGTATCGCGAAAGCTGACATCTCCGCCGACGCTTAGCAGTAACCGTCTCCAAAACCAAATCGACGGCAACCAACCGACCAGGTAAACACAGCCGGCCGACACAAGCCAACCGAAATGAACGTCGATTTGGCTAACTTCATCCTGCCGCCACAGTTCGTGGCCGCGCTTGCCGACAAAGACCACGACCAATCCGAACAATAACCACTTCAAGGCCGTCCACACCCAGGATCGCATGGACGCGGCAGGGTACTCAGCGTCGGATTCAGCTTGTTTCATTGTCCTTATGCAATTCCCAATACAAATGAGCCGCCTGCGGTAGAATCAGTTTTTCCATTCCCAATCGCACGGCTTTTGTCGAGCCGGGCAGTGAAAAGACGACCTTACCGCGTGCGATGCCGCCAACCGCTCGACTCATCATCGCGGCTGCTCCGATTTCCTCAAACGAGAGCTTCCGAAATAACTCGCCGAAACCATCCAGGCGTTTTTCCAAAAAACCGACAATAATTTCGTAGGCCGCATCACGTAGTGCAACGCCCGTTCCACCGTTTGTGACGACGATGGCAACGTCTGGGTCGCCCAAAGCGGCGTGCAACTGCTCACGGATTCTGTCGGGGTCGTCTTTGACGATTGTGTAACGAGTGACATGATTTCCGGCATCCTGCACGACTTGGCGAATATATTGTCCGCTTTGATCGGTCTCTTCCGTCCGGGTGTCCGACAAACTGATTATGGCAAACCCCAACGCACCGACATATGCAGCGGCCTGTTCGTGGTCAACGTGGCTGGTTTCGTGTGATTCTTGATCACTCATAAATTGATGTTTCGGTGCACGACAAATCCAGGCACTTTGCCTCGAATAGTAAACAGCGTCTTCCCGGCCGTAATGTACAACGTTCGCAAGTCCTCGCCGCCGAACGTTACGTTTGTCACCACATCTTCAGGAATCGGGACACGACCTTGAAGTTCGCCACTAGGTTTGACGATCCAAATCCCTGGAGGAACGTCGTTTGATTCATGAGGCCCTCGAGAGCGGCTAATTCCGGCAGCGATATACAAATTCCCCTGCTGGTCGATAGTCATGCCGTCTGCCCCACGGCCGGGCGCGAAATCGAACACGACGCGCTGATTGCTCAGCGATCCATCGTCGGCCAGATCAAAGGCCCAAATCTTGCGGTTGCCCCCGAAGACCGGACAGCTATCGACAACATAGATAGTTTGTTCGTCAGGTGCCAAAGCGATTCCATTCGGACGTTCGATGTCAGGCTGTGAAATCATTCGCAAAACAGTTCCGTTAGGATCGATCCGGTACACTGACTCGTGCTCCATCTCCATTGTCGTGCGATCGGCGTAACAGGGATCTGTAAAAAAGATGCGACCGTTCGAGCAAGCGGCAATGTCATTGGGAGCATTGAATCGAGCCCCTTCATATCGCTCGGTCAAAACTTCCACACTACCGGTAGTCATATTGGTTTGAGTGATCCGGCGACCGCCATGCCATCGTCCGTCGCTACTCAATCCAATTCCTTCACATGTCAGCAGTCGGCCATTCCGGTCAAACAGCAGACCGTTGGCATATCCGCTGGGTTCTCGCCATACGCTGTGCATGCCACTCTGCGGGTCGAACTGCATAATACGGTTATTGGCGAGATCCGAGAAATAGACGGTTCCGTCAGACGCAACCGCAGGGCCTTCTGTAAAGGCAATCGCGGTGACTGGATCGACATTGGCGTTAGGGTCGACGAACTCGGCCGGCAATGAAACACAATGATAATCGGTCACCATCGTTTAGAAGTACTCGTCGTCTTCCCGCAGGTCATTCTCCGTAATGACCCGCAATTCCTTTTCGCGTAAGAGATGCAATCCTTGATCGATATCGTCAACGTACAATGCGATGGCGCCTCGACCCTTGCGCCGATACAGCAGCGGATAGGTGTAGTGAATATTAACTTCGGCTTCCAACAACGCCGTGCAGACGGTGACATACGGCTGCGCCACGTCGGGCAATTCGACACCAATAACATCATTTTCGAAAACCGTGAAGTTCGCCAATTCGAACAATTCGTGTCCACGTTCATAATTGTTAAACATCAGCCGGATGATGGCACAATCGACTGAATCCACAATACTTAAAGCGATGACTCGCAAATCGTCTTTTTCCGTTTGACGCAACAGATCGTTGAGCAAGCCCACTCGGTTTTCCAAAAAGACGCAAAACTGCCTTAAGCAGGGCCAGTCTCGTCCACGCATGGTGGCCGGGTTAGATAATTCGCCGCCGCCGTAGCTCATGGACATGACAATATTCCGAGAAATCTCATGGTGGATATCCTACTCAACGCTCAGCCAACTGGTACCGGCCAACCTGAACTTGAGTGGCAAGCCCTTGAGACAGTGACTGCCAAACTGGATCAACATTTTCGCAGCCAACTCTTTATGGTATACCACTTTATGAATACTTACTCAAGCATCAACGAAGGAGTTTACCACGCGTGATCCGGACACTTGTGTTCGACCTGGGTAATGTTTTGGTTTATTTTTCGCACCGGAAGATGTGTGCGCAAATCGGTGCTTTGTGTAATCGATCGTCCGAATCGATCGATGACGTTCTCTTTCAATCGGATTTGCAAGCAAACTTCGAACGGGGCAGGGTAACGGAAGACCAGTTTCATCAACAGCTTGAACAATCAGTAGGGCAACGGATGGACAAAGGCGATCTGCTCCAGGCCTGTTCAGAAATTTTCGAGATAAATTTGTCCATTCTCCCGGTCCTCGACACACTGATGGTGCGAGGTTACCGCCTAGTGCTGCTTTCCAATGTATGTGTCACGCATTTCGAATACGTCCAAAACCACTTCGACGTGCTTAATAGATTTGACGAATACGTGGTCTCGTACCAAATCGGAGCTGTCAAACCCGAACCGGAAATTTTCGAAGCAATATTGCACGCTATCAAATGCGATCCCAACGAGTGTTTCTACACGGACGATGTTGCGGAATATGTTCACACGGGCCTCAGCTACGGATTGCAAGCGGAAGTTTTTTGCAACACTGACACTCTGATCCACCAATTGGGCGAACACAGAATTCTACTTGATTCGGACGCTGATATGGTCAATTGACAGTACCAAATGGTCAAAGTAAGCTAGCCGTGACTTCTCTGACCCAGGCTACGGTGCTGTTATGCAACCAATCAGACAATGCGTCGCTGAAGCGATCGGAACCTTTTACCTGTGTTTTGCCGGAATTGCTGCAATTCTGTCAACTGAAGCTCCCATTAATAGTGGGATCGGCCTTGTCGGAATTGCCTTCGCGCACGGCCTTGCCCTATCGATCGCCGTGTGTACATTCGGTGGACTTTCGGGTGCTCACTTTAATCCGGCTGTTACGTGCGGAATGCTGGCAACCGGACGAATTAAGGCTCCTCTGGCCGGAGCCTACATCCTTTTTCAACTTGTAGGTGCAACAATCGCCTCGATTGTTTGCGCTGTAATATTTCCGGGTGAAGCCGTTGCCAGTGCGAAGCTAGGGATTCCGTTGCCTCCGGCACCCGATTCGACAGGCGGATGGGATGTGGGGACCGGTACTATTCTGCTGGTCGAATTCATTCTGACTTTCTTGCTCGTGACGTCCATTTTCGGTGTGGCAGTTGACGAGCGTGGCAAGGCGGTCAAGATTGGTGGATTCGCGATCGGTCTGACGGTCACCTTCGACATCCTGGCGGGTGGGACGATCACGGGTGCATCAATGAACCCAGCTCGATCGTTTGGACCTGCATTCGTCTCGTTTTTGCGAGGGGCGAGCTCTTGGCAGTTTCATTGGTGCTATTGGGTCGCTCCGATTGCTGGAGGTATCGCGGCGTCACTGCTCTACCACCACTTCCTGTTGAAGGAAAACGGCGACACTTAATACCTAGTGTCGAATGCAGTTCGTATAGATCAGGCTCCGCCCGACTTCAAACCACAAAGTCATCCCGTCGCGGCGATCTTCATGCCCTTTGGAGTCTTTCATGGACGCTGTTCCTCTACTCGATGGTCTGTGTATGCTATTCGGTGTTGAACGGCCACGGACTGGTAAATTCAGTCTTGCGCAATGGAATGAATCATGAAGATGAGGGTGAAGGTTGCTCAGATTTTGAAGGGTGGCCGAACTGGACAACAAGTCGAAGTTAGCGGCTGGGTGCGGACGCGCCGCGATTCTAAGCAAGGATTCTCATTCGTCGAACTCAACGACGGAAGCTGCCTAGCGAATCTGCAAATCGTCATTGACTCCAACGTTGCCGGTGATGAAGCGACGATTAAACACGTCACAACTGGCACCAGTGTCGCAGTGAGCGGCGAACTGAAGGATTCGCCAGGAAAGGGGCAGCGACTGGAACTGCATGCGCAATCATTAAAGGTGCTGGGGTTGGCAGATCCGGACAGCTATCCGCTGCAAAAGAAACGACACAGCTTCGAGTTCCTACGGGACATCGCCCACTTGCGGCCGCGGACCAACACCTTTGGCGCGATTGCTCGCGTGCGCAATGCCGTCTGCGCCGCAATTCACAATTACTTTCAGTCGCGCGGCTTCCTATATATCCAGACGCCAATCATCACGACCAACGACTGCGAAGGAGCCGGAGAACTGTTTCAGGTTACGACTTTGGACCTGGTTCGTTTGGCGCAACTGGAAACCGAAATCGATTACGCGCAGGACTTCTTCGGCAAACCGGCATCGCTGACTGTCAGCGGGCAATTGGAAGCTGAGATCTTCGCCACGTCTGTCGGAGACTGCTACACGTTCGGTCCGACGTTTCGGGCCGAGAATTCCAACACCACACGACATCTGGCCGAATTCTGGATGGTCGAACCCGAAATGCCGTTCTACGAACTGGTAGACAACTTAGACCTGGCCGAAGACTTCATACGCACGATTGTTCGAGATGTCCGTCAGGAGTGTACGGATGACTTGGAGTTCTTCAATCTGCGGATCGACAAGACGGTGATCGAAACGTTGGACAACATCACCGAAAATGAATTCGTCCGCCTGTCCTATACCGAAGCGATTGGCATTCTGTCCAACAGCAGCCGGCAATTTGAGTACCCGATTGAATGGGGCCGAGATCTACAATCGGAACACGAACGCTATTTGACAGAACAGCACTTCCAGCAGCCGGTGATTCTGTACGATTTTCCGAGAACGATTAAGCCATTCTACATGCGGTGCAACGACGACGGAAAAACCGTCCGTGCCATGGATGTGTTGGTTCCACGAGTTGGCGAGATAATTGGCGGTAGCCAGCGCGAAGAACGGCTGGACGTACTGACGCAACGAATGCAAGAATGCGACCTGGATCCGGCCGATTACTGGTGGTACGTAGATCTGCGTCGGTACGGTAGCGTACCACATTCTGGATTTGGATTAGGACTAGAGCGCACCATTCAACTCATCACGGGAATGACCAATATTCGAGATTGCATACCGTTTCCCAGGACACCCAAAAATTCAGAATTCTGATCGAATGAGACGTTACAGAATCTGGAAAGCGACCAACATAACTGGACGTGATCCGGTAAATTGCGTCCAGATTTCGAAGTTCACGCTCTCGACGAATCGAGTTCAGCCGATATAATTGACTACGTTGTGTTTTATTCGACTGTGCCGTGTGTCATCTAAATTGACACGCAGGCGAAGCCTATGACGCGGGGTGGAGCAGTCCGGTAGCTCGCGAGGCTCATAACCTCGAGGTCGCAGGTTCGAATCCTGTCCCCGCCACTTGAGTAACTTGCATCAAGGCGCACTTGATCGCATGCCCCGAAAAAATCGGGGCTTTTTCATGCGCGGCTCCAGCCAATTGTGACTCGACGCACTGTCCTGCACACTTGCTGCACCGGATTCTACACCGCTTCCGCATCGCTTTTGGATACCTCTCCCAGCAGCGCAACTTACCATCGATGTTCGGGACACCAGTCGAAAGTCTTGAAATAGTCAAAAAGGCAAGACTGAGTTGTTCCAGTAGCGGCATCATCTTCCGAGTCTCTTGAAAAACTTCTGGCGCCGTGTTTTCTTGGAGCCACTTGATTTGGATGTCTCGCACTTCCTTGTCCTCATCAAGCAGGAGATCATATATTACGGACCGGGCACCAATCGGTATAAAAAACACTTGCCAGATGTGAACGTTTTCATTCAGTGAGCGATTGACCGTAGGAGCGCAATATTGAGAGCTCAGTTCGAAACAAGCAGGCTTAAGAATTTGGTCGCCATAGTTTTTCCTTTGTCGATCTTGATGATCGGATATATGAATTTCGGCACCGCAGCCGAACCGGCCGACCAGACGGACAGTAGCATTGTGGATCTGTCGCTCATGGTTGGAACTGATTATCCGTGTACGTGGCCCCAGGGGGCACCCTATTTCCAAATGAACCATTACAAACGCATCGGCCCCGGCAGCACGTACAATAGTGACGTTCTGACGATCGACCAAAATACCGGAACGCAAATTGATTTTCCGCCTCACTCACTTTCGCGCCCAGGGTCGAACCGGCCAAATGCTAGCCCGTACGGATCACATTTCGGCGATAAGATAAAGGCGTGGCAATTTGGCGGTGAGGCTTGTGTAATCGACATACGCCAGCTCTTAGATAAAGCTCCAAATGGTTTCAGTCCTCTGGTGCGAGTAGAACACATCAAGGCCTGGGAAAAGAAACACCGCGAACTAGGCAAGGGCGACGTCGTGTTGCTGTCCTCTGGATACAGTGACAAGTACTACATGCGACTGCCCGAAGGGCGTGCATTCATTGCCGATCCACTGGAAAGGAAAAGAACAGCCTGGCCGGATCCCGACCCTGGCTGCATGGAATACATTGCCCAGAAAGGCGTACATCACATTGTGGTCGACAGCCCTAGTATGGGCCCGATGCCAAATCTGGCGGAGCCGGTTCATATTGCCGGTCTAAAGTACGGTGCCATTTTCACCGAGGGAGCAACGGGCCTTGGGCAGCTACCCGCTACAGGAACGTTCTATTGGTGTTCGGGACCCCGACATACCATGGCCCCCTGCGGCGAAGCGCGTGCCCTGGCTGTGACGAATCCACAACTTGCCAATTTCCTGATCGCAGCCACACGCAAGAAACAAGTTGCCGAGTTAACGGTAGTCGCCACCGCCAACCTTCCGCTCATGTGGCCCGGACACCGTATAGGCGAACACCGTCAAGCCTATTATGTGGTCGACGTCTACCATGCTGACTTGATCGACGTCAAATTTCATACACGGATCTTCGATAGCAATTCGACCACTCACCTGGTACCGCCCACGTTTGCGCTTCCCGCTCCAGGTTTCGACAACAACAGCTATGCGCCAGAAGTCCGAGTGTGGCTAGCCGAATACGAGAAAAAATACGGTCCTCGCGGGACCAGCAACATGACTACCGAAAAGGTTCCTCTATCGCACACCTGCGGCTGGGCTCGCGTGATTGATGTGTCCGGACTGGTTGGTACTACTGACCACGCCTCGTGGCCTGCATCTCCGGAAATCACAACGGCTCAGATCCAGAATTACGAGAAGCAGCACGGCGAATTGAAGACCGGCCAGATCGTGCTGTTCCACAGTGGCCACGTTGACCAGACGTATCGACCGAAGAGTGACGCCTGCATGGTCGATCCGCTTGCCGGCAAGAGTGAAGGCTGGCCAGCTCCCGGTCCGGAGGTGATCATGTACTTGAAGAAGCGCGGCATACGTTGCGTCGCGACTGATGCGCCGTCGCTTGGCGGTGTCGACGCTAAGCGAGCAATGTTCACCTACTGGGCACTAGGAAGCCTGGAGATGGTAGGAGTAGAGTTTCTAACCAACCTGAATGACATCCCCGAAAAGGCATACTTCATCTTTGCGCCAATCAAAATCCAGGGCTGCCATGGAGGGCCGGGAAGGGCGATGATTTATTATTAGGCCCCGACAAACGATCTGATTTCTCGTGACAAAGGCATGAATGTTGTCAGCTCGCTCAGCCAAAATTGTCATGATCAACGGGTTGACCGGACATTGCCTTAGGGGTACTACGAGCGGCCGATGATGTAGCGGTCAGGGTCGACCTCATCTCGCAGAATTCTTAACTGTTCGTCTTCAGGTTCTACAGTGACAGTGATTGGCGATTTGGTTAGCAGTTCAAAGCCGGTGCAATTCTGAACTTCATCCAACGTGACTCCCGGATGTAGTGATTCCACCTGCATTCGTTTCGAGGCGTCGTCGAAGCCCAGGATGGCCAGGTCCGTGATCACCTTAAACGGGCCCGTACCCGGTGGCAAACCCGCTGTTTCGCGCGCTCCCGGGCCATCAAGAAATCCGGGAGTGGTGATGAAATCAAGTCGCTCGACAAAACGTCGGCGATCATGAGGCGTGATCACCAGAATGCGCCAGCAGAACGAACCTAAGTCGTTCGCCCCACCGCTGCCGGGAAAACGGACGCGGGGTCGCTGATAGTCTTCGCCAACCGTCGTTGAATTCAAGTTGCCATACTGGTCGATCTGGGCGCCGCCCAGAAATGTGTAATCAACTAGACCTCGTTGACACGTCTCCATGATATCGGCCATGCTGGTTGCCATCAGACCCCGATAAAATGTGCGCGAATCGCCGACGCTGATGGGCATACGGGGCAATTGAGGCCCCACGCCGCCGGCTTCGAACATCAGTGTGAGATTCGGGGCCGTGGTCTTCTGTGCCAACATCGAAGCCGCACACGGTGCTCCAGTGCCGACGACAACAATCACGCCGTCTTCCAACAGACGGGCTGCGGCACAAATCGTAAGTTCCATTCGGGTATAGTCGGACATAGGATCAGGTGTCAGGTTAGGGATCTGTAAAAGACATGCACAGCAGTCACGGATGCAGTTCTTGTTCACGCAGTTGTTCTAAACGTTGTTTTCCGCCGCAGCGTTCCAGGTATTCGGTGAAGTCGCTAACACCAAATATACAGTCGTCCAAAAACTGACGATGCGTTTCCGGATCGGATTCGGCCTGTAACCATTGCCGCAGATGGTCTTCGTCTGAATAGTATTCGTAAGGCATGTTTCCTGGATAGCTGCCGTAAGGAACTTCACAGACAGCATCGACACAATAGTAAGGAATAATGGTCGCGGTCGGATCGCGGCGAATTTCATCGTTAGAGACAAGTCGTTCACAACTGATGATCAGCTTTTTTGCCGCGCGAGCCAAACACCAATCGGCAACCGAAGTGCCTCGAATGCGGCAGTTGCCGAATGCGTCGGATTCATGGACGTGAATGAGGGCCAAGTCGGGCCACAGTGCAGGCACGGCGATTAGCTCTTGTCCAGTAAATGGACAAACAACTCTTCGGGCGGCGCTTTTTCGAAACGTGTCAGTCCCCGCAAGACTCCGAACCGGTAAATAAGGTACTCCCATGGCCGCCGCTTGAAAACGCAACGCCAATGTGTAGTTTGACCATTCGCAGAATTCAACCTGGCCGCTTTCACATACTCGCCGCGCGTGCGGCGACAAACCACGAGCTTCAAGCCCAACAATGTATGCGATGTCGACGCGCCGCAACAATTGGCCTCGCCCCGTTTCGTTGCCTGCACAGAGAATTTGGAAATCATGAGTCGTTGTATGACCTGCCAAGCTTAGGTCCTGCTTCTGCTGCCGAACGATTTCGTGAAGTAAAGCCGTAGCAATGCGATTGCCACCGAAGCCACCAGACCCCAGATAATCTCCGTCGCTAACAAACTGGTCCACTGCCTCTGGCACCGACATAACTTTTTCAGCCAATGCTTTCGATTTGGCGCGAAACGTCTGCCGAGCATGATCGCTATCGGGGTTCATGAAAAGCGGACCAGAACCACACTGTTGTAAATTCTCTGCGCTCATCGTTGGCTCCACGCGCACTCAGACTTTAGAAGAAGACTATCTTTTCCAATTCCTCGGCTGAATCCGGGAAACTAGTTAAGCAAAACCGTCAACTGTCTGACTGGGAGGTTCTATAGTACAGATCCAACATTGACTCGCAACGGTTGATTGGATCAGAAAACCGGCATGGCTTATACTCCTTATCCAGGAGAACTCATAGGACCGAATACGGATAAGTGGTACATTCTGGCTGCAGGACGGCCTAGAAAGACCGTCCTGCAGAAAAATTGTCAAACTGTCCTATTCTACCCGATTCCGAAAGGGGGATTCACCGTTGGATTGCAATGACCCTTCGGAGCCGTACTTTGTCGGTGTTGACGTCGGCGGTACCAACATCAAAGCCGGTGTGGTTAATGATCACGGCGAGCCCCTCTCCCATATCAGCTTTCCAACTGAAGCCACCCAAGGTGCAGAAGCCGGTATTGTGCGCATCTTTCGTGCCGTGGAGGAGGCTGTTGGAAAGTCTACAATCTCGTTGGATGCCGTTACGGCCATCGGACTGGCAACTCCCGGCCCAATGGACATTCCTGCGGGCAAGCTGCTGGAGCCACCCAATCTGCCGGGATGGCAGGGCCTTCCCATACGTCAACGTGTGGCCGATCATTTTAAAAAACCAACCGTCCTGCAAAACGATGCCAACGCGGCAGCGTACGGCGAATACTGGTTCGGCGCCGGCAAGGATGCTCACAGCCTGGTTTTCTGGACCCTGGGAACGGGAATTGGTTGCGGCATCATCATTGATAATGTGATCGTCGAAGGAGAACACTCGCATGGGGCCGAATGCGGACATATCATCATCCAGATGGATAGCGGCCGCCATTGTGAGACTGGCCAATCTGGCACGTTGGAAGCGTATGCTAGCGCAACCGCCTTGATTTCTCGATGCCGTGACGCCCTAAACGCA
>CAUZSN010000016.1:0-33977 GCA_963582345.1 Planctomycetota bacterium
TTCTGGATCGACGCCTTGAAGCGAGCCAGCGCCCAGCAAGTGACTGCCGTCATCCCTTTTTTTAGCTATGCCAAAGGAGACAAAAAGGACGAACCTCGAGTTTCTATTCGAGCCCGAGTCTGTGCCGACGCCGTCGAAGCCGCCGGCGCCGATCGCGTGCTAACGATGGACCTTCACAGTCCACAAATCCAGGGTTTCTTTCGCATCCCAGTGGACCATCTATACGGCCGACATGTCCTGAGTGAGCATATTAAGACGCTGAAGATCCCCAACTTAGTAGTGTGCTCTCCGGACGTCGGTTTCGCCAAGGAGGCCGCTCATTTTGCCAATCTATTGGGTGTTCCGGTCGTCATCGGCAATAAACAGCGCAACGACCACACGGAAACGGTCAAAGTGTTGGATGTGATTGGCGACGTCGAGAACATGAATGTCCTATTAGTCGACGACTTCACAATCACGGGACGTTCGATCATCAGCATGGCAAATGTGTTGAAAGAACGTGGTGCAAACGACATCTATGCCGTTGTCACACACGGAGCATTGTCCAAAGGTACTTCGGCTCGCATTGGCGAAAGCCTGGTCAAACAGATGTTCATCACTGATACGATCGAATCGACACTTGAACCGTTACCGAACAATGTCTCGATCGTCTCGGTCGCTCCACTGTTTGCCCAGGCGATACGTTCTATTCACGACCGGACTAGCGTCAGTATGCTTTTTCCGGACGAGTAACTGTTCGTCGGACTCTAGTTCATACGTAGCCGAATTCACCAGGAATCGGGCCATTCCCGGGAAAGCTCTGACGGCGCACGAGTTGATCATGGCAGAACGCAACACGCCGACACCAATGATGGAGCGTTATCTGGAGGTCAAGCGACAGAATCCTGATTCCATCCTGCTGTTCCGGATGGGCGACTTTTACGAACTGTTCTACGAAGACGCACAAACAGCCGCGAAAGTCTTGGGGCTAACGCTGACCAGTCGCGACAAAGGCTCGCCCAATCCAGTACCCATGGCGGGCTTTCCTTATCATGCACTGGATGGCTATTTGCAAAAGTTGATTCGAGCCGGTTTTCGAACGGCCATCTGTGAGCAAGTAGAAGACCCAAAAAAGGCCAAAGGATTAGTCAAGCGAGAAGTTACCCAAGTCGTCACACCAGGCACCCTTACTGACGAGTCGCTGCTCGATCCGCGCCAGAACAACTTCCTAGCCAGCATTTTTCCAACAAAATTACGAATGGGTCTGGCATGGCTGGAACTTTCAACTGGACAGTTCACCTCAACCGACCTGGATCTGCAACAGTTGCCGGACGAATTAGCGCGTCTGCGGCCAGTGGAATGCTTGTTTCCTGAGAACAGTCCGGATCACGATACACTACGTCCCTTGATCGAATTAGACGGCACACTTTTGACCACTCGGCCGGCATGGTGTTTTTCCCGACAACAGTGCCAGGATACGCTGCTGAAGCATTTCGGCACCAGTACTTTAGAAGGCTTCGATCTGGACACAAATTCGCCCGGAATCACCGCGGCCGGAGCACTGCTGGAATACGTTCAAGAAACGCAAAAAAACGTACCGGCGCACATCGCTCGACTGGACCCGTACCGGCCGGGAAAAAACCTGATCATCGACGAAGCCACTCGGCGCAGTCTAGAACTGACGCAAACGATGCGCGCGGGCAAACGCGACGGAAGCCTATTGGCCATTATCGACAAAACCGTCTCGCCGATGGGCGCGCGTCTGCTGGCTGAATGGCTCTCGAACCCATTGACCGACATCGCACAAATCAACCGTCGACTGGATGCTGTCGAAGAATTCACAAACGACGCCTCCATATGTCACGACTTGCGCGAACAGTTGGAGCAGATGTACGACCTGCAGCGTCTGACCGCACGTGTCGCCACCAGACGAGCTAACCCGCGAGACCTCACCTCTTTGGCCAGCTCACTGGCCTTGCTGCCAAAGCTAAAGGCCAAGCTCAGCAGACGACGGGCGGACTTGCTTCAGAAACTGGAAACCAACCTGGACCTGTGTGCTGAAGTGCGAGCCGACGTGGAAGTCGTTCTAACCGATGATCCGCCCATCTTGACCACAAATGGAGGTGTCATCCGTAATGGCTATAACGCTCGCTTGGACGAACTTCGCAATCTGGCTCGCGGCGGTAAAGAATGGATCGCTCGTTATCAGACCCAAGAAGCTGAACGCACGGGTATTCTTAATCTGAAGGTCGGCTTCAACAAAGTCTTCGGCTACTACCTAGAAGTTACTTCGGCAAACGCGTCAAAAGTTCCGGATGACTACATCCGTAAGCAGACGCTAAAGAATCAAGAACGCTTTATCACTCCCGATTTGAAAGAACACGAAGAAAAGGTTCTGCATGCAGAAGAGGAAGCGAACAATTTGGAGCAAGAACTGTTTACAGTCCTAAGCGACCGAGTCGCCGAAGACTGCCTACGACTGAAGAACACGGCCGATGTTCTGGCCCAGGTTGACGTGCTTGCCGGATTAGCCGTTCTGGCGACTAGTAACAATTACTGCCGCCCCGAAATGACTGCTGAAAACATTCTGGAAATCCGCGAAGGCCGACACCCGGTGCTGGATTGTTTGCAGCCAACGGGAGAGTTCGTCCCGAATGACACGCGCATCGGTTTGTCAAACGGCCGAGTGCAAATTGTGACGGGGCCGAACATGGCCGGTAAGAGCACCTACATCCGTCAGGTAGCTCTGTTGACAATCATGGCCCAAGGGGGCTCGTTCATCCCTGCTAGCGAGGCCCGAATCGGAATCGCCGACCGCATTTTCGCCCGAGTCGGTGCCAGCGACGAATTGGGGAAAGGACAAAGCACGTTCATGGTCGAAATGACTGAAACTGCACGTATTTTAAACGCCGCCACCGAACGAAGCCTGATCATCTTGGACGAAATCGGTCGAGGCACAAGCACTTACGACGGCATATCATTGGCCTGGGCAGTCACTGAACACCTACACGATCAAATCCGCTCGCGCACGCTGTTCGCCACTCACTACCATGAGCTGACGGAATTGACATCGACGCTGACGGACGCCCGAAACTGGAACGTCGCGATCCGCGAGCAAGACGACGGTATTGTCTTCCTTCACAAAATCGTCGAAGGTCTCGCAGACAAGAGCTATGGCATTCACGTTGCACGTTTAGCTGGCATTCCCGGCAACGTGGTCACACGCGCCCAAGTCATCCTGGAAACCCTGGAGTCTGACCATTTGGACGACGAAGGACGAACAAAAATCCCGGCGCGAAAACCTCGTGAAACCTTTGAACGCCAGCTTTCCCTATTCAAAACACAACCCCATCCCATGTTAGACGAAATTCGACGACTTGATCTGGACCAATTGAGCCCGCTAGCGGCCCTGCAAGAATTGCACCGGATTCGTGAAGAGCTTCAAGAATAAGTGGACCAGCGCTTGATGCGAAGTTCATCGATTACAAATTGTCGATTTTTGTGGAGTGTGGCAACGAAACTAAATTACAATTACGCGCAACCGAGAGAAACAATCTGACGAGTCTTTTGCTGCCGATTTTTCTGTCGAAGGGTGCCGTTCTTTTCCAGATTTCTGTCGTGGATGGTCTTGCAGCTTCACTACACGCTTGAAAAAGAAAATGAGCTTCGCGAACAAAATCGAGAATAGTCGCGTACATTAAAAGTCTTCGCTTGACCAAGAAATTGACACACCTATCACCTTTGATCGAAAGGCTCTGGTCCATCCTTCGGAATTTTCCGTATTCTTTGAAAGCTTCTCACACCAAATGTTGAGCTAGGGCCGAAGTGCCTCTTCCGCTTTTTTAATGTCTGCCGGGAAAACCGGGTTAATCTGGTGAGCTCTTTGATAATCGGTGTCCGCCTTTTCAAAATAGCTTTGACTAGCGTTCGGTTCATCCATACCTTTTTCCACATACGCCGTGGCGCGTTGGTAATACGCCTTTGCAAAGTCGGGCCTGATACGGATTGCTTCGTTGAAGTCCGCAATCGCCTTATCCTGCTGATTTCGGTTCCCGTAGGCAACGCCCCGACTGGAGTACGCCACTGCGAGTTTTTTGTGGTCAGGCTTCAGACGAATCACTTCGCTGAAGTCCGTAATCGCTTTATCCAGATGGACTTTCCGCCCATAGGCAATGCCCCGGTTAACCAACGCGTCTACGTATTCAGGCTGCAAACGGATCGCTTCACTGAAGTCCGCAATTGCCTGATCCAGTTGACCTTGGTTCCCATAGACGATACCTCGGCGGTAGTACGCGTCTACGCGGTCGGGATCCAGACGAATCACCTCACTGAATCGGTCAATCGCGATGTCATAGTCAGCTTGCTCCACTGCATTTTTACCTTGCTCGAATAAATGCTCGGCATCCTGGCTGCGACAACCGAAACCGCAGCATCCGAGTGTCACGAGAAATAGACCAGCTAAAATTCTTGTATTCATTTTCATTGAGACTAGTGAATAATCCGGACTACTCGCTGTGGAGTCAGTAACGGTTTCGACAGTCAACGTCACCGTGAACGGAGTAGAAAACACCAGAGCATTAAGGATATTATAACCAAAACATCGCAATAAAACGAATTAAGGCATCCTGCCAATGCCGCGAGCTCATGATTCGTTCGCAATTGCTCTTAATCTCCCAAGGGAAGGGACATCCACAGATTTTCCACACGATTCACAGGTGACCTGGCCTCCGGATTGTGCAAGTTGAACAGAAATCATAACACCACAATCACAGGGTAACGATAAATTGGACGTCGTATTGTTCGGCAATTCGGACTTACTACGATCGCGTTTTCGATCAATTAGCAGAAAGAAACCACAGATCAGACCGTACGCGACTCCGCCACCGATAGCGGCACCTAAAATGAATCCATAAAACGGCTGTACCCAATCTTTGAGCAAACCAGCGGTTGTTGGTGCAACAATGAGAGCACTAGCGATTGGTCCAAACCTCACGAGCGCGTTCTGCAAATGTTCTACACCGGTTTGGGAGTCTTTCGTCATAGTCAATCCTGATTGGCCAAGTTGGGTTCTTCCGAAGGAGCCTTCGCAGCATATCAGACGCTCAAACGATTTGTCAGTTTCAAAATTGTAAGGAACTCTACGAGCCCAAAAAAGAAAGCGTTTCGAGCGAAACAATCGCTCGAAACGCTTCGAAATTCGCCGTTGAAGCAAGTGCGGGCCAACGCCTGCCACCACGGCGTTGAATAACCACGGCACCTTCCATGCCAAGAAGTCGCCAATGGGCTGAAGTGTTTCTGTAACTCCCCGCGATTAAATGCTTTAGGAATCGAAATTTTGACAACGGGCATTCATGAGAAATATCTGAATGTTGCAACATACTGCATGTGTGCTGTTTTGCCATATGAATCTCTGCAACACTTGTAAACTGCAACAGACTTCGGATACTGACCTGGAACCAGTCGGTAACCACACCTGTGATCGATCTGTGTGACGATGTATATCGGTCTAGAATCCGCAATTCGCACTTGTCAGACCGTCGCTACGACCAGAAATCGGCACAGGATATCCTATGACCGATAATTCGGAATTGAACACTGAATCAACAAGATCGATGCCTGTGACAGTGCCAAAATTCGTCGCTGCGAAAGCTACTGGACGTAAGCTGGCAATGCTGACGGCCTATGACCACCTGTGGGCGGAACTGTTTGATGCTGCTGGAGTCGATGGCATCCTGGTGGGGGATACTTTGGGCATGGTTGTTCAAGGCAAGGCGACGACGTTGCCGGTAACGCTTGATGAACTGATCTATCATGCCGAGATGGTCGTCCGTGCCGTTAAGCACGCGTTGGTCGTCGTCGACATGCCGTTCATGTCGTTTCAAGTTAGTCCCGAGCAGGCAGTTTCCAACGCGGGGCGCATACTGAAAGAAACCGACGCATCTGCCGTCAAGTTGGAAGGGGGCGTCAATCAGGCTGAAATTATTCGCGCGGTGACAGCGGCTGACATCCCAGTCATGGCACATGTTGGTCTAAGGCCGCAGTCAGTTCGAAAGCTTGGTAGCATGGGCAAGGTGCAACGAGACGAGCATCAACTGCTGAATGACGCGAGAGCAGCCCAGGATGCTGGAGCATTCGCGATTGTGCTGGAACTGATCCCACGTCGCGTCGCGAAACTTATCACCCAGAAACTTGACATCCCGACAATCGGAATCGGGGCCGGGCCGAATTGTGACGGACAGGTCTTAGTCAGCTACGACATGCTAGGACTGACGGACGGTTTCAATCCGAAGTTTTTGAAACGCTTTGCCGAACTACGTGACCAAGCGATCTCAGCCACGCACACTTACGTCGCGGAAGTTCGCGAAGGGATTTTTCCGGACGACACTCATTGCCACGACTAAAGCACCTAGACTGTCTTGAGTGGAAGCGTGTCTTGAACGTCGCGAGCAAGTCCTAGTTTTTTTAGCGACCAAATCACCATGTAGGTGACGTCGAATTCCCACCAACGATGTCCGTGGCGGGCGAGTCGTTGGTACGCATGATGGTTGTTGTGCCAGCCTTCGCCATAGCTGAGCAGCGCGACCCACCATAAGTTTCGTGACCGATCGGTGGTCTCGTAATTTCTATAGCCCCAGATATGGGTCGCCGAATTAACAAACCACGTGACGTGGTAACAGGCGACCATTCTGGCGCACAGTCCCCACAACAGAAACGACCAACCGGCCTGAAAAAAGAACTCGCCAAGACCGCACAGAATGCCACCACATAGAAGTGCAAACAAAAAGAACGTCTTGTCGAAAAATCTCTGCACCGGGTCCTTGTAGAGGTCCGGAGCCCACCGTTGATATAATTCCTGCTCACTTTCCGCTGTTTGTTTGGGTTCGAACCACAGCATGTGTGACCACCAGAAACCGTCGTTTGGCGAATGAGGGTCGCCGGCTTGGTCCGACAGCACATGATGCTTGCGATGCGTCGCCACCCAAAACAACGGACTGCCTTCGGAGGAAAGCATCCCACACATCGTGAAAAAATACTTCAACGGACGAGACACTATAAAACTGCCATGAGTCAACAAGCGGTGGTAACCAAGGGTCACTCCCAGGCATGCGGATACCCAGTGCAGAAAGATGAAAACAACGAATGCCTGCCAGGTGAAGTGCCAAAATGCGGCGATTGCCCCGGTGTGCATAACTGCCATCCAAACGACGTTCCCCCAGCATACTCCATTCGGAAAACGATCGCGAAGACGGGTTACCTGTGGGCGACGAATGGTCATGGGCGAAGATTGCCTACCACCCAGAACTTCTTCTTCACACACGACGGACACGTCTGAGTTTTCGGCAAGCACCGAGGCTCCCGAAGTCGCAACTTCAGACGTTTTGATACCGCGAATCTGTGGTTCTATGACAACCGTATCCACAAATTTGTTAGTCACAAGTTGTCACTCCCTGAAATTTCCTGCCAAGAATTTCCACGCCGCATGTTTCAAAATCACAAAGGGCGACGATCCTAACGAGTTTGCGCGATCCTGGAAACTACACTTTCAGCACAAACACTCAGCATTTTACAGCGTATCACCAAGTCGCGCATCTGGCCTGTGTCAAAGTTTTGTCAAATTTCTGTCACGAGCACTAGTTGGCAATCTTGGCACTTGCCGTCGCATTTGGATCGGCAATGAAACGGTAGCCTGTGCCTCTGACCGATAGAATATGACGGGGGTCGGACGGATTCGACTCGATCAGTTTCCGCAATCGCATAACGAAATTATCGATCGAACGAGTAGTAATTTCGGCAGTTTCACCCCAGACATCTTTCAGAATCTGCTCGCGAGAAAGGACCAACTTTTCGTTTTCTATGAAGTAACACAAAAGCTGCATCTCCATCGTGGTCAGGTTGTGGATCGACTGACCCACGATCACTTCAAACGTATCGAAGTCCACGCGGATGCCAGAAAATTCGTACGTCTGGCGCCGCCGCTTTCCGTTTGAATATGCCGAACTCGTGAGGACTGTTCGACGCTCGATCAGATTCCGCACACGGCTCAACAGCTCTGGCAGCGCAAAGGGCTTGGCCATGTATTGATCGGTCCCACAATCGAAAGCCTGAGCTTTGTCTTCACTGAGCGTCCTGGCGCTGAGCACAAGCACAGGAATCTGGTTATCAATTGCGCGAATGGACTGGCAAGTCTCGTAACCGCTCATGCCAGGCAACATCAAGTCCAGAATCACAAGATCGAATGGGGGATCGGCACTTTGAAAACAACCCAATGCCGTAGGGCCGTCGCCGGCCAGTTCAACCATGTAGCCCTCCTGTTCGAAATTAAACTTCAAACCGTCGGCCAAAGCCGTCTCATCTTCAACGATCAAGAGCTTCATGTTCCAAGTCGTCCCGGTAATTCGACCTCAAAAACACTTCCAGGTTGGCCGTTGCGGTCGCGCACGCTGATATTTCCTTTCAGCAAATGAACAAGCGTGCGAACGATGTATAGGCCGACTCCAGTGCCTTTCTTCCTTCGTTCCAATTCGCTTCCACCACGATAAAATATTTGGAAAATCTTTTTAGACACGTCGACAGGAATCCCCTCACCGTTGTCAGCAATGCGGACCACAATGCGGCCGCGATCTTCAACACGCACTTGCACTTCGACGGCCGGGCTGTCGCCACCGTATTTCACCGCATTGTCCAACAAGTTTCCAAAGATCATCTCCAAGATCATTCGTCGAGCATTAATGATCGCCGGTTGGACGTCGTAACTGAACACATCGTCTTCCGCACATTTATAATGCGTGCATGCGGTCTGTGCACATCGTTGCAGCAACGGTGCCAGCGAAATATCCTCAGCCGCAGACTGGTGACCAATTGCGTCCAAGCGGCCTACTTCCAACAGCTGGCTGATCAGCCGGTCCAAGCGCCTGAGTTCGTGTTCCATTACACCGTAAAACTCATCTCGTTGTTGACTGTCCAAAGTACGCATCTGCAGTGTTTCGAGATAGAGTTGTAACGACGCAATGGGTGTCTTCAACTCGTGAGTGACACTGTCGACGAAATTTGCCTGTCGCCGATTAAGCCGAATTTCCTTGATGGTTAGGAACAAATAGAACGATAGGCCGAGCAAGATCAGAGCGAATGCAACTGTGCCGATGGCCAGGCCGCTGATCGAATCCCTATCAGCCAGCAGTACGATCCAGAAGACCATCAACGTCACGTTCAGCGCCATCAAAAGCACGCTAATCGTTATCGGCAAGTGCAGCGTTCGCCGTTTCCTAGAATACGGAGACAAGGTTCAACTGCTCCCGTAATGTCGAAGTTTTGTCATCTGCCCATCGCACGAAGTGGCAGGATCAATCACAAGCTGGTGGGATGACTGTATTATTCAATTCAACCAGAGTAGCACTTGATACCTGCAGAAACGAGGAAAACCCACAACCCTCGACCTCGTGATTCCCGACTGTTGACTCATACTTCGGGTTCTCGGCGCTCACCGGCACCTTCCGCAGATTCTGCACTCGCAAACGAACAATCACCCTGAGGACAGTGACGGAACGGTTTAGTCCATTGATCGAACTGGCGTGACAAGCGAATCACGGTTAACATAATTCAACCCAATAGTATCTTGAGTGAACGAGGAGCGGTAGGCTATCTCCAAATGCGGTGAGGCCGTGTGAACCGGGTCAGATCTTAACCGAAGCAGCCCTAAGCATTGTGTTTTCAGGTGCACGCGGAGATAGCCTTTAGCTCCTCGAAATCTGCACTACCACCCGCTTCCGTATGAATCCGGATTTGTAATCAAAAGCGCTGCACACAAGGTATTCCGTAAGTACGTCGGAATAATGACCGACATCGCTGAAACAAAGACGTGTCATCTGATATACTACTATCCGTGCGAGCTAAGAGGCCCGGTTCGCTAACGATCGTCACGCGGCAAAAGTCAGGCTTTTCTGTAGAGCGAGCAACATGGACGAAAACTCCTCGCAATACACTGTTCTGGCGCGGCGATATCGTCCTCAGGCTTTTGACGAGGTAGTCGGCCAAGCACACGTGGTACAAGCCCTTCGCAACGCGATCCAGGCCCAACGAGTTGCCCACGCCTACATGTTCACCGGGTCGCGGGGCGTCGGTAAGACGTCGATGGCACGCATCTTGGCGAAGTCACTCAATTGCCCTAGTGCGAAGTACGGCAATCCGTGCAATGACTGCGAGATCTGCAACGGAATCACGGCCGGCAGTGACATCGATGTTCTGGAAATCGACGGTGCCTCGAACCGCGGCATCGACGACATCCGCTCATTGCGGCAGAACGTCAACGTCATGTCCATGCGATCGACCTATAAACTGTATATCATCGATGAAGTGCACATGTTGACGAAGGAGGCCTTCAACGCTTTATTGAAGACTCTGGAAGAGCCACCCGCCAATGTAAAGTTTGTCTTCTGCACAACTGAACCCAATAAGATTCCCGATACGATTTTGTCTCGCTGTCAACGATTCGACTTTGGGACGATCCAGACGTCCAGCATCGTCGAACATTTAAAACAGATTGCTCAAGCCGAGTCGGTCGACGTCGAATTGAAGGCGTTTGACCTAATCGCGCGACGAGCAGCTGGATCGATGAGAGACAGTCAGTCACTGTTCGACCAGTTGTTAGCCTTTGGCGAGAATCGCATCACCGCAACCGAGGTTCACCGGTTGTTGGGAACGGCAAGCGACGACCGTCTGATCGAGATTGTGGACGCCCTTATCAGTCGCCGGCGCGATGTGGTTCTCGGACTGGTCAACCAGGCTCTGACTGAAGGGATTCAACTAGGTGAGCTCACTGATCAACTACTCAATTATCTGCGTGACCTGATCGTACTGGCCGCGGACGCGAAATCCGTATCACTTTCGAGTGTCTCCGAGGCACATCGCGATCGGTTATCCCTACAGTCCGCCAGATGGGGACTGCAGACACTGGTCGCCGCGATGCAGGTTCTTGCCGACACCAAGGCTCGCATGCAGCGCACTGAGTACGGTCGCGCATTGGTCGAATTAGCACTCATTCGAATTTCTTTGCTTGAAAATCTCGAGAGTCTTGATCGATTGCTCCATCAGCTCAAATATGACGAGTTAAATGGAATCCGGACGATATCTGACAATACGCCAGAACGGTCGAGTCGATTGTCGAACGACGGTAACCCGCAAACTAACACCACAGTCGTTCCTTCGGATGCTGATTTGGCACCATCGAATGCCGTCAATGCTGCACCAGACGCCGATCGGCCAAACGAAAAAAAAAATGAAGATGACATCGATTTCCACCTGACTGCGCCGATAAAAATCAGAAACCGGATTGAATTTCGAGCTGGATTCGAGTCGCAACTTTTTTCTCAAATCGTCGATACTCTTAACGATACGCTGCAAGAATACATCAAGCACGTAAATGCTGTAGCAATTTCCGAGCCAAATATTCTGGAGCTGACGTTCCCGAAAAACTATCATTTCAACAAGCAATTTTGCGAACGGCCGGAAGTCCTAAATAATTTAGAGACAGCCGCATCCGACATCACCGGTCAAAGAATTCGCATTGTGCTGCGTGTCGCCGAAGACGAGACGAATCCAACCCATGAATCAGAATTACCACAATCGACCGTTCATATTCAGGTTGACACGGTTGACGATTCGTTCGTTCAACGAGCGATGTCCGTCTTTGGCGCATCAGTTGAGCGAGTCGTCGCGATTGCCGAGCCATCGCCTCAAAAGGAATAACACTCAATGCTAAAAGGTCTTGGAAATATTGCCACTTTGATGAAGCAGGCCCAAGATATGCAGGGCCGGATGAATGAATTGCAGGACAACCTAGGACAGTTACGTGTCCAAGCCAATGCGGGCGGAGGAATGGTAACCGTAGAAGCCAGTGGTCAACAGCGTATTTTGTCGTGTCGCATCGAACAATCGTTGCTTGAAAGCGGCGATCGAGAAATGATTGAGGATTTAGTGGTTGCAGCCACGAACTCAGCGTTGGAAAAAGCGAAAGAATCGGCCAAGCAGGAGGTAACGAAGTTGGCCGGTGAGGTTGACATCCCCGGACTTGGTGACGCATTGTCGAAATTCGGACTCGGTGAGAATCCCTCGAAATAGGACTGCGAATGCCCAAACAGCAACCTGAGCTTGGTGCGCATCCTTATGGACCTGCTGTGAGCCATTTGATCGATCAGTTTGCGACGCTCCCGGGAATCGGGCGGAAGTCTGCGGAGCGTTTAACACATTATATTTTAGCCTGTAATCCGGCCGAGGCATTAGAGTTGGCTGACGCGATTCGCACTGTAACGACGGCCGTCGCTCCCTGCAGAATATGCTATAATTTGACAGAAAGAGAGGTTTGTGGAATTTGCGCCAACCCGGGACGGAACCGACAGTTGGTTTGCATCGTGGAACAACCACGCGACATCATGGCATTGGACGCATCGGGTGCTTTTGACGGCGTCTATCACGTTTTGCAAGGACGCATCTCACCGTTAGAAGGAATCGGCCCCGAACATTTGACGATTGACGCATTGATTCGACGTGTTCGGCAAGACGGTGTGAAGGAAATCGTAATGGCAACGAATCCAACGTTAGAAGGAGATGGAACGGCTCTTTATATTTCCAACCTGTTGGAAAGGGAAGCGGTTAACATAACTCGGCTTGCTCGCGGCATCGCGTCCGGTAGTGTGCTAGAATTCGCCAACAAGGAGATGTTAGCCGACGCGATGCGCGGCCGACAACAGTTCTAGTTAGACGAATGCGGATAACAATGATTACTCCTGTGGGAATTGTCGTATCGCAGCGGCTTGATCATGCAACTTAATTTTTCGCAACAAATGAAAATGAGCCAGCAAATGAAGCTGGCTCCGCGCATGATCCAATCGATGGAAATCTTGCAGCTTCCCATCCTGGCGCTGCAGGAACGGATTGATCAGGAATTGGAAGACAACGTTTTGTTGGTTGCCGGCACTGAATCGTCCGAAGCCTCCGATACGGAGAGGGATCTTGAACTCGAACGAGCTCGCGAGGAGGTCACGTCGACAGATGTTGAACAGAAGGAATTGGTCGTCGACAACGAACATGACAACGAAGCGGATTTTGAACGGCTACTCGAAATGTCAGAAGAGTGGCCCGATGACAATGTAACGTCCGCAGTGAAACCATCGAGCAATCGGATTGCTGAAGCACTTGAACGAAAGCACGACGAGTTGGCTAATGTCGTAGCGCCGCCTCAAACGTTGTTAGAATACTTGCTCGACCAGTTTCATTTCTTCAACGCCGATCGTGAAATTCGCGAATTCGGTGACTACGTGATTCACAATTTGGATCAAGACGGACAGCTGCAAAGCTCGCTGGCCGACATCGTCCAGGCCTATATCCAGTCCTACGGTCGGTCGATTAACTACGAGGATGCACAGCGCACGCTTTTGCTCATTCAAAAACTTGACCCTCCAGGTGTTGGAGCTCGAAATTTAAAGGAGTGCCTGCTGCTTCAAATCAATGACCTAACGCCGATGAAGGATGTTCTGACCCTTCTGATTTATTCTCACCTGGAAGACCTCAGTCAAAACCGTCTACCTATCATTCAAAGCAAGACTGGTTACCCCATTGAAACCATCAAAATGGCGATGGATGAGTTGCGACGACTGAATCCCCATCCCGGCCGAGGATTCAACGCCGAACGGGTCCAAAAGGTGACTCCGGATTTTTTCGTCGAGCTAGATGAAAATGGAAAGTACGTGATTCGGTTGGAAGACGAATACATACCCAGTTTACGCATCAGCAAACGATATCGCGAGATGTTTCGGAACGGGACCGATCGGGAGACCAAGGAATGGATCAAGAAGAAAATCGATTCGGCCAAGTGGTTGATCGAATCGATTGAACAGCGATACAGCACGCTCAAACGCGTGGCTAAAGCCATTGTTGACTATCAAACGGAATTTCTGAATAAGGGTCCCGAGCACATTGTACCGCTGAAAATGCAGCAAATTGCCGACGTCGTTGGCGTACACGTGACCACGGTCTCCAGGGCCGTCGATGACAAATGGATTCAGACACCACGCGGCCTGTTCCCTTTGAAGCGATTTTTCGGCGGTGGCACAAAAACAGTCGACGGCGAGGATATTGCCTGGGGCATTATCCGTCTGAAATTAAAGGATATCATAGATAACGAAGACAAAAATCATCCACTCAGCGACGATGCCCTCGTCGAGGCAATGGCCAAACAAGGCTACAATCTGGCGCGTCGCACGGTCACAAAATATCGCAAAAAACTGAACATCCCATCGTCCCGCCAGCGGCGGCGGTATTGAGCATTACTGATCACGGTCTGCGACCTTAGTGACACTCGTTTCTTAGAGCTTGTGTTCCCAACCGGTGCGATGGAGTTCTTTTCTGTTGCCGACGGCATCTTGTGTCTGGCACCCGCAACCCTTGACGATTTTTCCGATACGTGAAAGTAAAATGTCGAACGGCGGTGATTCGAGCAGTGATTGCCCATCCTTTGCTGTAACGGTGAACAGCAACTCGAAGTCTTCCCCATCGCTTAGTGCGTGTTCCAGTGGAGTTTTCTCGTCCTGGATCTGTTTTGCGACATCACTAATCGGTATGGCCTGTTCGTACACCACTGCTGCAACGTGGCTTTCGTCTAGAATGTTGTGCAAATCTGTCGACAAACCGTCGCTCACGTCTGTCATCGCATGAAGATTGACACGCTGGTGTAGTTCGATCGCTTCTTTGACTCTCGGCTGAAACTCAAATTGTTTAGCGGCAAGACTGCCGCCGAACGTTCCCGTGACAAAAATCCAATCACCTATTTGAGCGTCCCTCCGACAAACCGGTCTTGTTCCCGTAACTTCACCCAACACTGTGACACTGACGGCAGCGGGCGCGTGCCATACATTTGTGTCGCCGCCCACTACGGAAACATCAAACCGGTCCGCCAGATTTTTCATGCCAAGATACAACTGTCGCACGAATTCAGCACCGCGGTTTCGGGACGCCGCGACACTAACGACCGCCGCCAAAGGCCGCCCGGCCATTGCGGCGATATCACTGAGATTGACGGCAAGAACTTTCCGTCCGACCTGCCGCGCGGTTGCAGGTGGAACAGTAAAGTGTACACCTTCGATTAACATGTCGACCGTAATCAGCGTGTCCTGCTTAGTAGGAAAGCTGACCACAGCGGCATCATCACCAATCCCAACCGGAACGCGTGGATGGTCTGTCTCGTATTGACGGAACCAATCGATCAGCGCGAATTCTGAGTCACCATTGGACACTGTCGTGGTCGACCTTGGCAGCACGTGAGCGGACTCGTCGTTCCGTCGATTCTAGCTCACGTGCCTGAAAACACCAGTTGCAGGTGACCGAAAAGCGTTTCATCGCCCCTAAGAATGTAGAACTTTAGAGGATTGAACGATTTCAACTGAGGATGCTCAGTGACGTAATGAATGTTATCGTAGTTAATTGTTTCCCAAACGTGTAGGCCCACAAGGATGTCTCCCTCGCGAATTCCATTCAAAGACGCCGGACTTTGAGGCCTAACTCGGGTCACTCGCATCCCACCTCGGTATCGAGCACTCAGCAGAGATCGATCGCTACCCACCACTTCTGTCAATTGTACTCCGAACAGTCTCCACGACATTGCATGGGCTCCATCCTCGATGGTCGTGTGCGCAATCGGCTCGGATGGGGACGACGAGCGACCTTTGAGTTCAGACAGTTTCAATGTCAGCGATTTGGACGTATTATTTCGACGGACAATGATCGGAACCTCGTCGCCGGCCGAACATCCTAAACAGGCCCGTTCGAAGTCCGCTCCATCGACCACATTGACCGATCCAGCTTTTAAGATAATGTCGCCGGCTCTTAGCCCAGCGGTCTCAGCAGGGCTTTCTGTCTGCGTGCTTTTGACGATCAGCATCCGTTTGTCGCCTTTTTTGAAGTCTGTCCCGACCAATCCATGGTACATGTTATTGAGTTGCTTGATGCTCAGCAATTCGGCGATTGTTTTCCGCACATCGTCTATCGGAATTGCAAATCCAATTCGCTGGGCTCCCGCCCGGATGGCGACGTTAATACCGACAACTTCGCCGTCCAGATTAATTAGTGGACCGCCGCTGTTACCAGGATTGATGCTTGCGTCCGTCTGGATCAGATTCTTGTACGACTGCTTTTCGTTGACGTCGACGTCACGGGACAGAGCGCTCACCAAACCTCCTGTCACGGTATCCTTGTAGCCAAATGCGTTGCCGACAGCGATTACTGTTTCGCCCAACATCAAATCGGATGACGTTCCTAGGGGCATTACATCCAACGGTTTCGTCGCGTTGATTTTGATAATCGCAAGGTCATGCTTTCGGTCATACGAGACAATATGCGCGTCATAGGTGCTGCCGTCATGTAACGTCACGTGTAGTGCGTCGAAACCAATAACGACGTGATAATTCGTTACGATATAACCTCGCTCATCGACGACGATGCCGGTGCCTACGCCGTTGACTTTGCGACCTTTACCGTTCGAAATCAGAGCACTCGCATCAAGCGAGGTCTTTTCGCTATGGATATTCACGACCGAGGATTTGGCTCGTTTGATCGCTCGGACAACCGGAGTTTCTCGCGATTCAGTCGCTAGACAATAGGCACTAAGGCCAACAAAGATAACGACCGCACACAACGTGGAATCAACGATTCGCTTTATCATGGGCAGGATCAACTCTGTGGGTAAAGCCCCTGCATCAAACGTCACGGTACAGGGAAAAGATTCCATTAATGAAACCGGAGTGCGATCCTTCAATACTCCGAGATTGGCAGCATCGGCTTGTCGTGCAAGCTGCCTTGAAATCGCCGTTCTGATAACTCATAACTTGCCTAGCTGGAACTAAGTTATGGTTTTGACGGCTGTGCAGGCAGATGCAGACGTGATCCGAAACTTTGTAAGGAATTGATCAGCGCCGTCTGTTGAGCCGGCAACGTAGACGGCCTACTATTGTTGCTGACTTAAATCGGCTACCAAACTCGTAGCGCACATTTGCTACGATCAGAACAACTGACGGCGGATAGAAAATTCTTGTCCGCAATTGAATTAACATCAAACTCGTCCGCGCCAAACCGCGCAGCTCACAATCGTCACAATCCGGAAGGTTTTCTCCGATGCCAACACGCAAACAATTGGAAGAATTACTCAAATCCGATCCTGACGATGTTTTCTTACAATACGCATTAGCAATGGCATACGTCTCGGAGGGTAACAAGCGTGATGGACTGGAACGGTTACAGCAGGTTATCGAACGCGATCCCGACTATGTGGCCGCCTATTTCCAGAAAGGTCAAATCCTGATGGAAGAAGGAGTCATTGAAGAAGCTCGAACCGTGATCGCACGTGGAATTGACGCCGCCAAAAAAGTCGGCAATAGTCATGCAGAGACCGAAATGTCGGCTTTCCTGGAAACCCTGTGATCACGTCCGGTCTTTTAGAAAACAGAGGCTACAAACAGAGTAGCATCGAAAGATCAACCAATGCCCGAAGGCCAGTTCCTCTGTTCAGACTTCGACGAATTGCTCGTCGAACTATCGCAAACAGCCGGTGCTTTAGAGATTGACGGCGCATGGCCAGCTAACCAGCTGCAGCGGCTGGCAGAAACCGGAGTCCTGGGCTGGGTGATCCCTGAACAATGGGGCGGCGGCGGGTTCTCGACGCAACAACTTATGTTCGGCTACGAAAAACTAGCCCAGTCATGTTTGGTCACAGCATTTGTTCTCACTCAGCGAAATGGAGCCTGTCAACGAATTGCTGGTGCCGAAAATAAGGCAATGCAGGCCGCACTACTGCCTGCACTTTGTCGCGGCGAAGTGTTTGCCACGATCGGAATTTCTCATTTGACGACGTCGCGGCAACATCTAAGCAAACCGTCGGTACGAGTTCGCAGGCGCAATGGAGCATACCTTTTCAACGGATTGGTGCCATGGGTTACTGGCGCGAAGTACGCCGATTTTATATTGACTGGCGGAACGTGTGATGACAATCAACAAATTTTGGCGGTAATACCGATGTCGAGTGCCGGTCTCACTGTTGAGGAGCCAGAACCGTTACTGGCCCTGAATGCTTCGCAGACTGGTCCCGTACGGTTCGAGAACGTCGAAATTGACGAACAGCATCTGGTCGTGGGACCGGCCGAACAAGTTATAAAGCGTGGTAGTGGTGGAGGTGCCGGATCGCTGATGACATCGGCTTTAGCCCTTGGAGCCGCGGCTGACACACTTAAGCGTTTTCAGTCTGAAGCTAAGAAACGCCTGGATTTGGTCGAGATCCATCAAACGTTAGCCTATGAACGCAAGTTGATCGCATCTGATCTGTATGCCGCAGCACGTAGCGAGTCTGCCGAAAAAATTCCTTCGCTCAGCACTGAATCCATTCGCCAGCGAGCCAACTCATTGGTCCTCCGTTCCGCACAAGCTTACCTAGTCGCATCCAAAGGCGCCGGATTTGTGGCAGGCCATCCGGCAAACCGCGCTGTCCGCGAAGCAATGTTCTTTCTAGTCTGGTCCTGTCCACAACCCGTCTTGACCGCCACACTGCGTGAATTCACCTGTGTACTGAAGGAATAATTGTCCATCATCGACATTCAAGACGGAAAATAGGATCGCGGATTTTCCAATGTTTCCACAGACCTAACGGTGGTTCACGGTCTATTGACTGCCTCCGTCAGTAGGTCATTGACACCATAGAGTGCATTGGTAGAATCGTGTTGGACGTGCGTCGCAACTCTCAGTTGGCTTTGATTGTTTGCCTCGATAATATGTCGATGAGGCATCTTGGCGATGGTCATGGCATATTTTAGACGATTCCGAATGGAGCTCGACTTTTCGGAAGTCAACATCTCCGAGCCGACATTGCCTGGAGGGTATCGATACGTTCCCTGGCACCCGTCATTGTTAGACCGTCACGCCGTTGTGAAGCACCACAGTTTCCAATCGGAAATCGATTCGCGAGTTTTCAACCTTCTGGGAGATTTTAATGGCTGTCGACGGCTTATGCGCGAAATTACCAGCCAAGAGTCGTTTTTCCCTGAAGCCACATGGCTGATTACGTATCAGCCCATTAATGGATCTGAACTGACCGATTGTGGAACAATCCAAGGACTGGCACAAAGTCGGGCACTAGGAGCCGTGCAGAATGTCGGGATCGTCCCCGAACATCGCGGTATCGGCTTGGGTCGTGCAGTGTTACTGAAAGCTTTGGCCGGATTTCAGAAAGCTAAGTTGCGTCATGTCTATTTGGAAGTCACGGCTGAAAATCAGCAAGCGGTCAAATTGTATCGCTCGGTCGGATTCCGATTGACCCGTACAATGTACAAAGCCGTGGAAGCCGAAAAGGTAGCACGGGCTCATTATAAGGATGAGAAGCATCGAGACTGAGTCAGTCCATGCAGGAACAAAATATTCAAACTCATACGTTTGGCAATGGGCTGACGCTGGTCGTTGAGCCAATGTCGGACGTACAGTCGGCCGCATTTTCTCTGTTAGTTCCCGGTGGCAGCATTTACGATCCACCAAACAAGAACGGGACGGCGTCCGTCCTGTGTGAATTAATGACTCGCGGTGCTGCCGATCGAGACAGTCAACGACTTTCGGCAGACCTTGATAATTTAGGGCTTCAGCGCAGCGAGAACGTCGGCGGAAAATATCTGACGTTTAGTGGAGCCACTTTGGCTGAAAACCTGGCACCGGTGCTCAAAATTTATGCCGACATCGTACAGCGGCCGCGTTTACCGGCCGAACAATTCGAGGCGGCCAGAGGCGGAGTAGAACAGACGCTACGGGCCTTGGAGGACGAGCCACGCCAGAAGGTCATCATCGAACTTCGCCGGCGATGTTATAATTCGCCCTGGGGACTGCCCTCCGATGGAAGCCTTGGCGATCTGGATGCCATCAGTATCGATTCGGCCCGTGAACAATTCGATCGCTGTCTACGTCCAAACGAAGCAATCCTGGGCATCGCTGGCCGTGTTCAATTCGACCAGCTCATGTCACTGGTCGAAGAGGAGTTTGGCAGCTGGGATGAGAAACCGGAGCTGACTTTCGAATCGGGATCAAGCGGCCCCTCGCTCGATCAGATTCATCATGAGTCCACTCAAACGCATATTGGGATTGCCTACGACGCCGTACCGTATCGCGATCCCGACTATTATGCCGCATGGGCCGCGGTGAGCATCTTGAGTGGTGGTATGAGTTCCCGCCTATTCACCGAAGTACGTGAACGTCGCGGTCTGTGTTATTCCATCTATGCGACGCTGAACAGTCTTCCCGATGAAGGCCGCGTGCTGTGCTACGCAGGCACGACCACTGAACGGGCTCAGGAAACTCTCGACATCACACTGGGTGAGCTGGTGCGTCTGCAAGATGGAATCGAAGAGGGTGAACTGGATCGCTGCCGAGCTCGGGCGAAAAGTTCGCTAATCATGCAGCAGGAATCAACAATCGCTCGTTCATCTGCGATCGCCCGCGATTGGTTCCATCTAGGACGCGTAACTACGTTGAAGGAAGTTCGCGACAAGATTGAAGCGCTTACGGTCGAACACGTACTGAACTACGTGCGTCAACATCCTGCTCGAGACTTCACCATTTTAACAATTGGACCTCAGCCACTCGAGCCGTCGTAGGCTGGCGCTTCGGCAGAGACATGAGGATTTGTAATGCAGAAGTTTCGTGAAGAAAAACTCGCTAACGGCCTGCAAGTGATCGCCGAGTTGAATCCGAACGTGCACAGCGTAGCGATCGGTTACTTCGTGCGCACCGGAGCGCGTGACGAAACTCCGGACGTTTCCGGCGTCAGCCACTTTCTGGAGCATATGGCCTTCAAAGGAACGGACAAGTTTACGGCTGACGACGTGAACCGAATCTTCGACGAAGTCGGCGCGAAGTACAATGCATCAACCAGCGAAGATCTAACGTTGTTCTACGGAGCGATCCTGCCCGAATACATGCCGCAAACATTCGAATTGCTGTCGAACATCATCTATCCCTCGCTGCGTCAGGATGATTTTGACATGGAAAAGAACGTTATCCTTGAAGAGATCGGCATGTACGAAGATCAACCAGCATTCACTCTATATGAAAAGAGTATGCAAATGCACTTTGCAGGACATCCCTTGGGACAAAGCATCCTAGGAACAACTGAGAGCATTGGCGGCTTAAAATCGGAACAAATGCGGGCATATCACCGCGAACATTACAAGGCAGGCAATATCGTTCTGGCAATCGCCGGCAACACCGACTGGACTCGGATTCTGGATCTGGCCAAACAGCAATGTTCTACTTGGCCGTCAGGAACGTGTGATCGTTGGACCGAAGAAGCCAGGCCGACCGGCACTCTGAAGGTCATCACTAAACATAGCAACCTACAGCAACACCTCATGCAAATGATGCCGGCACCTCCGGCCGAAGATGAGTTGCGGTACGCTGCCGAGTTGCTATCCGTTGTTGTCGGTGATGAAACGGGCAGCCGATTATACTGGGAGCTGGTCGATCCTGGTGATGCGGAATCGGCTGAACTTGGCTACAACGAATACGACGGTAGCGGCACGTATTTGACCTATTTGTGCAGCGAGCCGGACGCCATGGCCGAAAACATGAAACGAATTCGCGATATCTACCAAGCGGTCAATGGCAAAGGTGTGACCGAGGAAGAATTGAAACAAGCGAAGAGCAAAGTGGCTTCCCGAATCGTGCTTCGCAGTGAACGACCCATGGGCCGGCTCGCATCACTTGGAAGCAACTGGGTCTATCGCCAAGAATACCGCTCGGTCGAAGATGACCTAAAGACACTCAGTTCGATGACGACCGACGACATCGTAAGATTGATTGAAGTCTACCCTTTGGGCGAAACAACGACAGCGACTGTGGGTCCGTTGAAAACTCTCAGCCTTTGAGAAGTCTTCGTTCGGATAGTTCACGAATGAGGACCGTGCTAAAAAACGCGTGCTCTTCAGAAGCCATATCATCCCAGAGGTATGGCAGGCGGTCTGAAGCAAGCTCAATTCGACAGGGATCGCTGTGATACGAATTTCGATTGCTCTACTGACAGCGATTTTTTCCATTTATCTATCACTAAACTCGGAAATTGCGGGCGCACCGAAAACGGCGTTTGCCGCGAATCAAGAAGTCAAACATCTGGCGAAAATCCGGCAGGTCACGTTTTGCCTGCCTCGAGCGGGCGAAGGATACTTTTCGCCGGATGGGATGTCGATTGTCTATCAGGCGTATCCGATCGGGTATCCCTTTTACCAAATCTACAAGCAACGGTTGACCACAAAGACACCGGTACGCATCAGTCCTGGCCGAGGCCGTACGACGTGCAGCTACTTCACACCTAACGGCAAGCGAATCCTATTTGCATCCGGACACACTGCTCCGCACATGGACCGGACAGAATTGGAAGCACGTAAACAGGCCACGGCGGGCGGAAGACGGCGTTACCAGTGGGTCTTCGACCCATACATGGATCTTTATACGGTCAAAGTGAACGGCACCGAACTGACGCGGCTCACCGACACGCCGGGTTACGATGCCGAAGGCAGCTACTCGTCTGATGGCAAACAGATCGTATTTACGTCAACACGCGACGGCGACCCCGACCTGTACATCATGAACGCGGACGGATCAAGTATCCGACAACTCGTCGACCAGCCCGGCTACGATGGCGGCCCCTTCTTTTCGCCTGACAACAAGTGGATCATCTTTCGTAGTGACCGCAAGAAGAAGGACATGCTGCAGATCTACACAATTTCGACCGATGGCAAGCACGAAGTGCAGTTGACGCACAATCTTGAAACCGTCAATTGGGCGCCATATTTCCATCCCAGCGGTACGTATTTCATCTGGACGCGAGCTGATTATTCTCGCGGACCGCGATTCGCACAGTTTAATCTATTCACAATGGACATCCAGGTGGGCAACACTGAATTCAAAGGTGGCAAAGTCCGTCAGATCACGTTCAACGATACTGCCGATGTGTTGCCGGTGTTCAGCCCGGACGGCAACCAGCTGATGTGGACCACCACGCGCTCGGCCGATGCATCCAGCCAACTATGGATTGCCGATTGGCTGCGTCCGGATTAACGATGCAAGACGTGTGAGCCTTGCAAATCAGCCGTGCGGGTTTACTGACGTGCCAACCGTTTCAACTCTGGAGCCAACCGTTGCATTCCTTCCTCGACCGAGACGATTGGCTGATAGTCGAAATCCCGCTGTGCCTTTGATATGTCGTAAAAGTGCGAACCGCTTAACTGCGATGCGAGGAATCTCGTCATCGGTGGCTCACTGGGAATCCGAAACAACCAAAAGAGTACTTCCATAACTGCCCCAGTACGCCACGCCATTTCTTTTGAGATTGATTTCTTGATCGATGGCAGTCCTGCAAGTGACAACAATTCGTCGATCCATTGCCATAACTTCACCGGTTCTGATTCATTAATGAAATAGGCCTGCCCGGCCACTGGCGAATCGGTACTCAATGAGTCAACGGCTTGTAAATGTGCAGCCGCGGCATTTTCGACGTAGGTCATGGAAACCAGGTTGCCACCATCGCCGACGCGTCGCAGTCGACCCGATCGGGCACGCCTAATCAGTCGCGGGACTAAATGATTATCTCGCGGTCCCCAAATCAAATGCGGTCGCAGCGAAACGGTTGCTAAACCCTCAATTCCGTTAGCGTCGAGGACTGACTTCTCCGCCAGAGCCTTACTGTAAGGATAATGGCACAAGTACCGATCCGGGTATGAATAACTTTCGTTACCCCCTTTGTGCTCGCTGCCATCGTAGATGACACTGGGCGAACTGGTGTAGACGAGGTTTGTCACTCCCTGCTTCTTGCAAGATTCGACGATATTCCGAGTCCCTACGGTGTTAACTTCGTGGAACAGTTTTCGGGGACCCCAAATGCCGGAAACCGCCGCTGTATGAAAGACGGTGTCAATCCGAGCACACGCAGCGTCAACGGCTGCAGCGTTTCGCACATCGCCGTTAATCGTTTCGACACAGAGTTTATCCAATCGCTGGTAGCGATTTCGGCAAAACACTCGAACAGTGTCGCCGCGTGCAAGCAGTTGCTCGGTAATGCACAAACCCAGGAATCCGCCGCCGCCAGTAACTAATGCTTTCATCTCGCTGGTCTAGAACAATCAAATCGAACGGCCGATAAATTAGAGACTCGCGTTATCCAAGTTGTTGTACGGCCCACGGTGCCAACCTTTCTCTTAAGATCTTGACGTTATGCCGAGTGTCAACCGGCAGCGTCCGGCGGAATAGGAATGTGTCGATGCAGATAGTCAACGGATTGCCGATCGCCAAATCTCGCAGTTCTTGTTCAAAACGCATTCGCTCAGCACCGTTCGAAGGAAATTGTCCGTGATCCGGTTCAACGATGATGACCGGATTTTGCTTCGGCTTCTGTCCTACTCCAACGAGCGCATTGCGAAAGATTCGCGGATGTTCGTTGAAGATTGCTTCGCAGGGAACTGTAAACATCCTACCGTACTGAGTAACGACGATGTGTGTCTTTCGGCCACAAAACCACAAACATCCGTCTTTATCGAGATAGCCGACGTCACCCATACGGTGCCAAAATCGATTACCATCTGGAATCTTGGCTGCGGTGGTCTCTTCCGAACTGCGAAAATATTCACGCGTAACAACTGGGCCTTGCACGATGATCTCGCCAATCTCACCACGCGGCAGTTCATGGATCGCGACGAACGATGCGATCGGCTCATCAATAATCTCAATGATCTTCAGCCGGATTTTTGGAAACGTCCTGCCAACGCACGTCCCAGCACCACGACGAGATTTTTCGGCAGTCCGATCAAGCACTTCACTGGCCGAAATCGATGCAATCGGCAACGATTCAGTGGCACCGTACGGAGTGTGCAAATCCGCCCCGCTTGTAGTCAGAATTTTCCTAATGCGTTGGCAAACATGAATCGGCACTGGCGCGCCGGCTGATAGAACACGTTTGATTGACGGAATATTAATTCCTTTCTCCTCGCAGTACTGTCCCACCCGGTTCCAGATTGCCGGCGAGCCGAATGCCTGAGTGATGCCTTGATCTGCAATCGCTTCGATGATCTTTTCCGGATCAACTTGTGCGGGGATAGTAGGATCCATGTCTGGAATTACGGTCGTGACGCCCATCGCCGAGTTGAATAACGCGAATAGGGGAAACCCTGGTAAATCGATCTCACCCGGCTGAATGTTATAAAAGTTGCGCAGCAGATCGACCTGAGCGTCAAACATTCCGTGTTCGTACAAGACGCCTTTGGGCGGCCCTGTGCTTCCGCTGGTAAAGATTATCGCCGCCGGATCATTCACTTTGGTCGGCGTCATTTCAAAGGGTTGCCACGCGCCGCCAAGTACTTGTTTGTACGTCAGACCATTCCAAAACCAACGACGCCCCCCAACGGTTATGTTGTATCGAGCATTGCGAAATCGGCTCACGTAAAACGCCCGAATAGCCTGAATGATTGGAGCGGCGACAAAACCATCCGGTTCGACTTTCTCCAGGCATCGGAAGATATTCGAACGTCCCATGCCCGGATCAATCAGCACTATAACGGCGCCAGCTTTGAATAGCGCAAACGTCAAAGCAATGAACTCCAGACCGGGACGCACCATTAGCACCAGACGCGTTCCCGGAGTTACGCCCATTCGGAAAATCCCGCGGGCTAAACGATCGCTTTCTTGATCAAGTTGCTCGAACGTCAAATGTGAATAGGTCCTTCGGCCGGACTCAGCCCGCCCTGCAGGATAGACAACCGCGCGCTGAAACGGATACTGCTCGGCCGAATCTCGCAAGCGTTGGGCGATGTTAAGAGTTTCCGTCATTCGCTATCGATTCGTTTTGTTGTGATAGAGCCGTCGTTCGAGTCAAAAACGCCTTGCCCAAACGCGGGACTATTTCAGCGCTGCAGGCCTTGGCTCGTTTGTAGAATCAACACAGGGCAGGGCAGGGCAGGGCAGGGGAAATGATTGGCGTTCAATTCAGTCAGAGCATCCATTTATCAGGTAACGTAGTGTCTTTTACTACAATTGGTATACCGTCACGGATGACACAGGTATCTGAATCGTCACTATTTTGAATGTTCCCATCGTTGACAATTCGTACGTTGGAGCCAATACGACAATTCTTGTCCAAGATCGCACCTTGAACAACGCTGTTAGCACCAATACCGATCGCAGGACGGTACCCCAACTGATTGGTTTCGAAATCGGTGTGTGTTGCATCTTCGTCGACACCCATCAAGATTGAGTCGCGAATCGTCACATTGTCACCGATCACGCAGCGCAGGCCGACCACGCTGTTCTCGATAACCGTGCCGGCTCCAATGCGGCAACCGTCGGCGATCAGACTGTCTTTAACCGACACGTCTTCCAACAGCGATGGCGGAAGGAAGCGAGCACGAGAATAAACGGGGGCTTCAGTAGACGCCAATTGGAACGGCGAACTAGCACGCAACAGGCTTAAATTGGCGTCGTAAAAAGCTCTGATCGTCCCGATATCCTCCCAATAGCCATCGAATAAATGAACTTGGACGTGGCGGCTGCGAATCGACGCGGGAAAGACCTCTTTTCCGAAGTCCTGATAGTCGGTTTTCGTCAGCACATCAATCAGTGTCCTACGGTTAAATACATAAATTCCCATACTGGCCAGGCAGTCGCGGCCATCGCTGTGGAAGCCGCGGGCATCTATCCACATAGGTTTCATCCTGACCATATCAAGTTCTTCGTCAGTCTGTGGTTTTTCGAGAAAAGCAATCACGCGGCCTGAATCGTCGGTTTTCATGATACCTAGGCCACGGGCCGTTTCGCGTGCAACCGGTTTGGCGGCAATTGTGACGTCAGCACCCGAATGCTCATGCGTGACGAGCAGCTCACGAAAATCCATGCGGTAAAGTTGATCGCCGGATAGGATCAGCACATGGTCTGTATCTCGCTGTTGCAAATAGCGGATATTCTTGCGGACTGCGTCGGCGGTTCCCTGATACCATTCTGTTCCACTGTCAACCGTTTGCTGTGCCGCTAACAACTCGACAAAACCTCCGGTGAATTGATCGAATCGATACGTTTGTCGAATGTGGCGATGCAGACTGACTGACATGAACTGCGTCAAGACATACACGCGGGTTAGCCCGCTATTAATGCAGTTCGACAATGGAATGTCGATCAACCGATACTTGGCGGCCAACGGTACCGCCGGCTTCGCACGAAATTTTGTCAACGGATACAGCCGTTTTCCACGGCCGCCACCGAGCACGAGTGCAGTCATGTTGAGCATGCTAAAACAAACTCCCCTGCTTTGGAGAACGTCAATGCAGAACGTTGCTGGCTGTTGAGTGATTCAAAGTCTACCTCACCGAAAAAATCAGTTTCAACGAAGCAGGACTCGCTTCGATACTCCTGATGATCTGTTGCTGAACTGAAATCGACTGGAACCTGTGCGGGGTCAAGACGAATTTACCTCCACCAGCACATCGGGCTGTTGACTCTACAGCCGGCCAAAGATTTTCTTCGCAGCCTATCTGTCTTCTCTTTCGGGCGGCCGGTGCACAAACTTGGTGGCTCCAAAAAGAAAACCCCCACCGACGGTTGGATCGGCGGGAGTTATCGCGTGTGCCAAGGGTTGATAAAATACGACGCCGGCAATCACACGGCCCAAGCGGCACACGAATGATCAGGGCACGTCATTCTGCCCGCTGGAAAATCGAATGTCAACCAAATTCTTTCGCGATTCCAGAAATCTATTGATGTTCTCTCTGAAGGTGCTCCAGGGTATGTCGGACCGCTCCAGACGTGCCATGCACTTACCTTGAATTGTCCGTGTTTGGAATAGAAGTAAACAAAGCACACACAAATTATGTATTGCCATCTGTTTAGTCCAAATTATTCTGTTGAGGCTACGCAGCGCAGTGTTTGCGTCTGTACAGTGAATGCTCAAAAAAACGTCGCAGCAAAGCATCTCGATTCGGAACACAAATCGCGTTATTGTGATATGAGATCCTTTTCACGAATCTTTTGCCAAACGCATGAATCAGGCTCATTGAATCGGACTACATAACGTGTTCTTTCGACTCTTAATCTTGTTTACTGTCGTCCCGCTCGTCGAATTATGGTTGCTGTTGTGGATTGGTAGTCGTACAGGACTTGTATTTACCGTTAGTCTGGTCCTGGCAACGGGAATCCTTGGCGCCGCACTGGCTCGGCAACAAGGTTGGCAGGCGTGGCGCGGAATTCATGAGCAACTCGCTCGAGGGCAAATGCCGACCAGCGCTCTCGTCGATGGCCTGATGATCCTGACTGCCGGCACTCTATTGATTACACCGGGAGTGTTGACGGACCTAGTCGGCTTCTCGTTGTTAGTCCCCCCACTGCGATCATTGCTAAAACGACGCGTCGCAGCATGGCTTAAATCGCGAACGGACGTGCATATCGACACATTTCACAGCGAGGACATGTCCGAAACGCAAAGTAGTAATCAGAGTCCCGTCATCGATGCAGAGTTCACCCGTCGCCCTTCAGAAAGTGATTGATGACTCACTGCGGAAATAACACAACAAAAGGCGACGGAAAAGCATGCTTCCTCATACCTGCGGCGACGTCACATTCCGAAATTCGTTAAACCAGACGTATTCCCAATGTCGATAGGCGGAGGATGATTTGACCAATTTAGCATGGGGAGCCATCGCTTCCACCCGGCCGTTGTGAATCAGGACAACGCGGTCTGCCCGGCGCACGGTCGACAGTCGCGAGGGCAGAAATACACATGTGCGGTCGCGGATAATCCGGTTGTAGACATCGTCTAACAACGACTTGGTATCGTCGTCCAGTGGCTGGACCGGTTCCTCGATGATCAACAGCGCCAACGCTGTACCATTTTTCATGCATTAAATCTAGTTTACGATAAGCCGCGGCCAAATGGCCGCCCCAAGGCATGCCGTCGGATGACTAAACCAGCAGCAATAAGCCTCGATTCTTCAGTTGAATCGGACGTGCCAGAGGTTGTTGTTTGTCGTCTTGCTGCAACCCCCACGGTCGTTTGTCGGTCAAAGCTGTGAACCGATCTGTTTCGTTGGACGTCAGTCCAACTCGCCTCGCGAGACCAACAAGCCGACGATCAAGTACAGGTTGAACAACCCCGCACAGAACAGGATCGACCCCAAGGCACCGTAAAGCAACGACGAACACGCACTACCCCGAAACAATTCCTTGTTGGGAAATGCTCGCTGAAATGAGTTCGCATCACTATTCGCCACGCGATCCGCCGCTCATGCCGACCGGATTATGCCAGATCCCGGTCCTCGAAAAGAATAAACGCCAGAAGGATCGCCGCCGTGCAGTAAGCAGCACAATACAGCACGGAATAGCCAAGGTAAATCGGTGGGACCATTGTCCCGGTTGCCACTGCAGCATTCATGTTAAACGCTTCCAACGACGGCAAGATCGTTGCAATCAATTGGGCCATGAACTTGACGAATTCTAATTCCTGTAGCGCAGTCCCCACCAACACGGGGGTCAGATGCCCAACAACAAAAATCGCCAAGCAGGTGACCATATTGACGACCATCGGCATGCGCGTCGAAATGGCGACGCTGACTGCCGTCAGTACGACGATTTCCAAAAAAATCAACACCAGACCGGGAAGAATCTGCAAGACGGCCTCCAGCCGCAACGGGTTCGGCATCATTGTCGACATATCCCAATACTCGGGAACCTCAGTGCCCGCCTCGCGAGCGTCGTAGCCGACCTTGTAAAAAATCAACAGGCAAAACGCGATCATCAACGGAATCAGAAGAATTAAAACCGCTTGGACAATGCCGATGTATTTTCCGATCACGAATTGTCGACGGTTGATCGGTTTGGAAAGCAACGTCATCGCCGTCTTGCCTTCAATCTCGCTAGCAATGCTGACGCTCGACGTCCAAATGGCCAGCAACAACCCGGAAATCAGGATCGTTGCCAAACCACAGTCCTTCAGCATCTTGATGTCTTCACCCAACGAGAAGAATGGCAAATACGTATTCAATACCAGAATCAAGACCGACAGCGCCAACAGCAGCAGGAATACTGGCTGCCGGATAGCTTCTTTAGTCGTCGTGCGAGCGATTATGCCGGCTCGCGTCGAATAAGAAAATGTGAACAAAGCCGCAAACAGGACCAGGATTACGCCTCCGGTGACCCACCATTGCCATGCTGCAATTGATTCGTTGGCAATCGTAGCCTGCGCCAGAATACCCGCTTCCATCAAACTGAAAATGCTCATTGTCTTATGCTACTTCGTAAACTAATCATGAATTGAACGATTGGAGTAAATTGAACCGGATCGAACGACCGTACATTAGACACTCATCTCTTACGGGCTTTGGGCTGCGTTTGTTGGAAACCTAACATCGCACCATGTATCGGCAGTGGACACCGTAATTGTGCCTTCACTGTATCCGGAAGCGAATGCGAAAAAAAGCGTCGAATGGCTCGATCAGCCAAGCTGATGCATCGCCTGCCTGCAGAAGTCCTAGAAATTCCCAAATCGCTAAAAACGGACTCCAAATCTGCGGATCAGAAGCATAATCCCTTTTATGTTGTCTTCGCTTTAAGGCACGTGGATTTGTACCGTGTCGTCCAACTAGGCAGACTTCAAAGGTTTGCCATACCCACGACAGCGTTTCGTGCGTCGATGTCTATGCGAACGGCCGTCCTGGTCATTCCAACGTCAACGTGACCTCCTGCAACAACGGACTGCTGCCCCCGTCCGGCGAGATCAGGATGGCCCGGTATTGCAGTGCCCTCGTAGAGGGAATGAACTTTTGTGGCCTTCGCGACTCAATTCGCGACCAAACTGCTTTCCTCAAATTCGACTCGTCCGCCGCAGTCCGAATTTCGAAGCGTATCGCCGTATTGTGCGGAGTTTCACCCTTCCAATCGAACGTCATCCGGCTTGCACCAGCGGGCACTGTAACCGTCGGCGAGATGTAGTCGCAACCGGGCCCGCGATCGTAGATATTACCCGGGCTGATGCACATCGCTAAGTGGGTGCCCATGGTCGGCAAATGATCGCGACGATCAATCGAATAACCCTGTTTACTGCCCCAATATATGTATGCACCGTAAGTATGATCGCCATCTTTCAGGTGATTGTGCACAATGATCTCAGGGAACATATCCCCGTTGAGGTCGAGCAACTGAATGCCGCAAGAAGATTCGGCAGGCAGTTCTGTCCGGCTATGGTTACCATAACGATGAGCCGCATTTCCCCAGTAAATGAAGATCGGCAACCGACGAGTGCGTGCTGCCTTATAATTGCCTGACACGATGTCAAGATAACCGTCCCGATTCAAATCGGCCACGCCAAGCTCAATCGAACTGTAAGCCTCCAACTCGGTCCGTTGATCGTCAGAAAACCCTTGATCGTTTCCCCAATAAATCAATGTCTTTGTATGAGGATTTTGAGTCTCAAGGTCGACGGCACCGGGAAAAATCAAATCAAGCCACCCGTTTCTATCTAGATCGGCAACGGCCGGAATGCTAACTCCATTTGTCTTAAGCAACGTGGACGAAATCCGGCCAAATCCGTCCGGTCCGCCCCAAATAATTTCGGACATTTTCGTGGGTGTCTCGCCACAGCCTAGAATGAGATCCAGGAAGCCATCCCTATTAAGGTCGGCCTTAGCAAGTCCATGCGTGCCGTTGGCCTTCACAGAAACTTTTGTGCTGTTCTCCACCGAGAAGCCGCGACTTGATCCCCAAACGATGCGAACATGCGTTTTCTCTCGATCGTCTAAAATCGCGATTGAAAGCGCGAGGTCAAGATACCCATCCCGATTAAAGTCCGCGACCGAGACAGTCATGCCATTAATATCAATCACGCTCAGACGTTCAAATCCTTTAGCACTCCCCCAATGTATGGTTACCCGACTACCCGCGAATACTACGTCGGGATACCCGTCGTCGTTCAGATCGGCAATGTGTGAAGTGTATGGGTGCTCTGCCGAAATTAGTGTCGCATTGGCCTCGGTATAACGGTTCGCCGGATTGCCCCAAAAAATAACTGAAGGAATTTCTCCTCGACTCCCACTGTGCTGATTCATCAGCACAATGTCAGGCCGGCCGTTGTTCTCCAGATCTGCCACAGCCACACCCACTGGACCAAAGCCTTGCAAATGAGTTCGCCGTGAAGCGTCAAAACCCTTTGCGCTGCCCCAATAAACGTAAGATGGCACATCGTAAGTTTGACCATCATGTTCATTGGCAAAGATGACCTCAGGATAGCCATCACGGTTGAGATCCGAAGCAGCTACGGCCCTCGGCGAAAGGGTTGGTAGCAGCAAACGGCGCCGCTCATCGAAGCCGGTCTCCGACCCCCAATAGATTTGGGATTCCGTTTCCGCAATTGATTCGGAAGCAGTTTCTTCTCCTGGCCCTTTTTCCGACACCTCGGACATCCCGATGGCAAACACGACGTCCATATAGCCGTCCTGGTTCAGATCGGCCGTTGCCACATCGTTGGCATGATGTGTCGGAAACGAAAACGCTTTTTCTAATTGGAAGTGCGACTTTCCATAATACAAGGTCGTCCCTTTACCACGCGAACTAATCATCAACTCGTCCCGACCATCTCCAGTCAGATCGCCGGCCCGTACCAAGCCGGGATCCCCGCCTTCCACGCTGAGCCGTCGCTCGGAGCTAAAGCCTTGTTTGTCGCCTAAGTAGACGTAAACACTTTTGTGCTGCTTATTGTTATTGACTATGGCAAGATCAGGCCATTGATTGCCGTCGAAGTCTCCCACTGCACAACTGATCGCACTAATACTAGGGATCAAAGATCGACGCTTAACCGAAAAGCCATCAGGTGCTCCCCAGTAAAGAAATGAGGCCAGATGATTCTTATAGCCATATCGGTCTCCGGACTCATTTCCGAAGTTCGCAAATAGCAGGTCTTGATAGCCATCGCGATTAAAATCAGCGACCGCCAAGTCTTCCGCAAATAGGGTCGGTAATTCTGTTCTGCGGCGCGAAGAGAAACCCTGACGACTACCCCAATAAATGTAGGCTTCCATCTCCACAAAATAATTGTGGATGGTATTGGGAAACACAATGTCGAGGTACCCGTCACGGTCCAGGTCGACCAATTTGACGGGCCCACCGCCGAAAGTCGGTAGAAAGGTGATGTGCTTGCGGCTTTCATCGATGGCCCGAACAAACTTGAAAGCGGGCAGCTCCTTCCAAAAGGCGGGAAACAGCGAATGATAAACGCTCCTGGTTCCGGTTCCCCAATAGATGAATGCGTCAACATTTTCCAGCGGATTGTGATCCTGATTGAAGAGTAGGTCCAAGTGACCGTCGCGATTGATGTCCCAGCGAGGGATCAATTGAATCGTTCCGCCACGGGACACATAAATGCAGGCGCCCCCATCACCAAAGCTCCCCTGTTGAAAATCGTCAAAGCTCAGATGCCTGATAATGGTGCTGTCTGCACTGACCATTGACGTCAACGACAGCATTGCGCCCACGATCGCCACGACTGAGCACGGCGTTCGACAACCGGCGTTGAACATGGTCGATTACTCCTAATTATCTCAAAGTTGTCGCGATAAATTCGTTTTCAATCGACCAGTCACTGTAGTACTGACCTTGAACCGTTTGCAAGGGGTTGCTTTCCTTCACAGAGCCCTTGGGGCAGCCCCATTCGCCGAAGAGTATTAGGCATAGGTGATTGAGACACGTAATTCCTGCAGTACCAAGCGATCTGCCATATGTCCTTCCGAGGGTGAGTCGAGTTTTATTTCAAACTGGTTGACTCCCTTTTGTAAGGCTCGGGTCTCAAATTCGCTCCAACCTACCGAAGTATCGTTTTTTGGAAAAAACCGCGTGGGATTGGAAAGAGTTTTTCCGTTGACTTCGAAGGTTAGCCGCTTCCAGTCCACGGCCGGTTTCCACTGCGTCTGCAC
>CAUZSN010000017.1:0-33537 GCA_963582345.1 Planctomycetota bacterium
CTTTCAGGAACCGATCGATGCGATTCGAAACACGTTGCGTTCACATCGGAGTCGATAAGGATTCAACCTACAACAGCGTCATCACGCCTATCTATCCCACATCTACGTTCTACTGGGACAACCTACAGACGACCCGAGGTTATGACTACACACGCAGCGGTAATCCCACTCGGCGCTCGCTGGAAGAAAACATCGCGTCGCTGGAAGGTGGCATTGACTGCCGCGCCACCTGCACTGGAATGGCCGCTATCACTGCTGTCATGCATCTGTTCAAACCAGGCGATCACATCATCGCCGGCAACGATATCTACGGCGGAACATTTCGCCTTTTCGCCGACGTCTATTCCCAAATGGGCCTCGATTTCACATTCGTCGACATGCGCGATCCGAAAAATGTCCTGAACGCAATGGCATTCGAAACCCGCTGCATTTGGATCGAAACCCCCAGCAATCCGCTGCTGAATATCGTGGACATTGCCGCGATTACGGCAATCGCTGAAGAGTCGCAAGCCATCACAATCGCTGACAACACGTTTCTCTCGCCGTTTCTGCAACGGCCGTTCGAATACGGCGTGGACATTGTCATTCATTCGACGACGAAGTACCTGAACGGCCATTCCGACGTTGTTGGTGGATGCGTCGTGACGCGGCACGAAGAACACACCAAACGCATCGATTTCATTACGAACGCCATGGGGCTGGGCTGTTCCCCTTTTGACGCGTGGCTGGTCCTACGAGGACTAAAAACGCTCGGTCTGCGAATGGAGGCACACCAGAATGGAGCTAGGGCCTTGGTCCAGATGCTCCATAAACATCCCAACGTAGAGCGCGTCTACTACCCCGGTCTGCCAAACCATCCCGGTCATGATTTGGCCAAAAAACAGCAAGATGGTTTTGGTGGTATGTTGAGTTTTGACGTGAAAGGTGGCCGATTGGCAGCCGAACGAGTGATGACGAACACTAAGTTCTTCGCCATGGCCGAATCTCTGGGTGGAGTCGAGTCACTGATCTCGTATCCAGAGACCATGAGCCACGCCTCTATGACCCTCGCCAACCGCCGCGCAGCCGGCATCACGGAAAAAACCATCCGCGTCTCCGTGGGAATCGAACACCCGGATGATCTAGTTGCCGACCTACAGCAAGCGCTGGAAGATTAGGAACCTAATCTAAACAAATACTGTTTTCTCATTAAAAAGGTTGCGCTTGTACCTTAGTCAGCTCGTATGCTACGAATTTGAGGCTGCTTCACAAACGTTCTGCATACTAAATTTTGTTTAGCACGTAGACGACATACTGCGCAATTTGGCCGCGATTGGACGGACGATACGAGTTGAAACGTACAATCCATCGTTCTACTTGTAAAAGAAATCCGTCGGCGACTTGACCGTGTAGTACGGATACTGGTAGATCGCCGTTGGCTGATTCTCGGACGGATAAACTACATCCTGCGGTGGCCGGTAGGAGTAAGTGTGGTTATGTGGCGGTGACCAGCTTCTCGATGATTCACAGCATTCCGGACACATTCCGTTCCAGCAATCTTCTCCCCCCTGTGCTGGTTGGCCCGTCGGAAAAAAACCGATATCTGTAGCTGTCGACGCGTTGGGTAAATATCCGGAATTACTTTGACCCCGGATGACTTTCTGGTTCGCGCTGCAACCAAACAGTGGTAAAAGCAGACAAGCAGTCAAAACTCGAGCGGCATTTGGGATCATCGTTTTCCCCCCTCAATATGTTCCAGCACTGCGTTATGGAAGCGTGTGACCGTCATTTCAGCACATTTGAAATCAAGCACCTAGTGTGGTTATCGGCCAACCATTCGGCAAAATGCGGAATATTCCCAAGAGACGCACAATCGATATAGCGCGATAAGCTTATCTCTATTGCAGAATCGCGATAATCCCGATAAGTTACCACGCGCGAAATCGGAACATAAGATAGCTGCAACTCCGGATTCGTAACTGTATTCTTTCCAAGGGTTTATGATGCGAAATTTCCAAACAAGGGAGTGTGCGGAGTGTTCGTAACCGCGTCTTCCCGGTGCTTTGCCGATAAAGGTTTTCCCGAAGCCTGTCGTCTAATAACCGACTTGGAGTACGACAAAGTCGAGCTATGGTTGGATGAAAACAGCGATCATCTGAAGCCATCCCAGATCGGGAACGATCCGGATGGCTTCTACGCACGCTTTCGTGAAGTCACGCGTTTGACGCCGGTCGCCATTTTCTTGGAAAATGACGTCGACTTGGTCACGATGGCGGGACTATCGAAGTTGGCCAAACTGATGCGCATCACTCAAATTACCATTCCGTCGTCGCCGTTGGGAACGCCCTTCAATGCCGAGATTGATCGGCTGCACGCCTACCTGAAGATCACCAATCAGGACGGAGTCCGTCTGTCGATCAAAACAAAATCAGGTCAGTTAACCGAAGATGCACACACAGCGGTCGAATTGTGCCAGGCAGTGCCCGGATTGGGCCTCACTCTTGATCCCAGCTACTACATCTGTGGCCCGAATCGCAGTGTGTCATACGATCAGATTTTTCCGTTCGTATTTCACCTCCACTTGCGCGACACGACGTCCGAACAAGTACAAGTTCAAATCGGTCTAGGGGAGCTCGACTACGCGCGTTTAATCAGCCAGTTACGCCGCGAGCACTACGACCGTGCGCTTTCAGTCGATCTGTCGCCATCGCTGCTGAGTGATACGAGTCGACCGTTAGAGATGCGTAAAATGCGAATGCTACTAGAAACGCTACTGTAGGTGCATTGCTCTACATGCCCTGGGCATTCTACTCGTCTTTGCGCGGATTTCCAGGTGGCGAGTTCCGAAAATTCACCGAAGTAGATAAGTGACCCAGGTTCTTGATCCTGGGTAGCGCAGCCACTTGTCCACCTGCGTGAAAAACTCGCCACCCATCCTGGATTCAGATTCTTTAGCTAGCTAGACTCGGCACATTCCTTTCAATAGAGTGACGCGCAGGGACTGCTGAAGAGAATCCATTGATAGACTATGCCTTGCGTTTACCTCTTCGCCTATCACTACGCTTTCTCCCATTCGTTTAATGAATCACGATTTAAAGGAATCCTTGCTCGAACCTCGATCACACTCTGAATCAAAACCCATCCTTCATTTCCATCCTGGATGGGTCATCTTGGGCGTGGCTGCTGCCGGAGTCTATATGTCTGCTCCGGGACAGTCTTTTTCAGTAGCTGCCTTTGTCGATCCGATGCTCGCCGACCTAGGGATGTCGCGCAGCCAGTATTCAGGCGCGTATTTAATCGCAACCCTGATCGGCGGTCTGACGCTCCCCTGGATCGGCCGATTACTAGATGCCCACGGAGCAAGGCACATGCTGCCGACTGTGGCATTGCTGTTAGGGCTGGCATGTCTGTGGATGTCCACCGTTCGACATTTGGTTGCCCTCTACATCGGGTTCAGTTTGATTCGCTGCCTGGGACAGGGTTGTTTGACCCTGATTTCGACCTGGATTGTCGGTGAATGGTTCGAGCGGCGGCGGGGATTAGCGATGGGGTTGGTGGGGGCAGGCGGAACTTTTTCTGTGATGACGATCCCGCAAATTAATGACTTTCTCATCGCATATGTTGGATGGCGGTACGCTTGGATAATTCTGGCGGTTGCCGTTTGGTTCGTGTTGATTCTTCCAGGAATTCTGCTGGTTCGAAACCGTCCCGAGGACTTGGGCTTGTTGCCAGATGGCCGGTGGCCCTCGGATTCGGAACCCACGGAGGCCTATCAGATCAACAAGGTTGCACAGACAGAATCGTGGACGACGCGCGATGCATGTAGCACCGCAACGTTTTGGAAGCTAATGACCGTCGTGTGCACGTGTTCGTTGATCGGTACCGGCTTGATGTTTCATCAGGTTTCACTGCTTGGTGAACAAGGAGTTTCCCGGATCGATGCCTTGCGTCTGCTCGGATTAAACGCGGCGATAGCTACGGTTGTTAGTATTATTGCCGGCTTTCTTAGCGACCGCATCCAAGCCCGGTATCTGCTGGTCGGCAGTATGCTATTTCTGACTACGGCACTGATACTGCTGATGGTAATGCCATCACCGATTTGGGCGATCGCCTATTCGGCACTGCTCGGAATGCAAGGAGGCATTATACGCAGCACCGGGATGTTTGTGTGGATCGATTACTACGGCCGCATGTTCCAAGGAGCGATTCGCGGAGTTGTCACGTCGATCATAGTGATTGCCGCTGCCCTGGGCCCTTTGCCCTTGGCACTGTCCAAGGATCACTTCGGCAACTACAAACCGGCCCTTGGTGGTTTTCTATTATTACCAGTGCTTTCTACCGTTTGTGTGCTATCTGCTTCGAAGCCGATCAGGAAAATCCGTGCACATCCACCCAGCACCTCGGGTCTCGACACTGATACGAATGGCTAAAATAATTCAAACTCTGTCGAATTCGCCACTTGTACAATCCCTAGAAAAGATGCACGAGCACACCAGAAATTCAGACAGACCCGCGAATTATTCGCAGAATGAAGCGGCCCGTACGTCGCATGTATTCCAAATACTCGTTGCCGAAGTTTGATCCTCCATATCTATTGTCTAACCGGTTCCAAGAACCGTCTCTTCGTCGCACTACAGTGGGCTTGGTCTTACATCATGTTCCGTCATGGTGCGTGTCTGATTGTCGATAAAGAATAGCGGCTGGACCGATGAGCGCCATCGAAAGCCTTTTTGTCTACCCCGAACGCACGAAGCATCACTTATCGGTATGTGAGATCACTGGGATACATGGACTGGGCCAACCAGCAAAGCCATTTCGGTGTTACCAAGACTCCAATAGCATGCAATTGAAGTTGAACCGAGAGCCTCAGTCCCTTGCCTATGATCGGCTCTACGAACCGAACGCGTGCCACCAGCACCGGCCAATCTTGGAACCATAGCGGACTTGTTTCGTTACAGTCCGTCACTGTGCCTGATGGGCATAGCCTTTGTCGCCTCTTGACGAAAAGCTCGTCGTCACAACGTAAATTGCAAGCGCGAGCGTCGGGAGCACCCGAATCAACATCATAACACAAATCCCTTCGACGCTAACAATGCGAGCCAAATCATAATCGTAACGTTTCGGCAATGTCGCAGCCATTTCCGGAGGAAGCGTGAATAATCCCAGTGCCTTAAACACAAAATAGGGCGACGGCAAGCAACTGACCAGAATACAGATCTTCGCGAACGGTTGATCGAACTCCTTTTGAGTCAACAGGCCAACGACGAACAACGGCACAAGCAACGTGTAATGATATTCATAGGCTTCGCTATAAAACAGAAGAAAATAACAAACACACAAGAACACTCCAGCGAACAGAGTAATTCGGCGAGATACAAGACAACCCAGGAGAATGATCCCCGCAACATACTCAAGGATTTGAGTGACCGCCGCATCACAACCAAGAAAGATCAAGGGGGCCTCAAGATTATAGACCACTCCGTTCGTCACGGGGTCTAGCAACTCTGTCCCGGCCCTCATCCTGAAGACAAGTCGCTTCAGATAGAATTCTCCGCCTCGGATGAACGTGCCAGCAACGGTCAACAACGCAAAACCTCCCAGCCCCCAGACCAACGTCCGCCACTTGCCTTTCAACAGTAGCACCGGTGCCCAAAGTAAACCGACAGGCTTGATGAGCAATGATCCCAAGTATGCAATTGACAATCTCCACTCAGATGCATCGTGCACGATCCCGAAGAGAAACAGAAATAAGAACAGATTCAGGAGAAACTGATACTGACCGCAACCAATTTCAATTGCCTGGGCGAAAAACGAGAAGAAAACGAGAGATGCCCAAAGGAAGTTTTTGGATTGGCAATACTGTGAATAGACGGCCCAGAATAACAGCACCGTAATCAGTAGTTTGGAAATGGTGAACAAAACGAATCCAGTCTCGATCGAGAATAACTGTAGCACTCCGCCCAGACAGATCGTTGTGACGGGATGATAGACGTTGGGAATCCATAGACTTCGACTTCGCTCCCCAACAATCGGGCCTCCGTCGAAGCACGCTCTTGCCCCATCGGGGATTTGGGCATAATCGAGTGTCTTGATGTCCAGGATTATCTCCTGGGGAAAAAAGACTTGCAGATGATCCGTGAGCAATGCGGAAACATAGAAATTGAGGTGGACGATCGCCAGTAAAGTCAGAATGCCTATTCGGCCAATTGGGGAAACGTTCATATTAAGTGCAGTCGTTTGTGAACTATCGTCCTTGTCCCATGGCTAGTTTCGATTGGCCAAGAAAGATTTGTTATCCTCAAGAGGTTTCTGGTATGCTGACTTGAACCGATCTTGAAGCCGTAAAAGTCGTCTTATACAGAGAAAACCGTCGATTCGTTTTACGCACTCCTTCAATTATAAGGTACTGGCGGTGTTTCTGGGAAACAGCAAGACACTCGTCAGGACAAGTCTGGGAATTCTGGTCGTGGCATTCCTCGGCGCTAGCACATTCGCGGTCGGGCTCGTTTTCTTGTCATTCGTCGAGACGAGCCAACCTGTGACTCCCGTTTTATTCGATCACGGGTTGACTGCCCTAGATCCACAAGCACCGACACAATGGACCAATCAATGGTGCGGCTCATGTCATTCCCAAGAGTATGAACAGTGGAAACAGAGCCGTCACTTTGTGGCGGGCATCAACGACAACTTCAGGAAGCAGTGTCTCGCCTCCGCATTCGGACGAAAGCAATGGTGCGTGAATTGTCACGTCCCCATCAACCCAGGTCTGAACGTCTTACCGTCCCAAGAACCTGAACGGCTTGATGAGGCATTCGCGTCACGACAGCAATGGCTTACGAATGGCGTGGATTGTTTGGCATGCCATGTGCGCGACGGACACGTGCTGGTCACGCACATTACACCGAAAGCCAAAACGGCACACCCGGTTCGACTAGCTCCCGAATTGGGCACGGCGGAGTTCTGTGCAGGTTGTCATCAGTTTGGATTTATAAAGTTGTCGGACGGCTCTATCGGAGAACAACAGCAAGCCAGCTTCGAGGAATTCCTTCATTACCGCGTCACAGGTGGAGGCGAAACTCGTTGCCACGATTGTCATATGCCTGACGGCGATCATGTGATGCCCGGCGGTTACAGTCTGCCAATGTTGAGAAATGCTCTGGACCTGGAACTATCTGTTCAGTGGCACGAGGATCTGAAGCTGGTGCAGGTGTCAGTCGGAATCAATGTTTCCGGCGTCGGGCATCAAGTACCGGGCGGCGAGCACTTTTACCGCGTCCTAACGCTCCACACAACTCTCGCCGACGCACAGGGGACACCAATCGACGCAAAGCCGATTGCTCCTGAGCGCAACTTCAACGATCAACGCAGTACGTCACTCGCGCAAAATCCTGAAAGTCACAGCACAAAACTGGTCAAAACATGGCCACAGATCGAAACTTTCCGCCAACGTATGGGGCCTTTTGAAAGAGGAGTCGATCTGCTGGCAAAGCCTACCCAGAATACTCGGCTACAGCCGGGGGAAGAACGACGCTTTGACTACTTGGTACCAGTCGATCTCACACGAACGAATGCCCCGATTAAAGCCCGAGCCGAGCTTTGGTATCACATCTTGGCAGAGGAAGAGGCAATAGAATTCGAGTTTACGGTCGACGAAGTGATGCGGTTGGTGCTTAGTGAAGAAACCTCGTTCGCGCCTGACAAATCGCAGCAACAGACACCATGAACGCAACTTGACAAAGGTGCAAGGTACGACATGGCCGAAGGCTCACTTCAGGAAGTCGAATCCGTTAGTTGGAGCAAGCGGATTCTGCCTTTCGGAATTCTGGTACTGCTTGTTGCTGTGTGGTTCTGGCCGATAACGATCGCCGGCCAGCGACCAGTCAGCAGCGAAATATTGTCCGTGCACCTGCCAGCGATGACGTATTACGATAGCGCTCTTCGGCACGGCCGTCTTCCGTTGTGGAATGAGCAGTCAGGATTTGGCGTGCCGGTACTGGCTGAGGGACAAATTGGTGCACTGTATCCTCTCCACCTGTTGTTGTATGGCCTTTTCGACGCGCACGATGCCTACGCGAACAGTATGGTTCTCCACTTCGTGTTGGCCGGCTGGTTCGCATACCTCTGTGCACGAGGCTTCCAATTGAACCGCTGGGCGTCGATCTTGACGGCTGTGGTCTTCATTGGGCAGGGTTTCTTCATCGGCCACCAGTCACAACAGTGGTCCTACACTACGGGATGCTGGCTGCCGTTGGCCGTTCTGGCTGTCTGGCGATGGTTGAATGATGGTGCGTGGTACTGGCTTTGCTGCGTGACTTTGGTCTTGGCCGTGCAGCTTTTGGGTGGGCACTTTCAAATCGCATTTTACACCCAATTGGTGATTGTGATGCTGGCCGGGACAGCCGTATTGTTTGCACAAGGGCGCCGATGCGTCATTCTGTGGCGCAGCCTACTGTTGCCCCCTGCCATGGTTGGAGCCCTTGCAATGGCAGCAATTCAGCTCGTTCCGACAGCCGAGCTACTCATTTGGGGAAGTGCGCGAGGGCGAAATCTTGAGTACATCACGAGTTTCGCGACTCATCCATTGGCTTTGATCAACTACATCGCACCGACGTTACTCGCACATCCGTTGTGGAAACCGACTGTGTGGGTCCCGTGGCACACGGCACACTTGGAAAGCCTACCTTATATTGGCCTGCTTCCGTTCGGTTTGGCTCTATGGGCCATCGGCGTGGGTCGACGAGACGAAAAGGTCCGAGTCTGGTGCATGGTGCTGTTTGGAAGTCTTGCATTGAGCATCATTCCCTCTTTGCCAAACATACGGCTGCTGATGACCTTACCAGGTTTTGAATGGTTTCCGGGCGCCGCGCGGTGGAGTATTGTTAGCGGACTGTTTCTGGGCTTGCTTGCCGGACGCGGATTGGAACGGATCGAACCAGTCCGGTTCCATCGTTGGTGTCGCGCATATGTTGCCGTGGCCGTAATTGTGTTGGTCCTCGGCATGGCGGGAATCATCGCCGTGACAGCCAGGAGCGATCAATTCAACAAGTCACCGGACCGGTTCTTGTGGAACGAGCTGCTCTCGCATGGATACACTCTTCGTGAATTGCGTTCGGAATCGGTCACCTTCAAGGAAGAATTGAGCAACATACTCGCTGAGGAACTGACACTTCCTGCCGTAAACTTGGGCCTGCTGGTGGTCATAAGTTTGATACGTCCTCTGTACCACTCGAAAAGACGGCTGATGTTGGTTGTTCTAGTATGGAGCATCTTCGATCTGAGCATGGTCACTGCAACACTACGAGACGTTTCATTTGAGCCGGATATAGCATTGGTCGAGCGAAGCCGCGTGCTGGGTGAAGTCGCGGCTCGGACTTCTGGCCGAGTTATCGCCCCCTTTCACAACCTGTGGATGTTGGCCGGTGCGGCACCGTTGGGCAACGACACCATACCGGATACACAGGTGTACTGGTCCGAACGAACCAGCGTCGTGGCAGATCTTTTCTGGCCAAGATCGTCATTTGCGATTATGTCCGGTCGAGTGCCAAGATGGTGGGATATGGGTCTGCGACTGGGCATGACGGACCAAGGACTTCAGGCTGATGATGTCGAGTTTCTGCGCCTCGCTGATGTTCGGATGCTGGTGCGTGAACCCGTTAGAGCGTTTCGAATCACAAAGAATCTGAGACTGGTCAAGAGAATCTCTGATCCCTGGCTTACGATGTATCGCTATAAAGCAGCCCCGCCATCGTGGGTGAGTTGGACCTTGTGGCAGCCGGACGTGAGAACCTCACGGGCCTGGACGTTTCCGTTGCCGGCTACTTCTGATGCCGCTCCGGGTACCGACCCGCGTCTATTTCGCCGCCCACCCCCCGCCCGCCGACGAATGTTGGAACACGCGAGCCCTGCAGACCGCGTCATCGTAGCTGGCGAGCGTGTGAAAGTAAGCGGCACGGCTGATTCACCAGCAGTACTCGTCCTGGCCGATATGCTCTACCTCGGTTGGCACGCAGAATTGACACAAAACGGTACAACGGGCCCAGTACCTATCGAATCCGCATTTGGTGGCTGGCGTGCTGTTGAGATCCCAGAATCCGGTCGGTATGAAGTCACCTTCGAATATCGTCCGGAATCGTTTCTGTTAGGACGCCGAATCACTCTGGCGACGATCGCAGTCTGGTTGGCTTTCTCTTTCGTGACGATAATGATACCCCCCTGGCCAAGCCAGCCCAGTGGGGCGAGTTCTCCTTAGAATCCTCGCATCTCCATTTCGAACACTACAGAAAAATCCTTATCGCCAATAGTCGTGAACGAAAACGCCAGGTTCTCCTGAACCCCGGACCGCAAATCTTACTAGGAGATCTTGTTTGACGAACGTGACTGGCCTACGAAATAAAAACACTACAATCAATTGAAATAGAACTGATTTCCGTTTCAAATCGACTTTCTCGTTTCAAGTAAACAGGTCGGAATAAACACCGAGCTGTTCCGGCGGAACGAGGTGCCGGACCCGCGCTATGCTTGTCCTGGCCTACGGCTACTATTGAATTGAGCAGCCGACCAAGCGACTTCCAAACGATGCCGTGAACCACAATTTACACTTTTTACTGTTCTGAGTGCGACGACATGCTGGAATTGCGGCACGTTTCAAAATCCTACGCAGGTCGGCAGGTTCTGGCACCCACGAATCTGCGTATCGAAACTGGTCGAGTCTTCGTCATCATCGGCCCTAGCGGTTGCGGCAAATCGACGTTGCTGAGGCTGATGATCGGGTTGATTCAACCGGATAGCGGCAGCGTATGGTTCCAGCAGACGCAAATTAGTGGTGACGTGATCCTGACACTGAGACAAAAGATGGGATACGTCATACAGGATGGCGGCCTATTTCCGCATTTAACCGCGGAACGCAATGTCAGCATAATGGCGCGACATTTGGGGTGGAACGACGATCGAATATCACATCGAATCAACGAGTTGGCCGAAATGACACACTTTCCAATGGATGCCCTAGATCGGTATCCGGTCCAAATCTCAGGGGGACAGCGGCAGCGTGTCGGTTTGATGCGAGCTTTGATGTTGGATCCCGACGTGCTGTTACTTGACGAGCCATTAGGAGCGCTAGATCCGATGATTCGCTCGGAGTTACAGGACGAACTGCACGAGATTTTTCTCTCGTTGGGCAAGACCGTCGTACTGGTGACGCATGACATGGGCGAAGCGGCCTTCCTTGGCGATTCGATCCTGTTGCTCTGCGATGGAAAGATTGTGCAACAGGGAACGCTTCAGGAACTCGTGAATGCGCCTACCAATCCATTTGTTACACAGTTTGTGAATGCACAACGTGGTCCACTGGAAGGGAACAGAACTTGACGATGCGCTGGTTGGTTCTCGCTGCCATTCTACCTCTGCTGGCATTTACACCGATATCGTGTCAGCAGTATTCGGTGCGCATCGGATCGAAAGCATTCACTGAATCGATCATTCTAGGAGAACTGGCCAGACACCTAGGGCAAAGTGTGAGAGCAAACTCATTTCACTATCAACAAATCGGTGGTACACAGCTTGTGTTTCGAGCCTTACAGGAAGGTGAAATTGATGTTTACCCCGAATATACGGGTACCATCCGCGAGGAAATTTTTTCCGGAAAGGTTGTGCACAGCGAACAGGCGATCCGCCAGGCACTGCGTGAACGCGGCATTCTGATGACTCAGCCACTTGGTTTTGAAAACTCGTACGCCATCGGTATGAAAGAGCAAGTAGCGGAAAAAAAAGGAATGACAAATATCTCTGACCTGGCGAAAGACCCGAAACTCAGATTACGGTTCAGCAGCGAATTCGTGCACCGTGGAGACGGTTGGCCCGGTCTTCGAAAACATTACCAACTGCCGTCGCTGGATGTTAAAGGAGTAGATCATGACGTGGCCTATCGTTTGCTCGATGAAAGTTCGGCCGATGCGATCGATGTTTACACGACCGATGCCAAAATACGTTATTACGGCATTCGTCAGCTCAAAGATGACCGCTACTTTTTTCCGAAATACGACGCCGTCTTTCTGTACCGCGCGGATCTGGAACAACGCGCGCCAGAATTCGTCAACCTGCTGAAACAGCTAGAAGGCAATGTATCGGAAACCGAAATTATGACGATGAATGGGTACGCGGAACTGCATCGAATTCCGGAATCGCACGTCGCGGCGGAATTCCTTAACAAGAAGTTTGGGATCCGAGTGGCCGTGCAAAAGGAAACCGTCGCCAACAGGATTTGGAAACACACCAAAGAGCACCTAGACTTGGTTCGCAAATCGTTGATCCCAGCAATCCTGGCTGCCATCTCCTTAGGCATCGTCGCGACGAAGTTGCCGGCGATTGTCGGTCAGAGTTTGTTGGGAGCCGTGGGGATTATTCAAACAATTCCGGCACTGGCCCTGTTGGTGATACTAATCGTCCCAGTCAGCAAACTAGGTTTGAGCACCATCGGGTCGGGATCAGCGACCGCCATAATCGCGCTGTTTCTGTACAGTCTGCTGCCGATTGTTCGAAATACTTTTACAGGGCTGCATGACATTCCGATCCAACTGCGTGAGTCGGCCGCGGCCTTGGGGCTTCCGACGGTAGCGCGGCTGTGGCTGATCGAACTCCCAATGGCCTCACAAACAATCCTAGCGGGCATCAAAACAGCCGCGGTGATCAACGTGGGATTCGCCACGCTGGGGGCTCTGATTGGCGCCGGAGGCTACGGACAGCCAATTTTGACAGGCATTCGGCTGAATGACAACAGCTTGATCCTTCAGGGTGCAATTCCGGCCGCACTGATGGCATTAATTGTTCAGGGCTTGTTCGAGTTAGTGGAACGCCAGTTGGTGCCGAAGGGTCTGCGGTTGAAATCGATTGGATGAGTCTTTCAACCCAACGCATTGTCATGCCTGGGACTCAGCCCGGAGCATGACAAAAGCTCGGTAGCTATATGTGACGCCACTATAAGCAGTTACTGCGACCGCAGTCCAAAGTAGTACATCCCGCAAAACGTTAAATTTTGGGTATTGTCCGCCGATGTCGGGACTTAGCGACAGCAGACCGACGGTTACGGCAATACATTGCGTCACCATCTTGATCTTCCCACTTAACGTTGCTGAAAAATCGCGACCATGCTGTTCCAGAAACGCGCGCAAACTGTTCACAAACATTTCACGCCCGATGATGATGATCACCATCCACTCGTTCACTCCGGAGGTTAATGCCATGCCAGAACCGAAATCGATATTCTTATTGAGCAAAAAGATAAATGAACCACAGATGATGATCTTGTCGACAAAAGGATCGAGAACCCTTCCCAGAACCGTGACCATGCCATAGCGACGCGCGATGCAGCCATCCAATGCATCAGTGCACGCAGCGGCAACAAAGACAACTGCAGCTGAAATCCAAAGCGCCTCGACGTAGATCATTACGAACAAAACGAATGCGAGAACCAAGCGCAAAAGCGTGATCAGATTCGGGACATTCAGTGACTTGCAGTCGATGGCCAAGACATGCGAAGTGGGCGTGTTTTGGGGACTTTTTGTCGCGCGCGCCTGGTTTCCCGTCGTGACCATGTAAAGGCTTTGGAGCTCAAAGAACGTACTTTTTCGAATCGTCCTGGACAGGTTAGTGTCACCAATTGGTACCTGTGCAGTCAACACCAGTTCGTCGCCCGACAAGTCGCGCGCACTTATGTCCGCAATATATCACATACCGACTGCTGTGTCTGAGACGAAGTACTGGGTGATCATGATTCCTCGTCATCGACATGAACCCCGGCCAAATCGTAATCGCGGCGTTCAACAATCTCAACCGGCGCTAAGTCGCCAATACGTATGCCGCTGCCGACCACGTATACGCTTCCGTCAATTTCTGGAGCATCAGCGTAAGTCCGGCCTAGCCAAAGTTCGTCGTCGATTTGGCTATCGATGATCACGTCCAGCTCATAACCGACCAACGAATCGCCGAAACGGAAGGCAATTCCCTGCTGCAGTTTCATCAATTCATCGCGACGAGTCTGTTTGACGTCTTCCGGCAAATGACCGGACAGCCTTTCCGCCGGGGTACCCGGCTCCAGTGAATAGGTAAAAACTCCCATTCTCTCAAAATTTGCTTGTTGTACGAATTCTTTCAGTTCTTCAAATTGATCGGGCGTCTCGCCGGGAAAGCCGGTGATCAGTGTTGTCCGTAATACCAAATTGGGAATCGACGAGCGCAGCTTTTCGATGAGTTCGACAGTCTGAATGCGGTTGACGCGACGCTGCATGCGCCTCAACATCACGTCGTTGATATGCTGCAGAGGGAGATCAAGATACGGGATGATTTTCCGAGAATTGGCAATCGTTTCAATCAACTCATCAGTAAAGTTGATCGGATATAAGTACATCAACCGAAGCCAGTTGATGCCGTCAATCTGTTCCAATTTGTTCAGCAACTCCACCAATTGGACTTCACCATATAGATCCATCCCGTAATAGGTGGTGTCTTGAGCGACAAGAATTAGTTCTCGAACACCGTCGTCAACGAGTTCACGAGCCTCGTCGACAACCATTTCAATCGGTTTCGTTATGTGTTTGCCTCGCATCATGGGGATCGCGCAGAACGTACAGGTGCGGTCACAACCCTCCGAGATCTTCAAATAGGCAAAGTGCTTGGGCGTGATCCGTAATCGGGCACGATCATCCATCGCCTTGATGGGAGCGGGCCGAAACAATTCACGTTGCTCGCTGGCCCGGCCGATCAAGTGATCGGCGACGCGGTTGATCTCGTCGCGTCCGAAAACCCCCACAATATGGTCGATTTCAGGCATTTCGTCGAGCAAACTGCTACCAACGCGTTCGGGAAGACATCCGGCAACGATGACCCCATTTGTCTTACCTTCTCGCTTCAGATCGATCATCTCGCGAATGACCGCTTTCGACTCCTGCCGCGAACTTTCGATGAAACCGCAGGTGTTGACGATTACGAAGTCGGCCTGATCCGGCTCGGAAACGAGCGCGTAACCGTCCAATGCCAGGGTGCCAAGCATTTTCTCGCTGTCAACCAAATTCTTCGGACACCCAAGGCTGATAAATGCGTAACTTCCCTTGATGAATGGCTCTACACTCGTGGACATAACTGTTCTACTTGGTATGTTTAAGAAACGGATATAACCAGTTTGAGAATACTCTTGGGTGTCGTTCGTCACAAAGCATCACAGCATGAGCCAATTCTAACGGGTCATTTGGAATACGTGTAGAGAAACCCGTAGTTAGCTGAACGGCTGTGGAAAAAAGTTAACTGAGAACACTGAAAAAGTATAACCCGTCGGAAACAATCTACGAAGAAAATCCATGTTGAATTCATCAAGAGATCCGATCTTGTGAACCAAAATCGCAGTATAACCGGAAACTCGAACACTACGGTATTTTATCTTGGATGCAATGAGCGTTTCCGTTAGGCGACCAATGCTTCGGACACAGTCGAAGGCGACATCACGTAGACCCGGCTATCGTTTGAAACTCACGCTGCCCGTTGGTCGGCAGAAATCGTTATTCGTCGAACCCAACAAGTATTCTGCTGCGAAACAACTGCTCTTAATTTACGGCGTCTGCTAAGCATCGCAGCCCCAGTATTACGAGGAAGCGCTGCGGCCCAATTCCGAAATGCCACACGGCGGATTGGCGATACGTGAAATTGACGGCTAAGCCAAATTTATTGTGATCGATACCTATCCGCGAACGACCATTGGCGCTGATAAAATGCATAAAAGTGTCCTAAAAGTTGCCTACCGAACTGATGAAGTTGAAAAATATTGACTGGAATAGACCTGTACCGACACGCCCCTACTCGCCGATAAATTAAAAAGTCGTTCTTCCGATTGTTTAGGTTAAAATTGAGATTGAGGTTACCAGCCATGGCACGGCAATCCGGCAGTATGCCCCATGTGACGCGAATGACATAGTCAAATTCGATACATATCGGTATCTTCTACTTGAGTCGAAGCCACTTGTGGCGACGACATCTTGACCGTGCCAATTCGTGACTGATATAGTCGAGGGCGCTGGCGTCCAATAGAAGTGCTCGCGATAGGTGCAACGAAGCGGACCAACCAGGGACCTGTCAGCCGAGCCGTGTTCGGAATGTGAATTATGAATCAAGTCGTTCGTCGAGCTACTACTTGGGCAATTCTCCTTTGTACTTGTGTGACGCTGTTGCTGGTGAGGACCGCAACTGCGCAGAGCACTCAAGGATTCGACAACTCAGCCAAAGCGCTGGCGACGGGCACGGAACGCAAAGCTCAAAATAATCTGTTTGTTCTGGAAGTCAATCTCAAGCCGCCACGCATGATTTCGGTCGACATCACAGATCCCAAAACTGGTATAAAAAAACGCAACAACGTCTGGTATTTGTGCTACCGAGCAATACGCCGTCAGATCGAACAAAAGCAAGACCAATCGGACACGACACCGAGAAATATTTTCGATCCACCACCGACCAATCCGACGACCGGAAAGTTGAGTGAGCTAATGTTCCTGCCGGAATTTACACTCGTAACCGACGACAATGGGATCCAGAATATTTACGACGACGAGATTCTGCCAGAAGCACAAGCCGCGATTATGGATCGCGAACGGCAGGTTTTTCAGAACTCGGTCGAAATCGTCGGACCCATTCCCCCTATTACCGCGGTCGGCGCGACAAAGCTCAACGCACGTTATGGTGTGGCGATGTGGCGAGGCATCGATCCGGAAACGGATCACTTCACGATTTTTATGACTGGATTCTCAAACGGTTACAAATTAGTTTACGGACCTGTGTCGTATCAGGATTTGAGTCAGTTGGTGAAAAATAGCAAATTGCGTATCTCGGACCAGGTATGGAACGGCACGGGAAATTGGTTGACGGCTGGAGAACTTGGAAACCTGTTCGACGCCAGGAAAATCCCGCCACCGAATGCTATAGATGCCGTTTGGTATTACACGACTAGCACTGATCGACTTGCGGATGGTCCGCCACCACAAATCTGGCGAAAGACATTGATCCAAAAGTACTGGCGCCCGGGCGACCAGTTCGATGAGAATGAGACGGAGTTCCGGCAGGACGACCACCAAGGCAACACACACGAACCAACATGGATCTACCGCCCGGACAATGTGGTATTCCAACCGCTCGACAAACCGGAAAACACAAAGTTGCCAGGTAAAGATCCAGACCAGCCAAACAACAATATTCCCAAGCCATCTGAGGAGAAGGCCATAGAGCTATCGGAATAGATCGCTCCTCGAGTTCGTGCGATTCTGGATCGGCGGGTTCGATTTCACGTTCCGCGACAATTGCAAAGTCTACACGTGAACCGACCAGAGTTGTCATGCTTGTGTACTATGCGTCGAGCACAACACGTACCACTTCCATTGGCAGCAAAGACCCGAATTGCTAGACTACCAAATTAGTCGACTGGTTCTGAACGAACGGGATGGCGGACTATGGCACACAAGAAGGGACAAGGCTCCAGCCGTAATGGCCGCGACTCGCTTGCGCAATATCGCGGTGTGAAAAAGTTCGGTGGCGAACGAGTCGTCACAGGAAATATTCTTATCCGGCAATGCGGTACGAAATGGCATCCCGGACGAAACGTTGGCATGGGCAACGACTATACAATCTACTCACTCGTTGAAGGCATTGTATATTTTGATCGCGATGGCCGCCGCATCAACGTGAAACCGCTCACGGTTTCCTGACTACAGACCTCGCTTTCGAAAACTGATTATAAGCCGTCAGTTCTGCCTACTCACTTTCTTGAACCGAGCGGCGCCAATCCCAAGCGAATGCGATAGCTATCTCTTACCCGGCCCGCACCAATTTTTTCCACAATCTGTCTCCAGCGCCGGCCGACATCTTTTAATGCGGCCCTGGGAGTCGTTGCACCTGCCAACAAGGTGCCGAGTGCTTCAGTCAAAGCCACACGAAAACGGGCACGCTCCACAACCGGCAATTCGGCGACCACTCGCGAATTATTCAGACTTCGCGACACGGTGCTCAGATAACGGCCCCTTTCATCCGCCGTCAAGTCTGCCCCAATCCATGAACTGGCCTCAGCGAGCTGTGATTCCCGACACAGACTTTTAGTAGCGTGTGGAAAAGTGTTTGCGATCTTATCAACCGCCAGCGTCTTCACTAAATCCCACGCCGCTTGGGTCTCTAAACGGCAACGATTGGCCGACACACCGATGCACAGCCCGCCAAAAGCTGTCAACGCGACGCGGTTCACTGATTCATCCGGTGTTTGTTCCCACATCTTTGACGATCGGTTGTAAACTTCATTCACTCCCGGCAACCGACAAAAACCGACGTTCATCGACTTGATTCGACCAGAGTTGGTCGCAGAAGTCGATGGTCTATCTTTTCTGACGACCGGTTGCCCCGGCCCGAACGACAGTGGCAAATTATCCAGCGCGGTCTCGAACGTGATAGCCATGGCGGCTTTTCCGGCAAAGAAATCGCGACGGCAATCGGATGGTGTATATCGCCTAATTTCTTCCGGCATCTTTTGCACCGCCGCCTGGGCCGATTCCAGTGCACGAACAAAACCTGGACCGTCGACTAAAGGCTCGCCGCTCTGGATGTCGAAAAACAGCGAATAGTTGCTCGGATGCTTTGCATACGATACGGCGCGGGCAAGAAACATCGTCGAACGGAAATCCTCACCCCATGGCTCAACGGCCGTTAGCACTTCTTTATCCACAACGGCCCACCGTTCAAGCGTGTCGACAAACCTTTGATAGTCCTGCCAGGTTTGTGGTGGATCCAACCCCGCGTTCTCTAGTAAGTCGCGACGGTAATAACAAACCAACACGGGCGAGCATAGCGGAATGATCATCGGCTTCTCTTGAATCGACGCGACTTGTTCGCGAAGCCCTTGAAACAGGTCGAGCCAGCCCAACGAATCCTTGTGATCCGAGAGTTCCTTTTCTGGAATCGGCCCCAAGATCCCGTCCACAGCAAGTGTTGTGACTTCCGTAATCGGAAACACTAACACGTTTGCTGCGGAATTCGACCCTCCGCTCAACTCGCCAGCTATGGCATCCATTAGCGAGATTGTGGACCAACTCAAATCGTACTCCTTGATGCGATAATCCGCACCAATTCCGGCGGCCCATTCATCCAACGTCAGCTTCCAAAGGGTTGTGAACTCAGGTCCCTGCGGCGCAGCGACCTCAATCTCCATCCCTAAAAATGGCGATTCAGTTTGGCTGTCCGGTTGCGACTTAGAGTCTGCCGAACAGCCACAAAGAAAAATCAATGCCAACGACAACGATCTGAAACCCTTATTAGCGATAGTGAATTTCTGGTTCATTCGTGCAAACATCACAGTCTGGTGCTGCCCGATTAGAGGACGTCGATTGGATTGACCAAAATTACAGGCGCATCCATCCGCCGACCTTCGCGAATGATTGTTAAGATGACACGATCGTTCGGCTTTTTACGTTCGATGATATCCAGAAAACTATCGGCGCTCTTCACCTCTTCGCCATCGACGGCGACGATCAAATCGGCGGTGCTACGATCAACGTACTCAATGATGAACGGGCCGCGACGGCGACGAATGATGGGGCCCCTCAGTCCTGCACGATCTGCGGGTCCATTCGGCGTCAGTTGAGCAATCAGCAAGCCGTGCTCTGTCTCAAACACTTTTTGAATGCCGATTTCCGGTCGGATGACGCGACCATGCGTGATCAGTTCGGGAACGACCCGTGATACCAAGTTCACGGGAATAGCGAAACCGATGCCAGAATTTTGTCCGGTCTTGCTGGCAATGGCCGTATTCATACCGATTAGCCGTCCGTGTGAATCAAGCAGCGGACCACCGGAGCTGCCCGGATTCATCGCAGCGTCGATTTGAATGATCGATTTGATATTCCGATTACCGCGGATCTGAAGCGATCGGTTTAGACTAGAGATAATGCCGGTGGTCAACGTTCGTTCCAGACCGAACGGATTGCCGATGGCGAATACACGCATCCCGACTCGCAATATCTTGGAGTCTCCGAACGTCACCGGATGGATCGTGTCTTGGGGAGCGTCAATTTTGATAACCGATACATCGTTGACCGGATCAGCGCCAATGAACGAAGCGTCGTACGTTATTCCGTTGAAAAGCGTCACGGCAACCTCACGGGCGTCCTCGATCACGTGAAAGTTAGTTAAAATGTGCCCCACCTTATCAATTAATGTACCAGACCCCGTTCCTTCCGAAGGCACTTCAAGAAAAAAGAAGCCGTCGATACGGGAACCTTTAGTCGTAATGTGCACGACGCTCTTGTTGACGTTATCGTAAACGGCCACGTTAACGGATTCCTCGGCCGTCAGACCCTGTTCGTTGAAACTATCCGGGAATCTTGCCAACGCTGAACTACGGGAGTATGTGCCAGAAAATCCTGGACCACGTTCATCTTGACGCACCTGAGCAACGATCTGGCTGTCCGTATCGACTTCCGAAATCCAAGCCGTCAACAGGCAACCCAAGACTGCCGAGAAAACACAACCAGTAAGATACTTCATGGTCCAAACTCCTTGGCCCGCGTCGAGCTTTTCTTCATCAATCACATAGAGACTTCACGCGAGACCATTCGGATGTACCAATTTTATAGATACTTGATGTATACGGGGTTCGCGAGAAATGCTCAAGAGGGAACCAGCCGCAGTGATTTACAGCACTACACCCGAAGCTGCTCTATGGGAATAAGAGCGGCCGCGAACACTGCGTGGGATTAGCGTAGCGGCTGAGCGATCGGAGAAATTAGGGTCGCTGCTGATGGATCTTGGCTAAGCGGTGAAAGAATGGGCGACAAAACTGGTGACGTCTTATGCAGATCGTGACTTGTGTGGTTCCGATTCTGATTTTTCTGGGTGTTCGATGCCAGCAGGATTCTTAACGTTTGTTTAAGCTCTGTACGTTGGTCTGATTCCAGCCCTGCGATCAGCAGTACGTCGTCAACGAGGTATTGCTCGCGTTCCTTCACCAGCGTGACTTTGGCTCCCCAATGGTCGTCACCCAGAATAACGACCGCCTGATCCTGGTCAATGCTGATGGAATTCAGCGGAGACCGCAAGTGCTTGTCAACGTCGAAGCCAGCTTGTGGGATTTGCTTGGTCTGATGCCACACCAAACGATTGAAGTCTTTAGACGAATTTCGCATCAACAATTCGATTTCATCCAGCCGCATGGCCACAGCAAATTCCTTGATGGAAATGGATAATTCCAGTGTCGTCTTGAGCGAATTTGGGCGAGTGAACACGGGCATCAGCACATCGTCGACCAGAAGTTGACCTCCTCGGTCCAGCAAAACGTACGTGAGGGCGCGCGAGCCTTGGGTTACAGTGACTTCAGTAATCGGACCTTGAAAAATGGTCGACAAGATTTTGGGTGTCGCGTTTTCGATTTCCGGAATCGTGATGTCACGAAAGGTCGTTGGGTTCAGACGCCCCCAGACCCGTCGGTTGAAGTCTGGCGTCGCACTGTAGCTCAAGTGGTCGAGATTCCGCGACGCGAACGATTCGCTGAATATTTGCAGTACCGCATGTGCGGTAAACAAGGCCGAAAGCCGTTTCTCTTGCGAGCCTTGCTTCTCGTAAATCGTCACATCCTGGATTAGAAACCGTGTCGGAGATTCAAAACGCCCGTCGCCTTCGCGGACCAGACGGATTTTTACCCAGTCGGCGTTGCGTTCGATCAGGAAATCCGCGTATTTGTTCTGTATCTTGATCTGATACTTGTCGTTAAGCCATTCAGGCGCGGGCAATTTCACGGCAGATAGTACAGCAGGCGACAGGCTACGTTGGAAAAATCCTTTGGTGCAAAGTTCAGATAACGCCTGTTTATCAGACGCCTGATAGCGTGCCAGAAAATCCACTCCCGTACGAACCGCTACCGCCAATTGTCGGACCGACGATATGCGATCTTGCTCCGATCTGGATTCAACCGCCACGTTGCTAACCTTCCAACGTTCCTGTTGACGTTTGAAGGAAATCACGATCTCACCCTTCGCGTGCGGAAGACGAACAGTAGCAGCTCCTTCTTCCATCTGCGCGTTCGGCCGCAAGTCGGTTTGATTTGAATTCTTACCAACAATGCGTTTCGCAAGCCATTCCAAATACACTGGCGGCAAATCGCTCAACAATTGGCCAAATTCAGACGTAGTGGTGGCCAAGATGTTGTCACGCTGTGCCTGATCCCAAACCGTCAGGACTTCGCGAACGGTCAGCAACAGGTCCATCTGCTCGGTGACAGATTTGACCGAAGTGATTCCATTGCGTTTTTGTTTAACGTAAACGTCGTCGACGACCCATTTGTTTGTTTCTGGTTTTCGTTTCAAACGGTACTTGACCTTCTTCTTAGACTCACCGACTTCGACGATGACCTGTTTTTCGTTTTCTGACACATCTTCAACATTGACAATCGACGTGTCGCCATCCGGAAGCCGCAGAATTTTGAAGTCCTTCAAAGATTGGGACAGCCGCAAAGTTTTCCGTTCGAAATTCTCGGTCGTGGCCGACTTCAGTCGCTCGAGGTTTTCGGACTCTACCGCACTCATAAACTGCTTAATAGCCCGAGTTTCGACAAAGTTCGCGCAGCCCACACCTAGGGTGACGCAACCGAAAAAACACACCAGGGGCTTTACAGTCCGAAACATATTCCGCCGTCACAGATTGAACGATGGACTAAGAAGAGATTTCAGGAATGGGTGCTGGAAATAGCACGTAGAGAGTCGCAACGCGATTGGCGACTTGTCTCAGATTTTGCCATACAGGTCAAGGGCAGTCGGTTGTCCCAACCATGCAGTTTCGTTCGTCTTCATTTTTTGCAAGTATTTACCGATTTTTCCGTTACAGATTTCACTTACATATTTGTTGGGATCATTTGCCGCACTTGGTTAAAGTCTCTGGATCGGTCTTGTAAAAAAACTCTGTGCGAGGTCAGGCACAATCCGCACTCGGCTCCTGTCGCGCCGGTACGTTCCCATCTTGATCGCACGTTCGTGCAACGACTCAACTTCTCCGTTTTGAGTGATGAATTTCGTTTGGGACGGAGAGAAATCGTGAACCGAACCAGAAATGAGGGAGGTTCGCATGTCTTATGTACAGGCGGTTCAACCGCACAATCTAAGCGACTCGCCGTTTCCCGTGAAAGCTGATCCGAATTTTCCGCGAGCTGTGTGGCACGACAACTATCCCGTTAATCCTCCGCCCGGCTTGGATTACACCCCGCTGCGTGTTGAACGCTTATTGCTTTACAGCCAAGAGCGCTATCCTGAACGGGTCGCACTCCGCTACTACCGTGCCAATTGGACGTACAACCAACTTATTGATCGCATTAAGTTAGTGGCCGCAAACCTGCAGAAGCTCGGCGTGCGGCCCGGGGACCGAATCTTGGTAGTGCTGCCGAATTGTCCTGAGTTTGTAGTCGTTTGGTTTACCTTGCATTGGTTGGGCACCGAAATTGTTCCCGTTAATCCGATGTGCTCCGCCAGCGAATTGTCCTTTCTGGATGAAAAGTCAAAGGTGCGAGTTGCCATTGGACTGGACATTCGTCTGGCCGCTGTTTTGGAAATGACGTGGCGTTTACCTACTCACCAGATGAAATAGTTTAGACAAGATCGTTGCCCAAATTGGCCAGCACTTCGTGCGTCACTTGAATGTCGCCCTGCTCGCTAGTTTTCGGGCAGAAACAACACAAGCTGATTTTTTCATCCGAATGAAATTGGATAAGAATTTCGTAAAACTTCGTTTCGTTAGACCTCTGGTCAGATGAGTTCGAGTGAATCAGGGCTTGGCTGCTATCGCAATCGATTTCGAGCAAGCCGATGTTTTCCAGCAGGTACGTAACGCGACCGGATAGGCGTTCGGTCCATTGTTTCAGCGATGTGAGATCTGTGCCGACCAACGAAGGAACCCGCAGCCGGTTTTTTCAGAATGAGAAATTTATCGCGTCGGCGACAGTAAATTCCATGGCGATATCAACCCCATCCGAGCATGACATTTGAACAGCCTTCATCTCGTGGTTCGGCCCGCTGTTAGACAGGATCGCTTGCTTATCGTCAACGACTGTTTCAACGTGCACCAGTCACGCCCACAAATGATGTGTACTACTAAACTGCTTAATAAAAACATGTATACGCAATATTCTTAAAACTGAAGAGTTGTGAAAATTGGCTATCTGCCAGTCCGCGCGGCGGCTACTGGACACTTTTACCATTATGAGCTGCGATCCTATTACATTTGATGTCCAAGTTTCGAATGCGCCAGTCTATGGATACAATCACACCGAAAGATTAACACATTGCGAATACCAGTCTGGCCGTTCAAGCGACTGTGTTAGCATGCTATTGTGAACACGGTTTAGTGTTTGGTGCAGTATCATTTGTAAGGGAATCCCACTGTGTCTGACTCGGCGGATGAATTCACAGTGAATGTGTCGCTGGGATCTCGGAGCTACGAGATTGCCATTGCGAGCGATCACATGTCGTTGATCTCCGAGCATTTGCAGCGGTGGATGAAAAAATTACCAACCCGGACAACGCCGCCCGGTACAGCGATCGTTATTACTGATCAAAATGTCGAACGCCTCCAGGCGATCACTGTGCATGAAATCTTGATCGCATCGGGTTGGAGCTGCCATCGAATCGTTCTGAAACCGGGCGAACGATCGAAATCTTTATCGGTCGCGTCCGAAATGTATGACCAACTAATTGAATTGCAAGCCGATCGGCAAACGACCGTGATCGCCGTTGGAGGTGGAGTGGTGGGTGATACGGCCGGTTTTGTGGCGGCAACGTTTGCCCGTGGTTTACATTTCGTTCACGTTCCGACAACGCTTTTGGCACAAGTCGACAGTTCAGTCGGCGGCAAAGTGGCCATTAATCACGCGCAAGCAAAAAACATGATCGGAGCGTTCTATCAACCGCTGGGAGTGTTGATTGATACGTCAGTCCTGTCAACGCTTCCCAACCGAGAATACCGCAGCGGACTGTCCGAAGTCGTCAAGTACGGCGTCATCCTAGATGCCCCGTTCTTCGAATACTTGGAAGCAAACGTCGACGGCTTAAACCACCGGGCTCCGGACGTGCTGCGGAATGTCATCGCTCGCAGTTGCCGTCTAAAAGCGAACGTCGTCGAGCAGGACGAATTTGAACAGACTGGGTTGCGATCCGTGTTAAATTACGGCCATACGTTCGCGCATGCTTTCGAAGCACTCTGTGGTTACAAACAACTTCTGCACGGCGAAGCAGTTGCCATCGGAATGGTTTATGCCAGTCGCTTGGCGGAGCAAATACAGTTGATCGATTCATCGTTGACAGACCGCCAGATCGCGCTGCTGAAAGCCTTAGATTTGCCGACGCAACTGCCGACGACCGTGAGACTAGAAACTAGTGACATTCTGGACCGAATGAAACTGGATAAGAAAACCCTGGCCGGTCAATTAAGATTTGTTCTGCCAACTAAACTCGGACATGTTGAAGTTCGTGGAGATATTAAGAAAACCGACATCCGAACGGTCATTGACAATTTTACGGATGCCGTACGGCTCGCTTGATGTAGCTCAGAATTTCGCGGTCCACCTTGGCCAAATCATCGCCGATGAATAATTGTTGTGCCGTCAGCCGACCGTCGAGAAACAATAGACCGGATACCAAATCGACAACCAAATCCAAAGTTCAAGCGACCGGACACATTGTCTAATCGTCTTCGCGACTGATCACTATGTATCTCACTGTAAAGGGAATCGATCGGCACCGACACAGCGGGTACCATTACACGTTGAGTTCGACCGATTGTCATTTGATCAATGGACCGTAAGCACTATCGGCTGCAATACGGACGACAAAATCAGCCTGCAGGCGACAGCCGTGGAAGTGACTGACCCTGTCATGAAACCCGACCGATTGATGACCGCGTTGACGCAGATTCGTAAAATCTTGGCTGGCAAGTAGATATGATAACAGTCGAAAAGACTGTTCAATCGTTGTATGATGCCACCGTCAATGCACTAGCAGTCTATTTGTAAAGTCGTCCGATGCCTCCAGCACCAATCGTCGATTACACCGAATTCGATTTCGATAAACCGATGTTCGATCTTAACGAAATCCGCCGTGTCAATCCGCAGCGGCACGAAATGGAACAACTGACGGCCGCGGTCCATGTCGACCATGAAAGAAACTTTATTGTCGGGTACAAGGATATCACAGACAAAGAATTTTGGATCGCAGGCCATATGCCCGGTTTTCCGTTGATGCCGGGTATTATCCTCTGCGAATGCATTGCACAATTGGCTGGTTTTTACGCACGCAAATACAAAATCCTCGAGGGTGATTTTCTTGGCTTTGGAGGCATGGACAATGTTCGATTTCGGTTCCCGGTCTTTCCGAATTGCCGATTGGTTTTGATCGTCAAGTTGGGAAAAGTGCGCCCCAAACGGCGAGCTGAATTCGATTTTCAAGGATTCGTTGACGGTCGCATGGTTGTTAGCGGTATGATGATAGGCGTTTCCATCAATCGCGATCAAAAAATCGAGTAGGATCAAGCCTTTAACAGCCAGAGCTCTCGGACCTCGTCCCCGGACCCTGTCATGAAGTTTCTTCAAGGCGACCTGAAATCGCACTTCATGACGTTTACCGACTTGGACGGCGTCCTTAATTGGCAAGAATTATTCGGGAATCAGTGTCCGGTGGAGCTAGACGTAGGTTGCGGTCGAGGTTTGTTTTTGGTCAATGCGGGCCTGGCAAACCAAGATATTAACTACCTGGGTCTCGAACTCAATTACAAAGAAGGTCGTCGGGCAGCACGTCGTTTAAAAAAACAGAAAATGGCAAATGTCCGAATCCTGGGTGGAGACGCCAACACAACATTCGATAAATTCATTGCCCCCGCTTCAGTCTCGGCGATCCACGTCTACTTTCCCGATCCTTGGTGGAAACGCAGGCACATGAAGCGTCGCCTGTTTACTGACGTATTCGCCGCCAAAATTGCAATGGCACTAAGAATTGGCGGTTTACTGCACGTGTGGACTGACGTGCAAGAATACTTCCACGTCATCGGAGCACTGATGGACCGGCACGAAAAATTCAATTCGCTACCACCGCTACCGGAACATGCACCAACCCACGACATGGACTATCGAACGAGCTTAGAACGGAAAAAGAGGAAAGCAGGCCGAAAAATCTATCGAGGCCGCTGGTGCCGGCGAGTGTCATAAACTCGAGAGATTTGTCACGTTGTAAACATTCGGTACTGTAAGGAAACGGATTCGCGTGTGGCATCAGATACAGCCGCGTCTATGAGATGATGATCGGGCGAAAGATGACACACTGGATCAGTCGCCGCAAGATCTCCGGTGAGCAAAAATGCTTGGCAGCGACATCCGCCGTAGTCGATTTCCCGCCGGTCGCAGCTTCGACAGGGTTCCGGCATCCAGCCGGTGCCGCGAAATCTCTGGAATACGGAATCGTGAAACCAAATTTCCTCGAGCGAAGCAGTTTGAACGTTAGGAAAATTGAGGCCGGGAATTTCGCGGGCGGTTTGGCACGGTAGCACAGCTCCATCTGGTGCAACCGTTAGGAAAACTCGCCCCCAACCGTTCAGGCACGCTTTGGGAAACTGCTGGAAGTAATCAGGCAAAACGTGGACGATTTCAGGCCGATCGCCTAGTCGTTCACGGGCCTGAGCGACGGTTTCCGCAGCCTGTTCGATCTGCGCATGACTCGGAAGTAAAACGGCTCGGTTGCGAAAGGCCCAACCCTTATATTGCACGTGCGCCAGTTCCAGTTTTTCCACGTCCAATTGTCGAGCCAATTCAATCAAATCACCAATATTTTCCAGATTATGGCGGTGCAAGACGACATTCAATGTGACCGGGAACCTCAGTCGTTTGACCGTCTTCAAAACACGGAGCTTTTTTTCGAACGATGGCACACCAGCCAGCCAGTCGCTGGATTCCGGACAGGAATCCTGCAGGCTGATCTGCAAGGCATCCAGTCCAGCGTCGCGAAGCTGCTGCCACTTTACGTCATCGGAGGGGATACCACTGGTACTGAGGTGGGTGTAGAGATCGACGTGTCGTGCCTCTCGAACCACGTCGATTAAATCGCGTCGAAGTAGTGGTTCGCCACCAGAGAAATGCACCTGGACCACACCCAAGTCAGCGGCTTCGGCCAACACACGTTTCCACGTTGCGATGTCGAGTTCCTTACTGTATTCGTGTAGCTTCAGCGGATTGCTGCAATACGGACACTGCAGCGGACAACGGTAGGTTAATTCAGCCAGCAACGAATACGGATTAGCCGTCTGCGGCATCGTGAAGCAGTCCTTTTTTGGCGAGTCGATCGAAAAAGTTACATACATGTTCTGCCCAAGTGCCGCTCTTGAATTGTTCTTCCAACGACGTGATCAAATCGTCCGTCGAACGACCATCGCAAAGTCGGACGATTGCGGCTCCCGCTTCGTTCAGCACCAGCACTCCCTCGGGAAACACGATTTGATGCTGTTCGTGAACAGCGTCCCAGCGAAAACGGGCATACCGAACAAGCATCGGTTTACGAAATTCAATTGCGGGTTTCACGATGTCTTGTTCCGAGTAGAGTCAACACAGTGATAGTACAGCGCGTCGAGTTGCGTCCACAACAGGTCGCACTTGAACTGTAGAGCCGCGACAGCCTGTTCCTGTTCCTTGCGGCTGCGGCAATACGTGCGTACCAGCAACAACCCGTGCTCGCTATCGCGGGACGCGAGCAGCGGCCGGGAACGAAAGTACGCCAACGCCTGCGGATCAATCCAGGGATAGTGCTTCTGGAACGCCGCCAATCGTTCCTTCATCAGGTTTGGTGCGAACAGTTCCGTCAACGATGAAGCGACACCCTCAATCCACGTCCGCGTGGCAACGAAGTTCACATAGGCATCCACGGAATACCGTATGCCGGGCAGCAGCATCCGTTCGCTTTCCAAATCGTCGCGGGTCAGGCCGACCCCTTCGCCCAGGCGCAGCCATTTCTCGATGCCCCCCGGATCATCGCCGAAACCATCGTGATCCAGAATCCGCTGAACCCACTTGCGACGGATCGTTCGCAATGGACAGCGCGACAGCAAAATCGCATCTTTGATCGGAATGTTCTTCTGGTAGTAAAACCGGTTGGCGACCCAAAGGCGGATCTGTTCGCGATCTAACTGTCCCTTGTTCATCATCCGATGGAAGGGATGTTTGTCGTGGTACTGTTCCCGACCCACCGCCCTCAACTGTTTCGCAAACTCGTTCGCTGACCAAGGATCCATCTGCGACCTTTTGATTCGAACCACAAAACACACGACGCTTACGAAGACCGTAACACTTTCGCCGTCTGGCGAAACAGCCGTAGGACGGCCTTACCAAGCCGTCCTACTTCACTTGGCTGAAGTGTTACCAAAATTAGAAGACCGTCAGATGAGAGAGACGTCGATCTACAATACGTTCGCATTACACCTCGAATTCGTCACCGTCGGCACCCACGCGAACACCGCTGGCATTGACTTGCCGACATTCGCGTCCGCGATCAATTAGCATGGGGTTAGTGTTATTGATGTGAATGTAAACACGGTGTTGGACCGGTAACTTCGCCAGCCACTGAAGACTCCCATCCGGACCGTCTACAGGAATGTGACCCATTTGACGGGCCGTGTTGTCGGAAATTCCATTCTGGATCGGTTCGTCGTCACGCCAAAAAGTGCCATCGATCAACAGACAATCGGCCTCGGCGACAGCTCGCTCGACAGACTCGCTGATGGCCGAGACCCCTGGGATGTAAACCAGCGTGCCGCCGCTTTGCACGTGCTCGATTTGTAGACCAATAACGGACCCAACGGCCTCGTTTGCATTCTCGGAAACAAACCGAGGCACTTCGCGGCCCGCCTCGAAAGCTCTCACCCGCAATCCACTCGAATCGCCATTCGGCAAAGGGAGTTCCAATTCGTCATCGAAAGACAGTTCGGTCCAAGGACGATCGGCAAAATCGGCCAGGATTGTGCCAATCGGAAGATAATCCGTAAGCCAACGCCGTATGATGGGTGTGCTGAAAATCCCAAACGTACAACCTTCGCGTAATTGCAACAGCCCGCTAGCGTGGTCAATCTCCGCGTCGGTGAGCAAACAACCGGCGATACTTGTGCCTCGTCGACTCCCGTCGGGCGGCCAGAGATCGGGAAACGCCAGAAGCTGCTGACGCACGTCAGCAGACACGTTCAGCAGAAACCACATATCACCGTCTGCACTCACGGCCACGGATGACTGCGTGCGTGGCTGCACATCAGCTGATCCGGCGCGAACCGCTTCACAAATTACACAGCGGCAGTTCCATTGAGGCAGCCCGCCTCCAGCCGCAGAGCCCAAAATGCGAATTCGCATGATCAGCTCACGCGGTCGATTCTTTCAGGCTGTCAGCTGAGGCCGTGACCAACTTTGCTTGTGCGACTAACTGTTCGGAGGTGCGCACGCTTTCGTCGGTATTGGCGTAGGCTGTCACTTCACCACTTAAATTAATCTCTTCGAAATCTGGCTGGGGCCAATTCATCAGGCGATCTCCTTGATTCTGGAACGACCCTATTGACTGGGTCGACAAGCGACCGCATATATGCGGCCACTTCGAATTGTTAAGGTTACTCCAACGTCATCAAAAAAGCGAACAAATCGTGAAATTGTTTCACAGACAATTGTTCGGCAACGTTCTCGGGCATCAGGGACTTCCTTAACACTCGAAAAACTTCCAAGTCACGTTTCAAGAATGAGTGAAATCGACCATTCTCCTCACGCAATTGAATACTGAAATTGGTCTCGTTCACACGCAGACCGATAATGACTTTTCCTTGCTCCGTGACGACCTGCACTGTCTCGAAACGAGGATCGATAAATTTTGACGACTCTAAGACCGATTCCATAATGAATTCGGGAGATCGACGAGCGGCGATGCGATCCAGCGGCGGACCAACCCGGCCTCCTTTGCGGTTTACCGTATGACACTTCGAACAAATAGCTTTGCCTTTCTGGTCAAAAAAAATCTGTTCTCCGATTTTTGGATCGCCGGTCAGATAGGGCTTCCAGTCGCTTGTTCCGGGAGCGTAGGCCAAGCTACGAACATAGGCGATGATTTTCGCGATTTGCTCGTCCTTCAGTGATTCGCCCAGTTGTTTCATGGTCGTGCGTGGCACGCCGTTTTTGATTACACGTGCGATATCTTCGTTCTTATCTCCGTGCAGCCATCGTTCGTCTGTCAAATTGGGACCTTTACCGCCGCGACCCTTTCCTCCATGACACCCACTGCACAAACCGCGATACAACGACCGACCTTCAGCCAAAGTGGATTTTTGGTCTTCCATGTGTCCTTCGGATTGGGCGGAATTCTTTTGCCCCGCCGGTGTGGCCACTACGGCCGAAGACTTTGCGGCATCGCCAATCGAAGCAGGGTTCAATTTTTTCTGTTCGTTAGCCAACACACAAAACCGTCCATCATATGTGAACATTTCTATGATGCCGTAACCGAACAAGGCGATAACGACGACGCGATAAGGAAACCAATGTGTGCCGCATCTCACTATCTGTAACTTTCCCTGAGGACTTTGACGACGAACACATTTCGACTTGGAGAATCAATCATCCCTACTTCTTTGACGACTTATACGGAATCTGCCAGCGGTTGAAGACTTCAGCCAACTTGCCCGACTCAGCCATTTTGGTAAGTGCCTCATCAATCGCTGTCTTCAAATCGGAATCGGTCTTGCGCACCGCCGCGCAGACGGGAAAGCAGTCGATTGAGCCGGCGCCTTTGCCGACGAATTTCAGTTTGCCCGGCCAGTGTTTCTCTGCCAACCAACGACCGCGGGTTGCGATTACATAGCCAGCCCGTTCTTTACCGCTCGCCACTGCTTCTAGGACACATTGCAGACTAGGATACTCCTGCACTTTACTTTCTCGCAGGCCGCGCACTGCAACGCCGCGTTCGGCCGCTAACAGCAGCGAGCCAGATGGAATTCCAGAATCTACCGGCACAACAAGTCGATAATCTGCAAAATAGTACGGTTTTGAATACAGGACTCTGCTGGCAAATCGATCGTCGGGCATCACGCCCAATATCACGTCACAAAATCTCTTGCTCACCAGCTTCGACGGATAGGACTCGTGCGAAGAATAGGCCCAATACACACGCAACGAGACACCCAAATTCTCGGCTAAGAGCTCTGCGATTTCGTAATCGAGCCCAGCGGGCTCGGTATGGGCTGTTGAGAAGGGAAGGTTCTTATGGTCCAGCCCGACGACCAAGACTCCTGACGAACGAATTCTCTCAAGACAGGTATAGCCTCTTTTGGATCTCTGCCGCTGATGCAACTGTGGCTCGATTCCTCGATTCGTTGGCTGATGTTGTAGCACATCGTTGCGGGACATCTGTCCGCTAACAGAATCCACCTTTTGTTTTTGCTTGCGAGGTTCTTTTTTTTTGGTGAACTCCTGAAAATAGGGCACGTGATAGCGAGCCAGCGCTCGCGACACTGCACCACTCTTGACGAGTGTGTCGACCGCCGCATCTACATGCCGCTTCAGTTCCTTGTCGCCACGTCGAATGGCAATCGCAATATTCCAGTGGTCTTCCGGAACATAGTTTGGCACCAATTCGAGGCTGAATTCAGGCGAGGCCTGGAGCGTCCACCCGACGTTGGCCCACAGGTAGGCATAATCGATTTCTCCGTCGTGCAGCGCTTTCAGCACCGATAGTTGAGTGCGAAACAGTCGCCGCAGGTAGCCTCGTTGTCGCAGGTGGTAGTCGGCGACCGATCCGGCTTCGGTCCCGATCCGTCGCGATTGTTGTCCCTTCAACTCCGCGAGCGAACGAACGCGAGGTCCATTCTTACGAATCACCAGCAAGTAACCCGTGCCATAGTATGGCCGTGAATAGATCACTTTACTAGCAAGCTCCTGATCATCGTCCATAGCACCGGAATCAATGGCCGCCCCAAACGCAAGGTCGCATTCTTGGTCCAACAGTTCGCCGATCGCGGTTTCGCGTTGGACGTCAATCCAGTTAATACGCAGCTTCACTCCCAATTTGCGAGCCAGTTCGCGGGCCAACTCGACGTCGAAACCCGGACGGTTTTTATCCGCGCTGGAATATGGCAGATTAGCAGGATCCAAACTGACAACTAGTTCCCCACGCTCTCGAATTTGTTTCCATGTGTTGTAACCTGCGCTACGCCGGTCAGACGTCGAAAAAGGTGCCCGGTATGAAACGCCTTGATCGGTGAAAGCTTTGTTGACTTCTCCACTTCGTAGTAACTGCCGCAACACCTGATTGATTTCGGCGAGCAACGCCTTCTCGTTGGCACGCACCGCGAATCCGATATTCCAACGCTCTCGCGGGACATACTCCGCAACGCGTCGCAAGGGCAGTGTTGGATGCTCGCGAAGGTACCACGCCGCGTAATCATCGTCGACAAACGCAGCGTCAAGTTTATTCGCGACGAATCCGTGAAGTAGTGCTCTGCGTGTCTTGAACT
>CAUZSN010000018.1:0-32195 GCA_963582345.1 Planctomycetota bacterium
GAAATGTGTGCCCGGCTTTGCGGATTTTGCACGAGCAGCCGAAATCGATCTGACCACAAAAGACACTGGAGAAAATGACCGGCGTAAAGTAACGCATAAAACAACGCAGCACGTGCGTGCAGAGGGCTGCAGGGAGTCGCAAGCCGATTTAGCCGCGCAAAAGAAAACCTCGGTTTGCTACCGATTGCGGTTTTTTGCTAAATTGCCAAGTGGAGGATAGGGGACTCGAACCCCTGACCTCTTGAATGCCATTCAAGCGCTCTCCCAACTGAGCTAATCCCCCATCGTCCAGCGCGAGCGCTGCGGCCGACTCGCAAAACTAGCACGGGTCCCCATAAGGTGTCAAGAAGGGGCGAGCATTCGCAAGACTCAGGAGTCAGAGATACGGGGTGAGAGGTCAGACTTTATTGTGGTTCCTATTTGTTTTGGTCTGTCGCTGAAATGCCAAAGGCTTTCAGGGCGTATTCATGGATGGCTTTCAGGTCAAGTTTGCCAGTGCCGAGTAATGGGATCTCGTTTACTGCGCAGAAGCTGTTGGCCGACGGGATCCACAAATTGGGGAGGCCGGCCTCGCTGAGTTCTTTAAGCACTTGATCGATGGATTTGGGTAGCGTCTTGTGCAAAACGACCAGCCGCTCTCCCTTCTTTTCGTCGGAAACCGCGGTGACGGCAACATTGATTTCTGGCTCATCGGCCTCGGCGTAGCCGATGATTCGAGTCAATGCCTCTTCAATGCGAATGTGTGGTACCATCTCACCGCCAATTTTCGAAAAACGACTCTGACGGCCGGTGATAGTGATGAAGCCGTCGTCGTCGATGCAGGCAATATCGCCAGTGTTGTACCAGCCGTCGTGAATGACCTCGGACGTTTTCTCAGGCTGGTTCAAGTAGCCCAGCATTACGTTGGGACCTTTGATAAACAGCAGACCGTCTTGATTGACACCCAAGTCTTGGCTGCTGTTTGGATCAACGATCTTTGCTGCGGTGCCAGGCATGACTCGGCCGACCGTGCCGGTTCGCGTGCCGCCCTGTACCTCTCGCCCGGAACGATGGTCGGGAATGTTGAACGTAGCCACCGGCGAGAGTTCCGTGGTTCCGTAGCCTTCCGTCGGAGCGACTCCGAATTTTTCCTCGAACGCTTTCGCCAACTCAAATGACAATTTTTCCGCACCGACGATTGCCAAGTCGAGGTTATTCATTTGATCCCTGTCAATCCGTTGAAGGTACGATCGTAAGAACGTCGGTGTGGCAAGAATGATGGTCATGCCATGCTGAGCACACAGTTTGCCGATTTGCCGGGCATCTAGCGGGTTGAAGTGATAGACCGCTTTCGGATCCAGCGTCAAGGTCAGCCACAATGTGGCCGTATAACCGAACGAGTGAAAGAAGGGCAGTACTCCCAGCAATACATCGCGATCTGTAATTTGGAACAACTGATCGACGGCGGCGATGTTGGAAGCGACGTTGTTGTGCGACAGCATCACGCCTTTTGGCTCACCCGTCGATCCTGAAGTGAAAATGATGGTCAGTAAGTCATCGGGCTGCATTTTCTTCAACCCGAGTATTACTTCAAGACATGCGGAAGGTAGCAAGTACGCTTTCATCGCTGCGGCCAGTTTGTCGAGCGTACGAACTTGCTCCTTAACGTCTTCTAAAAAGACCACTTCGGCATTTAGATTGAACGGCCGTTTTTCTAGAAACCGCCGGCTGGTCAGCACGTGTTTGATCTGGCATTGCTTGATACAGTAATTCACTGTTTCTTCCGCCAGAGTGTAGTTCAAGTTGACGGCAACGCGATGCGACATCGTCACAGCGGCGTTCGCGACGACTCCCGCGACGGATGGTGGCAACAGCAGACCGACCATATTTTCTTCGGGTTTCAGTACCTGTCGGTTCAGTAGCCGCATCATGGCGAGCGATCCAGTAAGCAACTTGCCTCCGGTTAATTCGACGCCACTCGAATCGGCGATTTTGGGACGGAAAAGTGCGGATCGACACTTGCGCAGGAAAGTGCGCACGGGAATCATTTTTCGTTCTTTTAGCATTTCTACAGCCTGGACTTCCAATGTTGCGACCGCCTGACGAATCCGATGCACGTCTTCCGGCTCGGTCAAGGGTTCTCCAAAATGGATGGATATAGGAGATGGCCAACGTCGCGGCAATTTCCAGAAAAACCGTCCACCGCGAAAACTGAATATACTTCCCCACAGACCATTAAGATATGCGGGGATGACTGGAGTACCGGTGCCTTTAACAATCCGCATTAAACCGCGTTGGAACGGTTGGAGCTGTCCAGTCCGAGTGATGGTCCCCTCTGCGAAAATGCAAACGAGTTCACCGTTGGAAATGGCTTCGCGGGCCGTCTTTAGCGAACGCAACATGGCTCTTGCGCCCGGTCGGATTGGTATGACTTCGAATAACCGACATGTCCAACCGACGATGCCGTACATGTAGTCCGCGTGCATGACCATACGGATCGGACGCGACGAGACGAGTAGAATCAACACCGCGTCGATCCACGACACATGATTGGCGACGATCAAGGCCCCGCCAACTTCCGGCACGTTTTGGCGCCCCAGGACTCGAATGCGATAAGCCAGCAGACTGGCCAACCACACGAGAAATCGGACGCTTGCCTGCGGAATAAGCAAGATCACGTATAACGCGACGGGGATCGTCCCAACACCGACTACAAGAAAAACTGCTCGGGCATCCAGTTTCAGACCCGCTTGCAGTAACGGGAACAACAACGAAACCAGAAACAGGCCTGAGAATGTGATGAAATTGCTGGCCGCCAGCATCGATCCCCGGGAGGCTTTTGGACTTCGCTGTTGCATGAAGGAAATTAACGGTATGTTGAATAATCCGCCGCCGCAGCCCAGAAGGAACAGCAGCACGCACGTCACAATGTAGGGGTGTGTTGTGGCGACTGCGGTCGAGAGCAGGATCGAGCTGACGGCGATCGTTGCAGCGCCCAGTGGCACGATTCCCAACTCGACACGGCCGCCCGACCACAGACCGGCCAGTACGCTGCCAATTCCGACGCCCAGCGACAGAATGCCTAACAGCATTCCGATCTGTTTTTGAGCCAAGCCCAACTGTTTGATTCCGTACGTGTCAACGTTTAATTGCGCTAGTGCCGCCACGGACCAGAAAAAGGCGATGCCCACAGCCACTCGCAGAATCGGACGGTTTTTTCCAAGTCGCCGCAAGTCGTCCCATGTGTGGGTTACCGGGTTGCGCGGCATTGATCGATCGGGATTCGCTGCCGGGACGTGCTCGATGATCAGGCTGGCCAACCATCCAAAAGTCGCGACACTCCAAATCGCACTGGCCGACAGCCATAGTTTCGTCAACCCGTCCGGCTTTGTTAGATCGTAGAGGAAATTCCCAGCCACGGTACCGACGACAACTGCCACCACTGTCGTCAGTCCCACCAGGCCATTGGCCCATGACAATTTGTCTTCACGCACGATTTCCGGAATGATCCCGAGCTTCGACGGACTAAAGATGGCGCTCTGCGAACCCATCAGAGCCACGAGCATAAACATCACATAGATGTTGCCGAACGAGATGGCTGCCACTCCCAGCACCATTATGACAATCTCGGCCATCTTGCAGCCGACGATGATGGTTTGTTTGCTGAACCGATCTGCCAGAAATCCAGCATAGGTAGACAACAGAAGATATGGGATGACGAAACAAGCCAAGCCGGCTCCTAAGACGACCGACTCGTAATCGCTGCCGAATTGAGTATCGACTTTGTATTTGGCGATCGGTACAACGATCCAGCGGAACATGTTGTCATTGACGGCTCCGAGGAACTGCGTCAATAGAAATCCTAAGAACGCTCGTGACGACAATCCGCGGCGCAAATCCGTCGTTTCCGCAGCGTGGCTTTGATTCATTTGGTTGCTACTGATTGTGACAGACTGTCCCTTGAAGAAAGTCGGACCTTCAGACACTCGATGCAATTGTGGATGATATAACAGGCAAAATGAAATTGGGAGAAATTACACAATATCGGTGAATTTTGCGAGAAATAGTCTGGACGACCCATCGCAGTTAGTATGCCGCTAACTGGTTGTCTAATGTGATGAAGAAGTCCGTAATGGATTTGACTGGTGTCGGAAAGGCATTAACATCGACAACCATGCGAATTGTTCAAGGTCAGGCTTGCGGACGGCTGAGCGATTCTAGTTCCGCACCCTGATTTTTTGGCGGTTGGACAACGACGCATCATCCTTTTGGCCGACGATGACTCGTGGTCAGTGATTGAACCGTTGATGGTCGTTTCCCTGGGCTACATTCGGAAGAATCCAAGTCCCATCAGAGCAATCCGGAAAACTGAGATTGCTACTGTTTAGACAAAGCGGGGAGCAAATCTCTGGTGCTGGTGCAAACATTACGGAAGCAAGTGATACTCGCCTCGGTGCTTTACCGCCAACTTCTTCAGCACTCTTTCGGCTCGAACGATCGTTCTGGCGGTGCGGTAGTCTGGGGATTTGAGCAGTCTTCGGGCCTGTCGCGGCTTATCGGATTTTAACAAATCGACACCTTGCTGGATTTCTTCGCTGGTTTCAGCGGCGAACGCAAATGTGTGCAGAGTGGCCCGGCTTTGTCTAAGTGCCATCAGTTGTTTTTCGGTCTTGGCGGTGAAATTGCCGTCAGTCAAGAAGTAGATGACATCAGGCTGCAACCTGAGAGCGAGTGTCACAGCTTCAATTGGATCGGTTTCCCCAAGGGCTTTCACATTGGCCATCCAGTTCAGATAACATTTTTTCCGGGCGGGCAAAGCTGATTGCAGCGAAGGTGCCGGCATGGCAAACATTTCGTCGTTGAAAAACACCATGAAGAATTTCTGGCTGGGATGCATCATGCCGATTGACCTGAGCAGTTCAAACTTCACTCGGCGGAATCGGGTCTTCGCTTCGCTGGAGTGGTGATAGTTCATGCTTCCCGAGCAATCAATGACATAGACGAACCGCTGTCCTTGCGGGCGGATTCCGAAGAAATCTCCACCTTGACCATCGCCCTTCCCTGTTCCAATGTTATTTCCGATGCCAACGTCCTTGACCTGTCCCTGCCCGCCGGCCGATGTCCCGACCACTTCACTTAGGTCGTCGGTCACATAGGTGTTGCCGAATAAGGCGGCGGCCGTGTCGAAGCTCGTTGTCGGGTGAGATACGTTGACGGCATTCGACGAATTAAGTGGAAACATGGCAAGGTCGAATCGAGCTCCACCCGCAGCAAGTTCTCGCGATTGAGACGGTTTTTCAGTTTTCTGGATGTCGAGGATTTGTGGAACCGAGTCAGAGGCAGTCGTCCAGCGACTGTCAACTCGATCGGTACCGGCGGTGTGTTGAGACACGGTGGTGAAACAGCCGAGCAGCACGATTAGACCGACGTGGACACTGGTTGAAGCGACGAACGCGCCATGCCAGTGGTCGTCTGCCCATCGGCGGCATCCTGTTCGCCCCGAAGTAGGCGATCCAAGTTCTCGAAGTTTAGCGAGCAAGTTGTGTCCTCTGTACCCCAGGTCCTTCGTGGCGCAGCCCAGTATTCGATCGGACGGGTCGGTGGCTTTTGTACATTGTTTCTTATCTATTCAGCGTAGCAAGGCTAGCACGAAATATCAAAATTTCCTGACTATGCGGGGGAAGTTTGTATTACCTAGCCGTAGTCCTGAGATCGTCACGAAAGGACAATTTAAATCGGACGCTTCAAGAATGGGCATATCGTATTGTTGGGGTCAACTTTCGGAAAAGTGGCCCACGGACGGCCAAGTTAAACTACTCCGATTATTTCGGTTATGATGTTAGAATGGTCTTTTGAATTTTCTTGGCACTATTGAGTTGCGTGGAATGGAAAAGATTGGTCGCATGAATTCTGATTCAAATCCTGAGTGGCAGCAGACCGCATCAAGCCATGCACCGGACAGTGGCGCTTCCCAGCGGCATCCATTGCCGCAGTGCTGTACCAGAGGTCCGACCGGACCTGCCGACGAACCTGCCGTTGTTTTTTTCGATGGAGTTTGCGGCTTGTGTAATTGGTCGGTCGATTTTGTTTTGGCCCGCGACAAGTCAGGGATTTTTCGGTTTGCGCCTCTCCAAGGCCAAACTGCCGCCGAGCGACTTGGAACCGAGGCCGTGCAATCATTGGAGTCGGTTGTCATGATCGACCAAAGTGGAGTGCATTGTCGCTCGACAGCAATGGTGCGCATGTTGTGGGGGCTTGGCCGTTTCTGGAAATGCGTGGGACTGTTGCTGTGGCTCGTTCCACGACCGCTTCGGGATTTCTGTTATTGGCTGGTCGTTCGGAACCGCTATTATTTGTTCGGAAGAAGAGAAATGTGTCGAATACCGTCTGTCGATGAGCGGTCCAGATTTCTTCCATAAGGTGCACCGCTTCGATTCCAGTTGCCATTTTGACCAGGTCATTGTAATGATGAGCGCTAGACCGCGGTCAGGTCGCACCCTTTGAGTCAACAGAACGACTGAAGTGGTTCTGCCAGCGCCAACGCGATTCGCAACAGACGACCTGACCAGACAAGGTCGGCCGACAAAGAAGCAACGCGTTGTGATGACGATCGCTTACTGCTTTGTGTTTCTGTTCGTCTACGTACTATCGGTCGGGCCAATGGTGGGTCTTCATGAAGTGTTCGAGTTGCAGGAATTTCAGGTAGCGTTGAATGTGATTTGCGCTCCGCTAATTGCTCTGATCGAAACTGACATCGAGCCGATTTCGTCCCTGCTGAAGTGGTACATTGGCTTGTTTCGATGACGCAGGACAGTTGCGGAATTTCAAAGGAATATTAGCCAATGAGTGGTACAGCCAATTTGGAATCGTCGCGGACTTGGCAATCGGATTCCCAACCGGGCAGCCGCCGCATCGGGAACCGATCGCGGTGCTTTCGCTGGAGGACTGGCCTGGCGATTGTGGTGCTGGGTGGCTTGACGCAGACTGTCGTTTGGAATCTGGCCGGATCAGATCGCACGCTACAGGTACTATATTCGATGCCCATTTTGTCGGCGACCATCCTGCTGTTTGTGCTGTGGTGGTTGTTTATCTCTGGTTTGCCGTGGTTGAGTCGGTTCTTGGGAATCCTTGGTGTTGGGGCTGCTGTTGGTTTGTGGATGCTAGTGTTTCGATTTGACGGCTTCTGGGGCGACATGATTCCTCGGTTCATGTTCCGTTGGCAACCGACATCTTTGGAACGTGCGGAACAGTATTGGGCCTATCAACTGGCTCAGCCGGCAATGATCGACTTAGACTCAACGTCGAAAGCAGAGCAGCAGAGTGATCCGGTTCCCCTCCCGATCACCGATTTCGACTGGCCCGGATTTCGAGGTCCCAATCGTGACGGAGTTGTGAAGAGCGGCGAGATTCGCCGCGACTGGGACCGCACACCGCCGAAGTTGCTGTGGAGGCATCCGGTCGGTTTGGGCTGGTCGTCATTCGCGGTCGTTGGTGGGTTAGCGTTCACTCAGGAGCAGCGGCGCGAGCTGGAGTGTGTCGTATGTTACGACTTTCATACGGGTAGGCAACTTTGGGTGCACTCCGATATAGCGCAGTTCACCGAAACCTTGGGTGGCATCGGGCCACGAGCGACGCCGACCGTATTCGATTCGCGCGTTTATGCTCTTGGGGCCACTGGAATTCTGAATTGTCTGGATTCACGCCGCGGCAGTGTTGTTTGGAGGTGCAACATTCTACAGGACGCCGGAGCCGACAACTTGACCTGGGGCATGTCAGGGTCACCTTTGGTCTACGGTAAGGTGGTTGTCGTCAGTCCGGGAGGTCCCGGGCATACAATCGTTGCCTATGATCGATGGACCGGAGAAAAGCTTTGGGCTCACGGGAATCGTCGAGCCGGCTATGCGGCTCCACGGTTAGCAATAATCGGAGGCATGCGACAGATACTGATATTTGGCGGGGACGGATTGTCGGGGCACGACCCGAATACCGGCGGCGAGCTATGGTTTTTTTCCTGGCCGCACTCGGAACAGATCAACGTTGCTCAGCCGATCGTCGTTGACGAAGTAGCCATCTGTTTTGGCAGCGGCTACGGAAAAGGCAGCGCGCTGTTGGATATCGTGGTTGACGCGCATGCTTGGACAATCAAAAAAACGCCGCGTTGGACTAGCAAACAACTGAAGCTGAAGTTCAATGGACCGGTCGCCAAAGACGGCTACGTCTACGGCCTGGACGAGGGCATCCTAGTGTGTTTGAATCTGGCAACCGGCAAGCGACAGTGGAAGCGAGGCCGTTACGGATATGGTCAATTGCTCTTGATCGGCGATGTCATTTTAGTCCAGTCTGATACCGGCGAAGTCGTCTTAGTCGAAGCGAATTCCGAACGACACCGTCAGATCGCCCGTTTTCCGGCCATCAAGGGCAAGACGTGGAACCACCCAGTCGTCACACGCGGTCGTCTACTAGTCCGCAATGCGCAGGAAGCAGCCTGTTACGATCTTCGGCCATGAAGTCGGGCTAATTCGATCCGATGCATGAGTCTTGAGTCAAAGTAGTCAGGCTGAGCCTGACATACTCTGATTAGTTGCTTCGATGTCGAACCGATACTCTCTCGTGACCAATTCGCCGGGAAGTGAATTTGGCGAAGCGATCAGAATTGCGCAGTCGTTGAAGTGGGTTAGTTCATGGACTATACGCCCTGCCCCGGCATCGTCCACATCTGCGAGTGGTTCATCCAGAAGAAGTAGTTTTGGTGCTATGGCCAGGCTGCGAGCTAGCGCCGTGCGTCGGGCTTCGCCACCTGATAAATGTTTGGCTCGGTTGGTTGCGAGATGGCCGATCCCCAATTTATCCAGCCATGCGCGAGCTTTCAGTTCAGACTCGCGCTGATCCAGTCCGCGCACTCGCAAGCCGTACATCACATTGAACAACACCGTGCCTCGGAACATGTAAGGTGCCTGGTGCATGTAAACGCGATCACTACTCGGTCCGGTGATCGCACAGTGTCCGCGATAGTTTTTTTCCAAGCCGGCCAAGACCCGCAGCAAGGTCGTCTTACCGCAACCGTTCGGACCCACAATGCCCACTCGTTCTCCGGCGTTGATGACCAGCTCAGGAACGCAACAAATGCTCTTGCCATTCTTTGTGACTTGCAAGTTCAGAATTTCGATCATGACTATACTCTAGCGTCATCACGGCTCAGTAGCATGATGCAGACCGTAACGCACAGCGCGATGGCCAACAGAATCACACCCATTGCCATGCCACGGCTAAACTCGCCTTTGGCGGTTTCCAAGGCGGTCGCGGTGGCTAACGTGCGAGTGCGGTACTTGATGTTGCCGCCTACCATCATGGCAATGCCCAGCTCCGTGACGCAGCGGGCAAAGGCCATCACGATTGCCAAGGTCACGCCGACGCGGGCTTCGGAGAGGTACGTTGCCCAGCGGCGAAACGGTCCAGCACCTAACGTCAGCGAGGTTTCCCCGATCCGCGGATCCAGTGATTTTACGGCACCGTGGGTTAGTGAGACGACGATTGGCAGGGCGAGCAAGAACTCGCCCACGACAATCAACCACGGCGTATACAGCAAGTCCATCGCTCCGAAAGGGCCGCGCCGCGAAAACACTGCATAGCACACGATCCCAATGAACACGGTCGGAAAGGACATTCCCGCTCGGAACGCCAAAACAACGAGCCGGTAACCAGGAAACGAATGGCGTGCGAGTCCCGTTCCCACCGGCAGTCCAGCGAGAGCAGCCAAGCCCACCGCCGTGGTGGAAATCCACAGGCTCCGAGCGGCTGCATTTGTGACCGAAGGATCGAAGCGGCGTATTAGCGCCAGCGCTTCTCGAAAGCTTTCCCAAATCAAGTCCATCCTAGCCGTCTAGTCCCCTTCAGGAAGCCGTAAGGGATAAAAGAGCTGCTCCCCTTCGATTGTGTAGTCTTGCATCATTTCTTGGGTTTTACGGGAAATTAGAAATTCGACAAATGCCTGAGCCAACTCGAAGTTAACGCTCGGATGTTTGTGAGGATTCACAATCATGATTCCATACAGATTGTGGAGTTGTTTGGACGAGGTGACTAACGGTACTAGATTGATCTTGCGCTTGAATGTTAAATACGTCGCGTGATCGCACAGGATATACGCGTTTTTTTGGTCGGCCATATTGAGGGTCCACCCCATCCCTTGTCCGCTTTCAAAGTAGGTATCCCAGCTCTTGCGGTTGCTAACGTCATTCCATAACTGAAGCTCACGTTTGTGGGTGCCACTGTCGTCACCGCGAGAAACGAACGGGTGTTCACCGGCGGCGATTTTTTGCAAAGCGAGCGACGGTTCTACACCTCGAATTTCGGCCGGGTCTTGCGGAGGTCCCAGAATGTCGAAGGTGTTGTACATCACATTTTCGTGGCGAATTCCATGTTCATCGGCCATAAACGCGTCCTCGGCTTGACGGGCGTGAACCCACACGACATCAACATCTCCAGTTTGGCCCAGTTTCAGTGCTGCGCCGGTCCCATTGGCAATCACATCGACTCGAACTTTTCGCTGTTGCTCAAAGACTGGAACAAGAACGTCCAACAATCCAGAATCGCGCGTGCTTGTCGTAACAGCCAGACGCAGCACAGAGCGACCGGCCTGGGAATTGGTGTCGAATTTTCCACAACCCATCTGGAACAGAGTATGCAGTATGACACCGAAGAATACGCAACATCTCATTAGATAAACCATGCCAACGAACGCTGAAGCGCAACGGCCAATTTACGGCTGCTGATACAGTACAGAGTAGGAAGGAAGTCGAAAACTGCAAGTGGCACTCGTGGTCAAGATTCTTCACGTCCGTTTAACGTTGCTGTGTCGTGCGGGCGTTGTGCCTGATTTGTTCAACGATCAATGATGTGATTCCGGTTGCTTGCGGGCGCAAAAAAGACCCGCCATGCTTAAGCATGGCGGGTCCGGATTCGCGGGAATCCGCAGTACTCGATCAGGCGACAGGTCTTTACCTCACGCGAGTCTGAAACGTGATGACGCCACCGGTGTGACCGGCCAAGGAGTCATCTAATTCGAAACGAAGTATCAGGTTGCCTTCTCCGTTGTCATCCATAACTATTAGTCCGGCAAGGTCGGATTCCGCGCTATCTTCGATGTATTTCAAACGAGGAGTCAAGTTGTCGATAATCCGGATATGGTGAAGTTCGTGATCACCCAAGTTGTCAAAACGAATGGTGAAGGTGATTATGTCGTCTGAACGGGCGACTTTCTTGTCGGCTAACTTGACGATTCGCAGCTGGCCTCTCGTCAGATGCTCGGTATCAAGCCCGATCAATTCCTTCGGCTTGAATGAACTATAGACTTCTTGCGAGGAGGACATCATGGCCGTGATGACGGGATTCTGGTCGCGTGTCCAAAGGCTGGCGGCATCGATTCCGTATGCCAATCTCGCCTCGTCCGCCTGTCGAAAGCGTCCGGTGCGTATGAAGGCCACGTCTTCGTAAGCATTCAGCAACATAATATGCCCTGCAACGGCAACGGCCTGATCAACTCCGTGACCAATCTGTTCGATGACCAGCCCGCTGACGCGAGATCGCACATGAATACCTTTTGACGCCTCACGCTGATTGTGATGCGTGGGTACCAAACGGTGGCTCAATCCGGCTCTGTAAGTCATTTCATATGCACTTGCCAGCTTGTCGACCGAGAAGTCTTCACGCGGTACACTGGCGGAGCGGACGGCACCAAATCGGGGTGAGTAGATTGCAACTCGGTTGGTTGGTTTCACGAAACGCTGCCCCAAATGATCGACGTATTCTACAACCGTATCTTCTGTCTCAATTCCCAAGCGGTTGAATTCGTCGTAGTGCACGGGGAGTGCACGGTCGCCGCCGTCGAAAAGGTACTCGTCCGGGTGCCAGTCGGCGTGCGCCGGCGTATGATCAAATGTTACGCTAGCTTGATCGCCGACTGTTTGTAGGTTTTCCTGGGTAGGTATGGGACGTCGTAGTTCGGCTGGCATTAACATTGATGCTGGTTGATTGGGACTGGCTACTGATTGCATCATTGGTGGGTTTGCATTGGCCATGCTTATCGTCACCACCGATTGGCCTTGCGACGCAGTGTCATGGATGCGCGAGATCCCTTGGGTCGATGCGCCGGCGTGGGGTACTTGGCTAGCGTGTTCTGAGTTAGTGCTCGCGAGCACGTTATTCGCGTGCTTAACGTTCGGATTTGTTCCCGGCATGAACATGTCCGTGTAAACTGGTTGATTCAGCGATGTGCACGAACATAATGTCGCGGTGATCAACATCGCGCACCAACAAACGACATGTTGAGCGGCGTTGCATGTTGCAATTTTCGGAATCGATGTTCGGAACTTTCGCGATGTCATTGCATGCTATTTGTTTGGATTCGGCTGCGAGACCATTATTGGTGCTCCTGTACCGTAAAAGGCCTCGTCGCTACCTTGACCGGATGGTAAACGGCCGCCTAGTCTCACGATAAGCATCGGCCGACCGCGACGATCCGCCTCAGCCAGCAGATTTCGGTTTGGTGCCATCGTCAGCGGCGTCAGAACTTTTTCTGGCAACGGCACCGCGAGTTGCGGTTGTTCCAGATAAATGACTTTCGTGACAAATCGACCCTGTATCGCTAATTGGATTTCATAGCGAGTCAACTCAACTGGAATTGGAAACTCGTCTTGTCTACCGGCGGGCGGATGTAGCTGATCCACCAATTCAAGCGATGGAAACAATTCGATTCCTGGAAATTCAGGCATGTGACTAATTTTCAGGCGGTACGTATGCCCTACCGCCAGGACGGTTTGGGCGGGAGTCGGTATCGAAAGCTGCCGATTTGATGATGTATCGAAAAAAGTGACGTTTCCGGCGTCGGGCAGTTCGACTCGAACAGGCTGAAACTGAGCCGCAGCCGGCGAGGTTGGCATCAACAGCACCAGACCGAACAACGGCGCGAGCCATCGCGTCGGTAGGAACGGGCAGCGGCGCGTTCCACAGTCGTGCAGCAGACATTCAAAACAACGACTGACCAAGGGCACACGTCCTCCGAGCGGAAGTAGCTCAGTACGATCAACAGTGTTGGCGAACGTTGGGCCGAGGAACTCGGGCGTCCGCGTTCCAGTACGTCAATTCCAGAAAGTATCGCAGCGGAGAATGGGTCGAAAAGCAATCGCTAACGCGGACCAGAACTATTTAGGAAGCGACCAGGCGGGGTACGCTACCTGACCCGGTCTGTAGAGGGGATGGTTTTCGGTGTACTTGACGTGCTTAACGGGTTTCGGCATGCGGATACCGGGACTGTGTTTGACATCGATCAGGAACTCGCTGACTGGTTTAGGTAGTCTTATCCGCGTGTTATTGCGAATTGTGTGCGATTTTAATGAGGCTGGACTACCGAGGGGTAAGTAGGCTGGTCCAGGAAGTCCTATTGGGGTAGCGGATGAGGGTCCGCCCCATGTCGGAGTGCCCCCGACTCCGGCGATCGGACTATATGCCGCGAATTTCGAACTGCTGACCATCATCGGTCCCGGCACTCCAGGCTGGCCAACGCCCACTCCGGAAATTGGCATTGGTGGTACACGTTGACCGTGTTTGCCGTCTAGGCGATAATCCGAGACGTGTTGGATGCCTCGGCCGTGCCTCGCAGTGTCTTTTGGCGTCAGAGGCGGTTGACCGGCCATTTCGAGATCCATGTTGCCCATTCGTAAGACCGCCATGATCGTACCGCGACGATCAGCTTCCGATACCGGATCAACGCCGGGATCTAGACGAGTTGACACTAACGTCTCGACGCCGGCAATGGCTAGGTCTTGGAACTTGGGATCGGGCAAATAGATCACTTTAGTCACGAAGTTGTTACTTTCGACTTGCTCTAGATCTTCGTCCGTCAGCTCCAACGGTACACTGTTGTGGGATAGATAGGCGTTTGTTGTTGGATGCGAAGGATATACCTGCAGAGACGGATAAACGACCAGTCCCTTGCGGCCGGGCAAGCTTGTCAGTTTCAAACGATAGGTGGCGCCCTGAGTGAAGTTGTAGCGCGCCGGAGCAAGGAGTTGATTTTCGGCATAGGATTCGCCGACCTTCCAACCGACGTGCATACCTTTCGGTTCGACGAATCGGATTTGCGTTGTCTGTGTCGCGTTCGTCGGTGGTGCTAGCATCGACATGACAGCCGGACCGGGACCATCGACCATGGGTCCTTGATGTTGTAGCATCGCAGGCGGCGGTGCCACGTATGCGTCCTTTTCAAAGATCTGCTGGCTGTCGACCGCACAGCCGACGCAAACAAATACAGTTGTTCCTAGTGCAAGAAAATAGTATTTCATGACCAGTCCTTTTGACCGTACATCATTACCATGGCACGCGATTTTCCAAATAGACCGCAAACCGTGATCGGTTGCGGACCAGTTCATTTGCGAGGGTTCGACGCGATTTGCAGTCGACCTCGACCTTCAATCCAGGTTAAAATATCCCGATGTAAAGCAAGACTCACCATGTGATCGCTTAGCCGCTATTCGGTCCAAGCAATCGAGGTGCCATCTACATTAGTGCTGTTCGTTAAAATAGTTCTTCGGAAGAACTCAACCCGATTCTTTGGCAATTTCATCAATTTCTGGACAACATGCAAAAACTACCCATTTTAACCGCTGTCGTAACTAGCTTGTTGATAGTACCGTGCGTCTCTAACGGGTCGATTAAAGGCCAACGCTCTCGATCTGCACAGCGACTGAAATCTTCATCAGCGCCAGTCCTGATCGCGCAAAACGACAAAAAGAGAAGCTCTGAACTGAAGTCAAAAGAATCAAGAAAAGGCACCGTGCCAAGGACGGAAACGGTCACGGCGACGTTGAAAGAAGCCCGCGACCGATTGATCCGCTACAAGTCCGTCAAGGCCCAGATTGTGGAGACGGTTGCTATCGGTCGGCGGAAATTCCAATTGGTCGGAAGTTATTTGCAGGGAACCAATCTCAGATTACGGTTGGAGTACAAGATCAAGATTGGTGAATCGGAGGGATCGTTGTTGGAGGTCTGCGATGGTCAAGTTCTCTGGACACGAACTGTTGTTGCGCGTCGACCGTCGGGAACAAGCAAGGTTGATACAGCAGCCGCGAAATTTTCGGAAGATGTACACATCACGCGCCGCGACGTTCGAAAAATCCTGGAACACGCTGCGGCTGGGAATGTGTCAGGAAACATGTTGTCCGCGGAATTAGGTTTGGGTGGTGTGCCGTCCCTATTGGCGTCGTTGGAAAATACGATGAACATGGATACCAAAACCATTGAGTATGTCGACAAGAAATCGTTTACAGTCATTCAGGGAACGTGGAACGATCACTACAAGCAACGATTTATCAAAGGAAACCCGTTAAAATTGCCACAATTACCCGATTACGTCCCTGATCGGGTGAAAGTATACTTTGACAGTGAGACGCTTTTTCCACGGAGAATCCTATACGAGAAAAAGGTGCCGAATCGGAAAATCTATAGGCCTATGGTGGTGCTGGACTTTACGAAAGTGGACTTCAATATTTCCGTGGATGACAAAGAGTTTGAATTCATTCCACCCGATGGAGCTTCGACTAACGACGTGACGGAGCAATACTTGCAGCAATTACGTCCAGCTAAGACGAGTCAAGAGTTGCAGCAGACAAATGAGAAGGAATTATCCGAGACAAAGTCGAATTAGGTCGTTCATCTATTGTGGAATATGTGTGGGGGCAGTCATCAGGCTGCGTTGAGCAGCAGTGGTACGTCGGAAGTCCAGGCCAGCATTTTCTCTGACCGGTTTCTTCTGCAGACAGGTCTCCGCGAGACGAGGCAAACATGGTGCACGGTGGTAAACGTATTCCGCAAACTGCCCGTTGGACTTGGCAGTGGAGCTTTACAACTGATCGCGGGATACTTCCCAGTTGGATCGTATCTCTGGCAATGCACGGGACGTTGTTGTTGTTTGTCGCGACGACTTTAAAGACTTGCAGCAGCAGCGGCGCCGCCAGCACTGGCGAGGGCGAGTTTCGCGAAGTCGGCCTTTATTTGAAACAGTCTAAACATGTCATTGAGCCGCAGGAATTTCTGGTGCAAGAACCAATGAACGAGTCATTGTTCGGTAACGTCAGTGAGAATTCCCAACAGTTGAAGGTCGATGATGCGGTGCTGGACGATTTGCTAGAAGTGCCGGCGATCGAAAACCGGCCATTGTTGGGCGCTGGCCCTGCTCCTTCATCCATTGCACCACACAATGTTGACGATGTGTTGAAATCCGGAGGAACTGCCCATCCGGTTGCAGCACTGGCGGCTGGTTTAGGTGAGACTTCATTCTTCGACATCAAAGCCAAAGGAACGCGGTTTGTTTACGTGGTGGATCGGTCTGGAAGCATGAGTAATTACGGTGCCATCCGAGTGGCCAAGGCGGAACTGATGGGCAGCCTGGAAAGCCTAGATGGCACCCAACAGTTTCAGATCATGTTCTACAACACCATCGCTCTAATCATGGAACAGCGAAAAGATAAACCGCAACTATATTGGGCCAGCGACATCAACCGGACGCTGGCCCGTCGGTTCATTGGCAGTGTCTTGGTAGACGGCGGGACAGACCACATGCCCGCCCTGCGAAAAGCGCTGCGATTTGGTCCCGAACACATTTTTCTCCTGACCGATGCTGACGAGCCGCAACTATCAGCGGCTGATTTGGACGAAGTTAAACGGATCAACGGCGGTCGATCGAAGATACACTGCATCGAGTTTGGAAAGGGATCGGAGATTGGCGTCGAGAATTTTCTAAAGAAACTGGCTCGGCAAAGTGGCGGCAAGTATCGATATCGGGATGTGACGGGTTTCTCTCGATGAAAAGCTCGTTTATCAAACTGAGTACGGATTGATGATGAGACTGCATTGTGAGGATCACCGACGGCTGCGTACTCGAAACGCAATGAGGTCGGTTTATGGGGTGTTGCTGTGGGTTACGGTTGGCGGGCCCATCCAGGCTCAGGACAAAGTTGTTCTGCAACGCGACAGAGGCAGCCGGATCGTGCTGAATTGTTTGATCGTCGATTACACGGGCTCGTCAATTACAGTTCGCTCACGACCAAAATCGCTGCCGAAGACCTATCCGGCTTCGCAGGTCATTGAAGTCCGCACGCCACAGTCCGAAGTACATCAACAAGGATTGACTCTCTATGCGGCCGACCGAATTGAAGAAGCTAATGTCGCGTTTAACTCGGCGCTGAAGCAGGAACCGCGTTCATGGGTTCGTCGCGAGATTCTGGCGATGTCGGTCCGCTGCTCGCAGCGATTGGGAGATTATTCGTCGGCTGGCTCGCGGTTCCTGCTCTTGGTGGGCAGCGATTCTCAGACACGGCACTTCAAAATAATTCCTTTGATTTGGGCGTCTCTGAATCTACCGAGGGACGTTAAAAGCGACGCCCGCGCATGGTTAGGGCAAGATGAAAATGTTGCCCGGTTACTCGGTGCTAGTTTATTGCTCGACGACGTGTCGTATTCTCAATCCGCACAGGACACATTACGACAACTCAAGCGAAACACGGATCCGCGAATTCGCGAGTTGGCTGCCTCACAGCTTTGGCGAACGAAGCTACGTTCGACCGATGTTAGCCGTATGGAGCTACAGCGCTGGCAGGTTCGCATTCGGATGATACCGAAAGACCTGCGGGGCGGAGCGTTTTACTTGTTGGGCAGAGGGCATCTGATTCGCCGTGAACACGAGCAGGCTGCCGCGGCGTTCCTTTGGTTGCCGTTGGTTTTCGATTCCGATTATCATCTGTCCGCTCGAGCGTGTCTGGCTGCCGCGGACGCTCTGTCGAGCATCAGGCAAACGAACGAAGCTACCACGTTGTACCGAGAGGTGACGTATCGATTTTCCGATACGGTGTTCGCCCAAGAGGCGGCAGCGCATTTGAAGATACCGAGTTCTAACCAGCAGAGCACCCCTTGACCGAAAACGAGCACGGATGACGAAAACATGTTAACTCGGCGAGTTTGGCTAGTTCTACTTTTCGGCATGTGCCTTTACGTGCAGTTTTTGTCGATCGCAAGATCTCAAACCATTCAACCTCCCGATATTTCCGAAATGCCGGCGGAATACGATTCTGCCACCGCAAACGAAAATCCTGGTCCTCCGACGTTAAATATCAAGCAGTTGTTGCGTGCCGGCGGCGTGATTGGCATCATTATTTGTGGCTTGAGCGTGGCGATGGTGGCGCTGATCGTCGAGCACGTTGTCAGCATTCGACGCAGCACGCTGATGCCTGAAGGCTTAGCGGAAAGAGTGCATCAGCACATCGCTGAGGGGCATTTCACGGAATCCGAGCAGCAATGCAAGCTGCAGCCCAGCTTTCTATCGCATATGTTGGCGGCCGGTCTCGCCGAAGTCAGCCTGGGATACTCGTCTGTCGAGAAAGCCATGGAAGATGCTAGTACTGAACAGGCAGCTCGGTTGTTTCGCAAAATCGAGTACTTATCGGTGATTGGCACGATTGCACCGATGCTGGGTCTACTGGGGACTGTGTGGGGGATGATTCTGGCATTTTTAGAATTCGAGTCGAAGGCCAATCCACAGGTTTCCGAATTGGCTCCAGGAATCTACAAAGCTCTGGTGACCACATTGCTGGGACTGGGAGTTGCTGTGCCGGCGCTGGCCAGTTTTGCCATTTTTCGAAATCGAATCGACGAACTTGTGGCCGAGGCGTCGTTGATGGCGGAACACGTATTTGTCGAGGTGAAACGCTCCTTGGTTGCAAGGCGAAAAGAAGAACGCAAGAAACGAATCGCCTCGTCCTCGCAGGAACCTTAGATCACACCGGTTGGTATCGATCAAGAGAGAACGAGGTGAAGTGGGATTCGAAATTTGAGGTGATGCAGTCGGTGGTGAACCGCCGCACTTGAAGCAATCGTAAGTCCGAAAAACACCATTCGAAATGCTTCGCTCGGAGTTGATCATATGAAGATCCCAACGCGGCCTCGACAGCGTGGTTTGAGATTCAACATCACTCCGCTAATCGACATCATTTTCTTGTTGATCATATTCTTTCTGGCTGCCAGTCATTTGGTGCGCAGCGAATCACTCGAGCCGGTTGATCTTCCGAAAGCGACTCAATCTGCTGAGGATGAAGAGCGAGTCCCACGGCGTCTGGTCGTCACCGTTACCGTAGATCGAAAGTTGCATGTCGCCGGTCGAGTCGTCGAAATCGGCCAGGTGGAGCAGATGATTTTGGCCGGCCGTGATGAGCACAATCTGAACAACTTTGAAGTTCGCATTCGATGTGACAAAAATGTTGAGTACCGCCACATCGAACCGGTCATGCTCGCTTGTGCACAGACCCGCGTGGTGAGAATTGGATTTGCTGTGTTACCCGAGTAGACCACAAATCTCGAATTCTAAGATTCTGATTTCCAGTTTCGAGGGCAAGATTTTCCGTACATCAACGATCACCATGAGAATTCCGTCGTATCAACATAATCGGGAAGCATGCGAGAACGCATCGATGACGCCGATGATCGATATCGTGTTCTTGTTGCTCATCTTCTTTGTATGTGCTTCTGTTGGGCAAATCAGAGAGTCGCTGTTGTTGACAGAACTTTCGGCAGGCTCGGTGGAGTTGCCCAACAGTCTGGTCGAGCAACAGTCGCTGGTCGGCGAACTGTGGCTGCAACTTCGTAGGACTGACCGGAATCGGACGGTTGTGGATTTTGATAATTCTGAGTTTGGCCAGCGATTCGAGGACTTCAATCAATTGAAAGCTCAATTGTTGCAGCTGGCTCAAGCGGCGGCTGATATGCCAGTAATTTTGGACATCGATGCAGCGGTGCCTTTCCAAGACGTCATCCGTGTGTACGACACGTGTCGTGCGGCGGATTTCGAGTCGATCTACTTCGCTACCAGCCTTGAACGCGAAAACTAGCAGACTGGTCCCTTCCGGAGCCTCAATTCGGTTTACTGGCCAGCTGAGGCTCGACTCAAGTGCTTCGCCAAGATGTGGATCGAAGAAGTGCCGAAGTGATTGCCACGATTGAGGAAATTTGCTCATCCGATCTCTTGAATCCCTTCGGATGTTGTGAGATATTTCACGCTTTAATTTTGAGCGATAATATGGGAAAATTGTGTCCGGAAGGTACCCTTAGTAGATAATTGAGCCCATTGGAAACGGATTGACTGCACAACTACTACGCGACTGCGTGTGAGACGATATACGATAGAATCGATTTTTGGGGAGATATTCCGTTCGTCAAAGCAAGCAGACTCCAAGCGACAAGGAATGGCGATGACAATTATTCTGGCCGCCGGTGATATGCATCTGGCCGGATTTTTTCAAGAACGTCTGTTTTATCCGAACGCACAGCCTGGTGCCGGTGCGATGATCCTGGCGGCGTTGGTTCACGTGGCGTTGTTGGGAGCTTTCTTCGGTTTGCCGGCCGGAGTGTTCATTTGGGCGGAACGTAAGATTTCGGGGCGGATTCAAGATCGTTTGGGGCCGACTCGAGTGGGTGGGCGGTTCGGCTGGCTCCAAACGCTGGCCGACGGCGTCAAATTAATTCAAAAGGAAGATCTGGCTCCGGCTGCAGCAGACAGGTTGCTGTTTCGGATGGCTCCGTACATCGTCGTCGTTGCCACGTTCGCTGCATTCATAGTGCTGCCGTTTTCCGATGGTTGGGTCGCGGTGGCATCCGACATCGGTTTATTTCTGATCTTGGCCATCATGTCGCTGGAAGTCCTGGGCGTGATTCTGGCCGGCTATTCCAGTGGATCGAAGTGGGCGCTGTTCGGTGCTATGCGCGAAGCCGCTCAAATGGTCAGTTACGAAATTCCCATGGCCATCTGTGCCATCATTCCGATTATCGCGGCCGGATCGTTGAATTTAGGAGAAATTGGACAGATGCAGTCCGGCTGGTTTTTTGCAAATTGGCTCGTGTTTCATGATCCATTTACGTTCATGGCATTTTTTTCCTATTTCGTCTGTGCGACGGCCAGTTGCAAGCGGGCGCCGTTTGACTTGGCGGAAGCCGAAAGTGAATTGGTTGCCGGATTTCTGACTGAGTACAGCGGGATGCGGTGGTCGCTCTTCTTCCTTGCCGAGTATGCCAGCATGTTTGTCGTCAGCGGCATCGCGGTCTTGCTGTTCTTGGGTGGCTGGCATATTGGAATTCCGATTAGCGAAGTGACAACACCAGCGGGTAAGTACTTCCTGAATTTAATGGGGATGTTTGTCTTTATTTCGAAGTCGTCGCTGTTGGTATTTGTGCAGATTTGGGTGCGTTGGACGTTACCTCGGTTGCGCATCGATCAGGTCATGATGACGTGTTTGAAGTATTTGATTCCAATCAGTTGCTTCTTGTTTTTTGGCGCAACAGTATGGCCGTTGTTGCTATCAGCCATTTTTGGCCGGACGACAGTATTTTTGGATCTCGTCGACAAGAACACGATACGTTCCAGTGTTTCCTCGCGGATTGATCGGATTCCGGGTCGGAGTATGATGAGCAATTCAGATACACTGCAGCCAATGTCTGTTGACGCAACCCTCATTGTGAAAAGGAGTGAATGATGTCTGGCGAGCACGTGTTGTTCTCGCTGTTCGCCATCTCCACCTGCGCTTCCGCGGTCGCGGTTGTGGTTAGTCAGAACATTGTCCGGATGGCGTTTTGGCTGATCGTGTCATTGGGATCGACGGCAGGATTGTTCTTTTTATTGCACGCCGATTTTGTCGCGGCAACGCAAATGTTGGTATACGTTGGCGGCACATTGGTGTTGTTGATTTTTGGGGTTATGCTAACTGCCAGCGGACCATACTTGAGACTTAAAATTCCGCCTGGACAAGGAATAATGGCGGCCGGCATTGGCTGTGTATTTTTGGCGATGATCTTTGTGACCGTTGTTGCCGTCGATTGGAATGAAACCATCGTGACTCCGGACGGTTTCAACGAACCTGGCGCAGGGAACACTGCACGCGGTCTGGGTCTGAGTCTTCTTGGGTTTCGACCCGACAAGGACCTAGGAGCTGCGGACGGGTCGTTGAGCACTGGCTATCTACTACCGTTTGAAATCATCTCGGTCCATCTTCTGGTTGTGCTGATCGGTGCCGCCTACCTGGCGCGGGCAAAACGACGTGTCGCTTCAACTGACACCGAAAATTAAATTTGGTGAGGATGCAACGAATGGGTGAAATTGGACTCAAGCCGTATCTGCTCGTGGGAGCCGTGTTATTCGTCACGGGCATCGTTTGTATGGCGAGCAAACGCAACGGTATCGGCGTCCTGATGGGAGTGGAATTGGTTTTGAACGGAGCCAATGTCAACTTTGTTGCGTTTTCGCGGTACACGGCATTGGGTTTAGACGGACAGATTATTTCATTGTTCGTCATCGTATTGGCGGCAGCGGAAGCTGCGGTAGCATTGGCTATCGCATTGAATTTTTATAACAACCATTTGACGATTGACGTCGACCGCGGGAATGAGCTGCGAGGTTAGCAAAGACCGTGTGGTCAAGTTCAGTCGATGAGAGTTAGTGTATCAGTGGAATCAATAGGTCACGAACTTGGGATTTGGCTGGCCGTCGCTTGGCTGCTGCCGCTGTTGGGGTTTTTTATTGAAATCTTTGGCGGCTACTGGGGAACTCGGTTGAGCAAGACGGCAGCTCATATGGCAGTCGTGTGCATCGCGACCGGGTTCGTGTGTAGCTCAATCGCCTTTGTTCGCTGGGGAGCGGTGACCGATTGGGCGGCATTGGAACTTCATGCGCCCGTGTCCGCAACCCACTTCTATGAGGAACCTAATGCTGCCAAACATTCAGGTCACGGTTCGTCCGAAGCAGCCACAGCAATCAAGAAATCATTCTCGGGCCAGTACTACCAATTGGCTTTGTTCGGCGATTTGGAAATCGCCATCGATTACTACATCGACAGCCTGACGCTGGTGATGTTCATGATGGTGACGCTAGTCGCCACATGTATCCATATCTTCGCGCTCGGTTACATGAGTGACGAGTTGACGGATGACCACATCGACCATGAAGTGCACCTGGCCAATGGAAGCCATATGCATCGGCCAGGAAGATACTATCGGTTCTTCTCCTATATGTCGCTGTTTTGTTTCTCGATGTTGGGTTTAGTACTGGCCGGCAACATATTCATGGTGTTCGTGTTTTGGGAACTGGTCGGAATTTGTAGCTATCTGCTGATCGGTTTTTACACTGAACGGCATTCGGCCAGCACTGCGGCGAACAAGGCGTTTATCGTCAACCGCGTTGGCGATTTTGGATTCATTATTGGGTTGATGATCATCTGGACTTGGTGCGGCACATTTCAATTTTACGAGTACGACAGTGTGTCGCAATCGCGGCCAGGACTGTTCCAAATGGTGCGTACTGCCGACGGACAGCTCGACCGTGAAGGGGACGTGGTCTACCTACAGGACGGTCAGGGGCACCGACTCGTCAACGCTCATAACCAACAGCCAATAGGCATTGAGTACATGCTATTGGTTGCCGCCGGCATCGGTATCTTCGCAGGCTGCGTGGGCAAGAGTGCTCAGTTTCCGCTGCAGACCTGGTTGCCGGACGCCATGGAAGGCCCGACGCCGGTTTCGGCGCTCGTTCATTCCGCAACGATGGTTGCGGCGGGCGTGTATTTGGCGGGACGCTTCTTTCCGATCTTCACGCCGGAAGTCTTGCTGACAATTGCGTACGTCGGGTGCATTACGCTGTTCGTGGCGGCAACGATTGCCATTGTAGCGACCGATATTAAACGCGTCCTGGCGTATTCGACTATTAGCCAGCTCGGTTACATGATGCTGGCTATCGGCGTGGCCGGATGGGTGGCCGGCTTATTTCATTTGATCACGCATGCGTTCTTCAAGTCGCTGATGTTCCTTTGCTCTGGTAGCGTGATCATCGGTTGTCATCACGAGCAAGAAATGACTCGCATGGGAGGGCTATGGCGTAAAATGCCGGTAACGGCCTTTACGATGCTGGTCGGAGTGATCGCCATTTCCGGATTGGCGATTCCAGGAGTGATTGCGTTTTCCGGATACCATTCGAAAGATGCGATCATGGCCACGTCGCTGGCGTTCTTCGGACTCAATTCGTCACATTTTCTTCTGTATTTTGTCCCTTTGATCACTGCCGGCATCACCGCATTTTATATGTTTCGGTTATGGTTCTACACGTTCCTCGGCGAGCCTCGTGATCAGGAACTGCACGAACACGTCCACGAACAGTCATGGGTAATGACAGGACCACTGGTCGTTTTGGCGGTCTTCGCTGCATTTTGTGCGGTGGGCGGGGAGCACGGATACTTGTTTCGTCTACTGGCGGACAGTGAGCCGGCTGGCATCGCGGCGGGAACCATCGGAGTGTCCGGAATCGCCTTGCCCACACATAAGCAAGTTGGTGCCGTCCATATGACGGCTGGCGCCTACGCGCTTGTTGTTGCTTGTCTGGGAACATTGATGGCTTACGCCTTTTACGGAATAAAAATTCTGAATCCCGAGGACGTCAAACGCCAATTCGCGGGTGTGTACCGCTTTCTGGTTCAGAAATGGCAGTTCGATAAGCTATACGACGTGATGTTCGTCAAGCCAGCACATATCATTGCTGGATGGTGTGTGGCGATCGATCGTGGGATTATCGACGCATTTTTGCACCGAACAGTGAAAACGGGAGTTGACGTCTCCAATTGGGATCGCCGTTTCGATGAAGTCGTGATCGACGGTCTGGTGAATTCGATTGGCAATGTCACATTCGCTTTCGGGCGGTCGTTGCGTGTCCTTCAGACCGGATTATTGCGGCAATACGTCATGTTTATTGCCATCGGCGTGGTGGGATTGTTTCTATTGCTCTTTGTGTTCTTCCCGAAGTAGTCGGACTAAAAAACTTTGATGAAGTCGGTCATAGAAATATCAAAAAACAATGAATGACACAGTCTTGCTAACCGCAATCATTTTTGCTCCGACTCTAGGAGCCTTTGGTTTGTGGGTCTTCGACAAGAAATCTGTCGAAGAGATGAAGACCTTTGCGTTCGGCGTTACGGCGTTGACATTCGTCCTGACGTTGTTCTTGTGGAATGCCTACGACCCCACCGACGGCGGCATTCAGCCGGTCCTGGAAGATGGGCAGCGTGGAATCGCATATCCTTGGATCAGCAACTGGAATATCAACTACCGATTGGGCTACGACGGTATCAGCGTTCCGTTGATCTTGCTGACTAGTCTGATCAGCATGTTGGCCATGTTGGCATCGTGGAACATTGACAAAATGGTACGCGGTTATCTGAGCCTGTTTCTGCTGTTGGAAACAGGCATGTTGGGGGTTTTTTTGGCGTTGGACTTTTTTTTGTTCTACGTCTTTTGGGAAGTCATGCTGTTGCCGATGTATTTCCTGATCGGCGTCTGGGGCGGACCTCGCAAAGAGTATGCGGCGATGAAATTCTTCCTATACACGCTATTCGGCAGTGTGTTGATACTGATTGCGATTCTGATGTTCTACTTTGGCAGTTCGAAACTTCCCGAAGGCTCGACGTTCAATATGATGACGCTCATGGCGATCGGACAGGGAAAAGTCGACGGAATCTCGTGGAATGAATATATCCCGAACATGCAGATCATTGCATTCATACTGTTGTTTATCGGGTTTGCCATTAAAATTCCAACGTTTCCATTTCATACCTGGTTGCCGGATGCCCACGTCGAGGCCCCCACGCCAATAAGCATGATCTTAGCTGGCGTCCTACTCAAAATGGGCGGCTATGGCATCATTCGGATTGCATTTCCCATATGTCCAGAAGGAGCACTGCAGGCGGCTTACACATTGGTGGCCATTGGAGCAATCAGCATTATTTACGGCGCGTTTGCCGCCATGGCACAGACGGACTTCAAACGGCTGGTCGCGTACAGTTCCGTCAGCCACATGGGCTACGTGCTCATCGGAATCGCTGTCTGGAAGATTCACGATGTGGCGGGGACTAATTATTGGCAGATGGGTATGAATGGAGCCATGTTCCAGATGCTGGCTCACGGAATCTCGTCGGCCGGCATGTTCTTCATGGTTGGTGTGCTTTACGATCGAGTGCATCATCGGGACTTAAACCAGTTCGGTGGCTTATCCAGATTGATGCCGCTTTACACCGGTTTGTCGATCGGAATTTTCTTTGCCGCCTTGGGTTTGCCGGGATTATGCGGATTCATTGGCGAGGTCTTTGTCGTATTGAGCGCCTGGAACTTCCACCCGGTGTTGGCCATCATTGCGGCGGCGGGTGTGATCCTAACGGCGGGGTACATTTTATGGACCATCCAACGAGTGTTTCTGGGACCAGAATACAAGGGGCCGCATGCAGAAAGTCTTTCGCCCATTACTACGCGTGAGGCAGCGATTGCCGTGGTCTTGGTTTTCTTTGCAGTTTTGTTGGGCGTATATCCTAACGTGATGTTTTACCTGATGGATGAATCCATCGAGAACCTGGTTGACTCACTCGAATCGGCCGTATCGTCCGCTGGATTGGGTGTGTTGGAAAATTAACCGCAGCTGATGGAGTTGCGGTGACGGTATGAAACTGAACCACAATGAACTTTGAGTCAATCGTCGATCTTCTGATCCAGGAAACGACGAGGACGTCATTAGGACGCTTTGCGCCCGAATTGGTGATCTGCGTAACGATCATCGCGCTGTTATTCGTGCGATTGCTTAATGCCGATCGTCGGCTGCCCACGTATTGGGTCTCTTTGATCGGTTCTCTGATCGCTTTTGTCTTTGCATTCGGTCAGTTCACTTTTTTGCAGTCTGACGGTGCTCAACCTTCAGGACTGTTCGGGTGGATTTTTCAAGGACTTTATTATTTGATGAATTTGGATGAGGGGAGCATTCACACTCCCGCTTCATTCTTTACAGGCCTGTTGGTCTTCGACCAGTTCACGGTCTTTTTCCGAGTATTTTTGCTGTTGTTTTTGATTCTGGTCATCGCACTGACGGTCTTGAGCGGGATTCCGGACACCGAAGACGGTCCCGACTTTTACACCCTGCTGTTCGGAGCAGTGATCGGCATGATGTTAATGGTGAGTGCTAATCATCTGCTGATCTTGTTTTTGGGCGTCGAGATGGCCAGCGTGCCCAGTTACGTGATGGTCGGATTTCTGAAAGGGCGGCGCCAGAGCAGCGAGGCGTCGCTGAAATTCGTCGTTTACGGAGCGGGCACTGCTGGGGTTATGTTGTATGGCATTAGTTTGTTGGCTGGACTGTTAGGTACCGCGAACTTTCCGGAGCTGGCGGCTCGGTTGAGCGACCTTTTGGCCGGTCAGTCCGAAGTGGGAATGTCGAATCCAAACGTCCGGGCGGTTGTATTGGCGATTATGATGGTCCTGGTCGGATTGGCGTTCAAGCTGTCCGTCGTGCCGTTCCATTTCTGGTGTCCTGATGCATTTGAAGGTGCTTCGGCCGAGGTGGCCGGGTTCCTGTCTGTTGCGTCCAAAGCTGCTGCGTTCGCGTTGTTGGTGCGATTCTGCATGGCCTTTGTCGGAGGTGAAACAGAAGGATTGCAAAGCGTCTATCTCTCGTTAGGCATTGGACTGGGCGTCATTGCGGCTGTCACTTGCACCTTTGGAAATCTGGCCGCTTACGCGCAAACAAACATCAAACGGTTGCTCGCCTATTCGACAATCGCGCATGCCGGGTACATGCTGATGGCGGTCGCCGCGCTGTTGGTGATCCTGAATGCTCCGTTCAGCGGAGGGTTCGATGCGGACTGGAGAAACACAGAAGCACGTCGCTGTGTCGAAGGTCTCCTGTACTACCTGTGCGTCTACCTGTTCATGAACTTGGGCGCTTTCGCCATCGTGGCCTTGATCCGCAACGAAATATTCAGCGAGGAAATTAAAGATTATGACGGATTGGCTCAACAAGCGCCGCTATTGTGTGTGTGTATGGGCATTTGCTTATTCAGCTTGGTTGGCATGCCTCCGTTGGGAGGGTTCATCGGGAAGTTCATGATCTTCGCGTCATTGTTTGAAGCAGGCAACGTTCACACATCAATGTGGGCAATTCTGGTGATTGGCAGTCTGAACACGGTCTTCAGTTTGTTTTATTACGTCCGGGTCTTGAGGGCGATGTTCATGACAGATCGTCCGGAAAGAGCCCCGATTGTCGACTTGCCTTTCAAACCAATTGGACTCTATGTGACGATGATCACACTGCCGATATTGGTACTGGGTATGGGTGGAAGATTGTTTATGGATGGGCTGAGCCAAACAGCCAACAGTGTCGCGTCTGTTTTATTCCGGTAGGAGTCTGTCGAATTCGAATCCATGGACGAACATACACAACTGAATCAGGTTTTGATCAGTCTGACTCGAAGCCTGTTGCAGTACGTTGGGGAATGCTTTCCATGGACCGCTGCCAAAGCGGCGCCAAAGCAGGAATCGATCAGGCAGTTGATTGCTCGACAGAAGACTCACATTGCTCGGTTGACTGCCTACCTTGACTCGCGGCAAGTGACGGTCGACTTCGGAACGTTTCCGACCAATTACACGTCCCTGCACTACCTAGCGCTCGATCATTTGCTCACCCAACTTGTCGACAGCGAGCAGAAACTAATTCAGGAAGTGGAACAGTCAATTCAGAAATGTGCCGGCGATGCGGACGCTGTGGCAATCCTTGAGCAGGCATTGGCTGACGAGTGTCAAAACCTGACCGTATTGCAGGATCTGGCCCATTCCCCCTCCGCCAACAGTGTGGCTTGATCATGCAATTGATCGACACGCACGCCCATTTGGATGAAGAGGCATTCGATCTGGATCGCGATCAGGTCGTTGCACGCGCCGTGAAATCCGGACTTTCGGCAATCGTCACGATTGGTACAACTGCAGAAAGCAGCCGGCAAGCTGTCAAATTGGCCCAGGCCCATCGAATCGTCTTCGCCACCATTGGAATTCAACCGAATTACGTGACCGAGGCTAAACCGTGCGATTGGGAAGTCATCGAACAATTGGTGACACAACCCAAAGTCGTAGCGATTGGCGAGACCGGATTGGACCGCTATCGGGATTACACTCCGTTTGAGCAGCAGATTGAATACTTTAAGCGGCATATCGAACTGTCCAGAACACACGACCTTCCATTCGTCGTGCATTGCCGTGACGCCGAATCCGACGTTGTGAGCGCACTGCGTACAGCGGCCGAAATGGGAACTCTTCGAGGCGTGATGCATTCGTACACGGGCGACATGCAGATGGTCTGCGAGTGCCTTAATCTGGGGCTGTTTATTTCGTTCGCCGGTATAGTGACGTTCAAGAAGAGCGAAGAATTGCGAGCCGTGGCCGCACAAATACCATTGGATCGGCTGCTGGTTGAAACAGATGCGCCGTATCTGGCTCCAATGCCGCACCGCGGCAAAAGAAACGAGCCGTGCCACGTCCGCCACACATGTGAATGTTTGGCCAGAGTTCACGGAATTACACTTGAGGAAATGGCTGCGCAAACAGCGAAGAATGCCCGTGAGCTATTTGGATTGGTTGCACCAGCTTCCGTACCGTAAGATAAAACTCTAACGCTGGTACGACAGAGGAGAAATGGGTCGCGGTTATAGGTAGTTCAAGAGTGGCATCAGGCAGTCTTGGGAACGATTTTCATGAACGCCTCTCGAAGCACCAATGGTCAGCCAAACGCTGGTACGTTGTTGGCATTAGTCGGGCTCATGCTCGTCGCTGGCGGTTTGCTGGCATTGATGGCCATGGTGATGCCGGGGCTATTCGGAATACTATTGGTTATTTGGGCCTTCTTGTTCTTCGGTTTATTTCATTATTTCGTTTGGGGCTGGTGGATGACGGCACGACGTGACGACGGAGACGACGAATCGGACAGTGAATAAAGGAGCTGTGATGGTCGGGACACGCGTCAGTTCAAACTGACCCGCTACCAAATAACGGCATGTACTTCGACTTAGAAATCCTACATAAATGCTGGTTCCTTACCGGACCGACGGCGTGCGGCAAGAGCGAAGTTAGCATTGAGTTGGCCGAGCTGCTGGATGCTGAAATCGTTTCGTTGGACTCTATGTCACTCTATCACGGGATGGACATCGGTACGGCTAAACCGACGCACGAATCGCGTTGCCGCGTTCCTCATCACCTGATTGACATCATTCAGCCGCATGAAAAGTACAGCTTGGCTGAATATGTCGTGGCTGCAGAATCGGCTTGCCGGGCTATCCTTGGACGTGGGCGCATTCCATTGTTCGTTGGCGGAACGGCATTGTATTTACGAAGCATCCTGCGCGGTGTGTTCCGCAGTCCACCCGCCGACTGGCAGTACCGGCGGCAGTTGGAACAAGAATCTATCGAGCATGAGCCACGGTACTTGCACCAACTGCTGAGCAACATCGACTCGAATGCGGCAGCGTCGTTGCATCCAAATGATACTCGGCGATTGATTCGTGCCCTGGAAGTATATCGCGCGACCGGACAAACACTTTCACAGCAGCAACAACAATCTCCCCTGCCGTCCGATCAGCGTCCACGGCACGTGTTTTGGCTGTCGCCGCCGCGTGAATGGTTGTACGACAGGATTAATTGTCGTGTTCTATCCATGATTTCGTCCGGATTAGTTGAGGAAGTGCAGCAACTTGTTTCCGAAGGAAATTCTCTAAGTCGCACGGCACGTCAAGCCCTAGGATATAAGGAGATCATCGATTACCTTGAGGGCGATATCAATCTTGACGAGGCGCTTAAACAGATTCAAACACGAACGAGACAATTTGCGAAACGTCAGCACACGTGGTTCCGAAACCTAATTGAATGCACGGCGATTGATATTTCGGGTGTCGAGCAGCCACGTGAATTGGCCGAACGGTTAGTACGCATTTCACAGCAGGCGTAACACATTCAGAGACTCGTCAATGTGTATCCAGCATTTTAATATGCGAACGTTGTATTCAATTGGGGCAATGTTTTTCGTGCAGCCTCGCGGCCGGCCTGCAGCGCGTCCTCAGGAGATGAAAAATCGAACCACTCAATACTTGATAAGTCGGGATGGATGACCAAATCAGCTTCCTCAATGACATGCTTTCGAAATAGGGCTTCGCCAATTTCATCCATGCGCATTAAGACGTCCATAGCGGTATCACAGTGCGGCAAACGCTTCAATTCAGTACTAATGTCGATTGCGACCAGACACCGTGGTGAGTACGAGCGAGCTAGCGTTGTTGGCAGCGAGTAGAACACGCCAATGTCACAAAGCAGCATATCATCGAATTTCACCGGCGGCCAGATCCCCGGAAGCGACGAGGACGCTCGTACCGCATCACGAACGGGTCCTTTTTCGAGGATCACGTTATGACCGCTCCGCAAATCGACGGCTACGATACTCAGTGGGATATTCGCATCGGCGATGTCAGCGTCGGGGAGCAAATTATTGACGACGTCTTGTAAAATGATGCCGGGCAGCAAAGCGGGTCTGGTCGCGACTCGGTGAAAGTGCCGGTTGGCTCGCAAATAATCCATTATACGATTGTACCAACTGAACACTCCGCCCGTCGTTTGGTCGTCGGCTGTTGGCCTGACACCGAAGAGGACTTGCTGGTGATGCTGAAACGTTGGCGAGAGTACGTACTTCAGTATGATCTGCTGCGCCCGCTTGATGTCCGGTTCGAACGCATAGACTGCTCCGGCCAGGCTGCCGATACTGATGCCAACAATCCGCTCGATCGTATAACCGGCGTCTAGAAGCACCTCGATGACACCCAGATGGGCGACTCCACGTGCTCCACCACCTCCTAACGCCAAAGTAATCGATCGCGATTCCATTTTCGTATCATCAGCCAAGTCGGAAGTTCGATTTCGAACATTGGGAAAAACGTGAGTGATCTGACTGCGTTGGATTTTTCCAGGTCATTTATCAGTCACGCCGTCCTGAATTTCTGTTATGTTTCACAAAACTGCAATAAATTGCGAGTGAAGTAGCTCGCAATTTATGTCGAAAGTGTAGTACCAATAAACCTAATTTCGACACTCCAATTCAATGTTGTGTTCAGCAAGGACCTTCGACTCAGCTGCGTACTCATCACCGATTGCCAGTCCGCAGGTGCCGGTGGATCTTTTAAACTCGATAAAATCCTGACATTCACTTGCAGCACCATTTTTGACACTCATTCTCAGAACGCACGTCGTGATAGATGTCATATCGGTATCCGGTGTTGAGCGGTGGATCTGTAAATATG
>CAUZSN010000019.1:0-31343 GCA_963582345.1 Planctomycetota bacterium
CCGTAATGCAGAATGAACCGAAGCGAGCTGGACGGTGGCGACACTTAGGTCCGTGGTCCGTCTACTGTGGAATCAACCCCACGGATCTTGAAGGTGGATCATCTCTGGCGATTGACCTGCCGCAAGTACTGATCGACAGAATCCTGGGTCGCGAAACCGACTTTGTGATTTAGAATCGATTCAAGTATTTCGCAACTTGACGGTTGCCTTCACAAATACGTTGAACAGCCGCTGCTGAGTGTCGTCGTTGTCATGCGGTCAATTCCGGATGCCACTGAATTCCCAACAGTCAGGGATGGTCGCTATTTCCGCGGATTCAATTGTTCCGTCCAGAGCATGGACGACCATGTCCAGGTTAGGAGCGACATCGCGAATACCCTGATAGTGTCAAGTTGCCGCGACAAATGCCAAACAGCGGCAGGTAGGATTTTCTTGCTGTTTTGACCATCGTCATTTCTATTACGTCCCGCTCGGCATCGATTATGTAAATGGTTTCGTGCTGCTGTTCACCGGTAAGAATTAAACCGTCCAGATGTGTTATCAACAAGTTCAGCGAGGTTTCTCCCTGTGGAATCTAGAGCGTAATCCCACCTGCGCAACACACGGTATCGACATAGGCGCTGGAAAGAGATAACTAGTTTTCTTCGTCGCGTCCGTAAGCGGTGAGGCCGATTAGCGGTCCAGACGTGGCCACGCATACACTGTGCGACAGTTTCAGAACCTTAGACGACGGACTTACTTGCCGGTGACGTAATTCTGAGACCAAATGTCTGCGATCATCGGATCTAATAAGGTCAAACTTTCCGGACAAGGATCATTTTCGGAACAGCCACGCGGTTCTTTGTGGCTGGCACGACGACACCAAATCGAACCAGAAAGAGAAGTATAAGTTCCACGTAGATGCGAAGGACGATCGGAGCAACAATCACCCAGAATAAACCGATTACGACTGTCCAAGTGTCCTCTGCTGCGTTGCCTTCGAGTACCGCAATCGCCCAGGTCGCGATGAAGAAAAGACCGGCAACGACACAGGCGGTAACCCCTATCCAGAATAGAATTTGAATGACAATCTGCATCACAATCTTGAAATTGGAGAGCGGAGTGAATTGGTTGTCGGAAGTTCCTGACTCAGGGCTCGTCGATGCAGTCACACGTTCGCTGCAGTCTGGACAATTCGCACATTCTTCAGTTGGATCGATAGCACCGAGCGACTTACCGCAATTTGGACAATTGAAATCGAAGGCCATTAAGTCCGAAATTCGTTCGCAAAGGAAACGCGAATTGGAGATGAATCACATTTTTTAGTGAAACACAATCGCTGGGAACACACAAGTCGACTACGTCAATCTGGCCTTCTCAGTGAAGAATTCACAATCGTCATGATGATCGATAATCATAAACGTTACACAACTTTTCCGGAGGAGTTTCATGAATGTCCATGGGCATTATCGTGCCCGATGAAATCTCGGGTATGATATCTAGGCCGCTCAGAGGTTCAAATTCAAAACTATTTGAGTGCCACTGCTAAAAATCTGAAGCGATTGGTGAGGACGTTTCTTTGGTGGCTGGTCCTTTAGCTTTCACGCCACTGAAGCAGCTTTGCTCAATTCACACAACTTGTCAACATCCGGTTTTTTGAACACACTCAGTGGTTTGATGACGCAGACACACAAGTAGTTTAAACTCAGCCAAATGCGTCTACCAGGTCGGTGTCTGCCGGAAAGCGGACATCACCCTTGAAATTTTCGCGATCCCGTGAGATGCTGCATTTTTCGTAAAACCGTCTGTTCACCTGTCGGTTTTAACACGCCTCATGACAGCGTGCCCAAGAACCAGATCCAATCGACCGATTCGCAATAACTGTGGACGACCCTGTATATTTGGAATTCGGGTTGGTCCTGCAGAGGGTAGCTCAAAAGTGAGAATGTCTGTCTTGGTGAATTCTGGTCAGATGTTGTGAACTACACCGAACGGCAATATCTGCACAAAATTACTGCATCCATAAAGTGTCGAAGACTTGTTTTTGATTTGTTAAAGTCAGAAGTTGCTGTTTCACGTCTCCGTATTCTTTGGAAGGCGCATTTGGGCAACCCGAAAATTGCGACTCCCGGTGAAACTGGCAACGCGAAAGAATGTTTTTTTGGGAACGCCTGCAAGTTCAGATGACCGGCCCCAGTTGCGAAGAAAAATTGGCCGACGCTGTCAAAAGAGTGTCCGCCGCCGAGGAATCTAATCGATTGTCGACTGAGGCATCGAGACGCCTCTTGAAATGGCTGACCGATCCGCAATACGAGGCATTCGCACCACGGATTCTCGAACTCATCGAAGGCGACGAGTTTGAAAAGCTCGACGCTATGTTTTGGCAGATAATTCCGTTTGGTACGGGAGGTCGTCGAGGCCAAATGGGAGAAGTTGGCACGGCGACGATTAATGACCGGACGATTGCCGAGTCAGCTCACGGTTTGGCTGTCTATTTGACGCAAGAAAAGCAACGGCATAAACGGGATTCCGATGGTTGCGCAGTTGTGGCTTGTGATACGAGAATTCGATCGCCTCAATTCGCACGACTGACTGCGACAACCTTAGCAGCGCACGGTTTGAAGGTTTACTTCTTCGAATCACATCGTTCAACACCAGAATTGTCATTTGCTGTGCGGCATCTGAGGTGTGATGTCGGAGTGGTCATTTCGGCCTCGCACAATCCGCCGTCTGACAACGGTTTCAAAGCTTACTGGTCAGACGGCGGCCAGGTCCTTTTTCCACACGACCATGGCATCATTGAATGCGTGTACGAATCGGATGGCCTTCCAACGCTCGATTTCGAACAGGCGGTTGACGAAGGTCAAATCGAACTAATTGGCGAGAGTGTCGATCGCGCGTTCGTCGATGCTGTTCTGAAGATGAGTCTTTCGACGAAGCGAGATGTGTCCGCAGTTTTTACTCCATTACATGGCGCAGGCGAGACGTCGGTCTATCGCGTGTTGCAAGAAGCGGGGTTTTCAGGTGTCGAGATTTTCGAACCACACCGAAAACCGGATGGCCGTTTCCCAAACGTTCCCGATCATCTTCCGAATCCCGAACGTCCGCAGGTTTTTGGTCCGGTCATTGAATATGCCCGCAACACGAATGTCGACTTGATTTTGGCAACCGATCCCGATGCCGACCGATTGGGTGCATCTGCGAAGAATGCCCACGGAAAATTCATCCACTTGACGGGCAACCAGATTGGCGTGTTGTTGACCGATTACATCCTGCGCAAACGAGCTGCAAGTGACACGCTGACAGCTGACCATTACGTGGTTCAAACGCTGGTAACGACCCCGATGGTGACGGCCGTCGCACAGTCTCACGGTGTACGCGTGATTGGCGATCTGCTGGTTGGTTTCAAGTACATCGCCGAGACGGTAGACCGTGAAGGGCCGGATCGGTTCGTTTTCGGCGCAGAAGAATCGCTAGGTTATTTGATCGGTGACTACTGTCGCGACAAGGATGCCGCCGGAGCCGCCTTGTACCTTCTGGAATTGGCTGCGGAATTACGCACAGAAAATAAGTCGCTTTTGGATCGTCTTGACGAATTGTATTCCGAACACGGTTACTTTGTCGAAAGTCAACAGTCCGAGGTGTGCACGGGGCCTCGCGGACAGGAACAAATCAAAGGTTTGATGAAGTCGTTACGGCAACGCCCACCAACAGAATTGGGAAAAATTCAGATGTCTCGCGTTCACGATTTTTTCCAGCATGAAATTCGTAAGCTTCCGGAGAACACCAAAGTCAATGATCTGCCAAACCCGGATGGGAACTTGCTGATTTTTGAGTCGGACTATGGAGACGGAAAAATCACACTGGCGGTGCGACCTTCGGGAACAGAGCCGAAAATTAAGTTCTACTTCTTCGCATATTCGATTTGCAATGATCTGACATCGCTCCTCAACCTCAAGGACCGAACGGACGCTACACTACAGGCTTTCCAGGATGCCGTGTCACGATGGATCCAACGTGCACTCGAATCTGGAAATTAGACGGAATTCTCAAAACACGACGAGTTGGCATTTGCGAAGCAGTATCTGTTGTTCGAACAATCGGCTGACGAAGTGGGCGATTACGGGTAATGGCCAAAATTCTTGATTATTTGCGACTTTTGCGTCTGCCAACCGTTTTCACAGCGATGGCCGACATCGTGCTCGGCTTCCTGCTGACACGCGAATCGCTACAGCCTCTCCTGTACTTCGGCATGTTACTACTTGCTTCATCCTGCCTTTATCTATCTGGAATGATCTTCAACGATGTGTTTGACTGGCAGATCGACTTGCAGCAGCGACCGACTCGTCCGATTCCTTCTGGGCGAATTAGCGTGTCTTCGGCTGTGTGGCTGGGACTTCTCCTGGTGTTGGCTGGGCTGGGTGCCGCGAATATCGTTGGCCCCAATAGCTTAACCGTTGCTGGAGTCCTGGTATTGGCCATTTTTGCCTATAACGGTTTTTTTAAGAAGACATCCATGGGGCCGGTTGCCATGGGGGGATGTCGCTTTTTGAACGTAATGCTGGGGGCAAGCGGCTTAGCAAACTTGGCGAGCATCTGGCAATTGCCACAAATTTACGTTGCCACGGGGCTGGGGATTTACATTACCGGCGTGACCTTGTTCGCGCGACACGAGGCTAAGTGCAGCAATCACAGTCACTTACTGTCGGCGGCTGGTGTCATCAATTTGGGGCTCGCTATTTTGATTACATCTATCATTCACTGGCCAGATGGTGATCAAGTTTTGGTATTGTTGTTGCTCGGTATTATCATCTTGACGATCAATCGGCGGTTGATTGCAGCATATTTCGACCCGGTTCCCGAGAAAGTTCAACCGGCAGTCAAAATGCTGTTGTTATCACTGATCCTGTTGGACGCGACTATCGTCCTTTTAAAAACGGGGAACTTGGTCTATGCCATGGTCACAGCAACACTTCTGATCCCAGCTTACGTTCTGGGGCGGTGGATTCCGCTAACTTAAATCATAGCGGCGTCTGAAACCCTATGACTCGGAATCGAGCCAATTCGAAGGGATTGGTAATCTTGACCGCACTGATGGAAAGACTAGGGCAGCATTACCGTTTGGGTTCTGTGACTGTCGGGTCAGTTTTTGAAAAGAGAGCGCCAGGATTCGGACGTGTCTATACGTTGATGCGAATTAAAAGGCGATGTAGCGCAAGAGAGCACCGGAGGCGTCATGCGGCAACATCAGCTCGGCAGGACGACGATTACATAAACTGACCCCGGCGGGATTTGAACCCGCGTTACCGGATCGAAAGTCCGGTGTCCTGGACCTAGCTAGACGACGGGGCCTCTTCGCACTGCGCAACAATTTAAGCCTTCCTTAGATCTTGTCAAGTTGCGCAATTGCCTTCGATTAGTTCAGACCTGTGTGAGATCATTCACGAAAGGATGCAAGCGGACTGTAATAAAGCGTTTTGAGCGGCAGCCATTGGGCCGTTAGCCGACGATTGAGAGTGAGCTTGCGACCACAAATTGCGTGAGCAGTTGACGTGTTGTTTCGTCTCAGGTTTCTGTCTGAGGAACCTTTGACGGTTCCTCTTCTTTTGAGACGACTGACTGCTCCGATTGGATTGCGGCGTGAATCTCGCTTCGGTGAATGGGAACTTCACGCGGAGCCTGAATGCCCAAACGCACCTTGTCACCGCGAACTTCAATTACGGTGACAACGATGTTGCCGTCGATGATAATACTCTCGTTACATTTGCGCGACAGAACTAACATAGTATAGCGTTCTCCGAACAAGTGAGCTCGCCGTCCTACCATTCGAGCGCGTCATTTGGATTTTAGAATCAGTTTTTTGTGATTGCGTTCTCGATTTAACGTGCGGATTCCGCGCGGAGACCAACTACGGTAATTGTACGAATTTGGGGAACATAGGTCAAGAGCAGCCGGACAGAATACGGCTTGCACACTTACCCCCCTTGGCGAAGATATTGTAACATTTGTTCAGTTACAACGTCTTGCAGGAAATGTCCTGGAACCGTAAGTGATTTCTGGGGGGAATCTTATGTAAAGTTATTTGCGATCGCCCTCTTATTTGCGCGAGTTCAACTCAAAGTGTGAGTAGGCAAGAAGAAGTCGACTCGGATGTTTTATCTTTCTGTTTGCAAACTCTAAAATTGCAACCACAAACAATTCAACTGATATAAGCGAGCCGCAATTCCATTGATCGTTTAATTGAACGGCCATTCAATCAAACGTTTCTACCTTTGACACGGTCTTCTTCGGCAAACACACAACCGGGACGCGTATTAGACCATCGATTTCAGGCCTTTTAGCGGACGTACCTTAATGACGTTACGGGCCGGTTTGGCTGCGACGTCCATTAATTCGCCAGGTCGGAACGGATTTGGGACACCTGTACGCGCTGGTGCGGCAGGTTTTCTCTGGACCAAGACTTTCATCAGGCCCGGAACGTTGAAGACCCCTGGGCCGTCGTCACCAATGTTCGTGGCAATCAACGATGTAAGTTCGTCCAGGACACTACTAACTTGCTTCTTGGTGAGTCCGGTTCCCTCCGCCAGAGCGTTTAGAACCTCTGTCTTGCTTAGCGGCTTGTCCGATGCCATCGCGAACTCCTGTATCCATAACTTGTGAATCGCCCCGAAAACGGCACATCCGTTTCCATCCTTGATTTGGTAGTACTCTCAGACACTTCAAATGTCAACAATTCGACCCAGAAAATTTGGCAGTTTAAAAAAAATTTCCGTTTCGAAGTCCCCAGACGGTTGCCTGAGGTGCCGTTTCGGATCAGGGAAAAACAGGGCGAGCCGACGGATCTCTCTAATCGACACGCTCATGCCGATGCGGAAATGACCTAAGATCAACGCTTTGTCGTCGAGTTAACAACGAACGTTTTTTAGTAAAATCAATTCTCAAAAGAAGTGCACTCGCGACTCATACCAAGATTGTTTAGCCTAGAGTTCAGCTAATGTGTAGATGATCGTTGATTGAAAAAAGGATTGTTTGTGAGCAAACGCATTGTCGGCCCCCTTGGCGATAAAGGTATCGCTTTGTGGCTTCGTTGAATATGGCTCAATCGCTCTGTCTACGAAAAGTACGAATATATGAGAATTGTTTCTGGTAAGTATCGACGGCGCAAGTTGCTCACAAATCCTGGCCAAGTAACGCGGCCTATGCCCGATCGTGTCAAGGAATTCCTATTCCACCATCTTCTCGATGATCTAGCTGGTCGACGCCTCGCTGATGTGTTTTCCGGCACGGGTACGATCGGACTGGAAGGGTTAAGCCGCGGAGCGTCTAGTGCCGTTTTTATTGAAAAGGATCGGCAAGCGCACGAGCTTTTGAAACGTAACGTTGCAACACTTGGTGTCGAAAACGAAACACTTTGTTGGCGGACCGACGCCTTAAGAAGCTCATTTTGTCCAAAGGGAGCTGACGATTTGGTTCCCTTTCAGATCGTCTTCGTCGACCCACCCTATCAGATGATCTCAAAACTGAGACACGAATCAAGGCTCTACAAGTCGCTGGAACGGCTGGCTCGTCCGAACGTCACCGAGGCCGGTGCCCGACTCGTATTGCGAACTCCTGGCAAAGCGATGTTCGATTGTCCGGGCGTCTGGCAGTTTGACCAGAAGTTCGAGATCTCGCATATGGAGATTCATCTGTTTCATAAATGCGGAAGTGGCTCGCTCGAGCGCTGGCAGCAGACTGGGCAGAATATGAAGTGACGGCTTAGAGAGGCAGTACCGAGTCGGCGCAGAAGGCTATTTCCAGCCGGAATCATGTTTTGGCGTGGTTCATCTTGGCCTGCGATGCTGTTCGCTGTATAACTCCGCGTCCTTTCGGAGGTTTTGATGCAATTTAACGGCATCTGCTTGAGTTGAAGGAAACAGACTGATGTTATTAGCGCGTCATCCCATTATCGGTGTGATTCTAATTCTGGTTTCGTGCGTTACGACGGGTTGCAATCTAGTTCCACACGACTTGAAGCCGTGGCGACTGTGGAGGTTGAATCGCATGCCAGCCTCCAGCCGCAATGCATATTTTTCCATCTCGGACCGGATTCCGATTGAACAGGATGAGTTGCTCGATCAGCAGTCAGTCATTCAGCCCGAATCGTGTGCTGTGTTAATTAACGAATCTGCACCTTGACGGCGAAGCTCTTCAGCCACCAGTTTCCCGAGCGATTCGGCTTGATTGGCGGACAACGTTGCGCTGGCGGTTAATCGTTGCCGGCCGTCAGAGCTCAAGACGACCGCATCCAGTGTCAAGTCATCTTTGCTTTGGCGTGTCGTAACTCCGACTGCCGCATGGCAGCCGGCTCGCAAATCGGATAACAGACTGCGTTCAGCGGTAACGGCGTCGAAGGTGGCAGGATCTGAAAGTTTCTGGAACTCGCATAGCTGGGAATCATCAACTCGGCATTCGATTCCCAATGCTCCCTGTCCGACGGCCGGGTACAAAATCGGTGGTTTCAACGCCACGTGAATCCGGTCGTTCAGTCCCAGTCGACGCAGACCAGCTTCGGCTAAAATCAGTGCGTCGTATTCGTCTGCGTCCAGTTTGCGTAGCCGCGTTTCCACATTGCCGCGCACGTCAAAAAATTTCAGGTTGCTCAGGTGATGCAGTAACTGGGCGCGGCGACGAAGACTTCCTGTACCGACTCGGGCGTTTGGCACCAGATTGGCGAATGGATCGTCAGCCTCAACTTGCGAGTCTGATTCTCGCTGACGCTTTCTTTCTATCGTTGCTGACAAAACAAGCACGTCGTAGGGCCACTCACGCTCGGGAACGGCCGCCAGTGTCAATCCATTGGTCGGTTCAGTCGGCAAATCTTTCAAACTGTGAACGGCGATGTCCGCTCGGCCATCAAGCACGGCCTTCTGGATTTCCCGCGTAAAGACTCCGACGCCGCCCAACTGCTGCAATGGTTCATTCTTCGCTTGATCGCCGGCCGTCGACACATTGACAACTTCGATTTGGAAATCCGGCATCGCATCACGTAGCAACTCGGCAGTGTGGTTTGCCTGGTATAATGCAAGCGGGCTGGCACGCGTCGCGATCCGAATCGTCTGCGCAGACGAATTGTTCACGACGATTCCTCGTGAACATTCGAGTCGTTGCTCGTTTGCGGATCATGCAGAGGACTCTCCGGCTGGTCCTTGTTATCGAGCACAAGATTGGACGACGGTCTCTTGACAACATTCGTTGCCGGATTGGCCGATGACGCTCCAGTGAGTCTCTTTGCCAATTCCTGTTGAAGCAACTCGGGAGTCACCTTCTGCTGTGCGGGAACAAGCACGCCGCAAGAAAGACAGAATTGGAACGCCTGATCGATCGTCATGTTCAGATCAACGATCTCGTTTCTGGGGATGTTAATCGTGTAGCCGGTCATCGGCATTGGCGAGGTCGGAACCAGCACACTGACCAACGGCTCGCCGGCAGACGCTGTCATTTCCAATAAGCTATCACCGGTGGCAAATCCCAGAGACCAGACGCCATGGCGAGGATATTCAACCGCCACCACTCGCTTATATTCAATCTTAGGTTCGGTGAACAGGAAGTCGGTCACTTGCTTGACTGATGAGTAGACACTGTTGATGAACGGCAAGTTTCCCAGAATAGTTGTTTCAAACTTATGCACTCCCCAGGATCCCACACGAGCCGTGACGAGCCCGCCGACGAAGTACAAAATTAGGATCGAAAGGAGCACCACGAACGTGCTCAGCAAAAAAGTTCTCTGAAAACGCTCGTACGTGACAAATTCCATGTAGAGTCCAATAGCGGAATCCGGCATATCATTAGAACTGATTTTTCGGGCAACCTTTTGGTAGTCCTTATACGGAACGGCCCTATTGCCGAATGGAACATATGCATCCTTTTCCAGACGGCGACGGGTTTTACCGTCCAATATGTCTTTCCATAATTTTTTCTGTGGGAACTGTTGAATCGAGGCTTTCATCTTGGGAGTAATCCGATAGTTTAGGCCGCAAAATTCCAACGGAGGCAGCCCGTCGGGTGGCACAAATTGATTGGTCGGCCGCGACCGATCCACTGTCTGCGCGAACGAGTACTTCACGACCCAACTGATCGGACAAATGATGTAGCTATAGAGACCTTGTGTGATCCAGATTAGGATCACTAGCGTCAGAACTGGCGGCAAAGTGATCGCCAAGCCCTTCAAGATGAATGGAGTTGTAGTCGTGATCTTTGTAGAGATGGGTGCCTTGACGGACATTGGGTGTCCAACCTTTTAGAATGAAACAATGTCGAACAAGATTATTTTGATACAACAGCCGCGACCAAGTCTTTTGCACCGGTCCGTCGCAAAACTTTCGCCGATTTGTTGGCCGTGGTCAGAATGTCGTTGACGAGAAAAACGGTCAGCTCTGCGAGCTATAAATTTACTCGCTGCCTCTGCGCAGACAAACTCGATTGATCTGAGACTTTTCTAACTCTGGAAAGTATATGTGTCGAAAAACTGACTTTCAGGCGGTGTGTCAACATACGGGCCAACACACTTTTCTGTATCCAATGTTGCGGGATCGGTGCTGCAAAATCAACTCCGATTCGCTCGAACGCCTCTTGTTCCCAAGGAAGATTTTCCATCGTCGCAATCAGCGGTTCCGAATTCGCAGGCATTCCCGAGACTGCATGCTCGTTTGAGCTACCATTGTTTTTCAATTCTCGAGGCATGATTATAGGGAAGACCGGGTCGACAGTTGATGCTAATTCAGTCCATTGCAATCGAGTCGTAGTTCCGGTGCAGCAGCTTCATCAATAGTTGTACTAACGAGGAGGATCGTTCATGTCGAATGTCGATTCTTCCGTACGGTGTGGGGGAATGCGTCGGCTGGCGCGCTGGCTCGTCAGGCAGTATTACCCTCACATCGAGGTCACCAATGCCGAGCGGATTCCGCAAACGGGACCGGTTCTGCTGTGCGCTAACCACGCCAATGCGCTGATCGATCCGGTGCTGATTGGTATCACGGCGATTCGGCCGGTGCGGTTTATGGCCAAAGCTCCACTATTCGAGATATCCGTGCTGGGCCCCGTTATGCAGGCGATGGGGATGGTGCCGGCATTTCGAGGAAGTGATGACGTGCGGCAGGTGCGCCGCAACATCGAGGGCCTTAATACCGGTGCTAAGATTCTGGTCGAAGGCAATGCGATGGGCATTTTTCCCGAAGGAAAATCGACCGATGCATCGCGCCTTGAGACGATCCGCTCGGGCGCCGCCCGCATGGCCGTTCAGGCTGCTGAACAAGGCGCGACGGGGTTGAAAGTCGTTCCCATCGGCATCACCTACGAGCACAAAGAGAAATTCCGGAGTTCTGTTTTGGTCCGAGTCGCTGAACCGATTGATGTCGATGAGTGGCTCAAACAGCGAGAGGGTGACGGTCGCAAGGCCATGCGGGCCCTGACATCGGAGCTGGAATCCCGGCTGCGGCAGGTGGTTGTCCATCTAGAAGAGCCACAATGGGAACCATGGCTGGACGACCTGGAAGTTCTGGTCCCACCACCTAAGGACGGCTTGCAAAGTCCGATTCGATCGCTACAACAGCGAAAACGCATTGCTGATGCAATAAATCACTTTCTCAAAACTGATCGCCCACGCGCCGAATTAGTTGCGGACGAAATCAAAGCTTATCGTGACTCAGTGCGGGCTGCCGGCCTGCGAATCGATTCACCAGTATTGAGCAGTCGAGGTTTGCAGACGACGTTCGGTCTGATGCGGAGCTTTGTGTGGTTGTGGCTGTTGCTGGTCCCGGCGATGTTAGGAACGATGCACCATCTGGTTCCGTTTGTGATGGTGCGGACCATCGCATCGCGACTGGATCAGCCCGGCTTGCAAACTGTCGCCACACATCGGATATTTGTCGGCGTTCCGATCTATCTCTTATGGTACGCCAGTGTGGCTGTATGGATGATTGCCAGCAGATTCCAGGCTTGGACGATCGGCGCATGGTTAGTCGCGATGCCTTTCGTTGGCGTTTTAGCTTTGCACTACTGGCGGCGTGCGAGACATGCAGTGCAACTGTTGTGGCATCAGTTGCGCGTCTCCGTTGACCATCAGCGGCTCAAAGAGCTCCGTCAGCAACAAACCCAATTGCAACAGCAACTGACTGAAATGGCTGTCGAGTACAAATAAGTCGCTGTTCGATCGGAGCTGCAACCGTGTCCATAAAACAAAAGTATGCTTTTTTGTGGCCACCATGTGGCGACTGATCGTGTCGTCGCTAAGTTTTGTCCGGTCGCTGCTTTCCGTCGCCCTCAAGCGTCACACGGTGAGCGACGCCGCAGGTATCCTTGCTGATCCACTGCACTTAATTCGTCAACGCGAGTTAGATTTTCTCGTCGGATACAAGACGTGTCCTGATAGTCATTCCCACCTTTGAGACACAGGCATCCTTGAGTTGTGCCTCCAGACCGAAACGCATTATGTCCGTGTCGCGGATTACGGACGTTGGTGCCTTCGTTGGATACTAGACCATCAAGCATCGCTCGGGTGGAGTGTTATTCGTCTGATTTCGTTCATCTGGCATGTGACCCTCCGGATCAGTTTCGACTGCTTGTGGAATACGACACGTAATGCCGCGACTACAAGATAAACTTGCTCAAGTCTTCATCCTTCAGAATTTCTTCCAACGTCGTCCTGACGTAGTCAGCATTGATGGTCAGAGTTGTCTTCTTTGTGTCCGGTGCTTCAAAGCTAATGTCTTCCAGCAGTCGTTCCAACATTGTGTGTAGCCGACGGGCACCGATGTTTTGCGTGGATTGGTTCACTTGATAAGAAAAATCGGCTAGCGTTTCGATGCCGTCCGGAGTGAATTTCAAATTGACCCCGTCAGCTGCCAATAGCGCCTGGTATTGTTTCGTCATCGAGCTGGTTGGTTCTGTCAGAATGCGCACGAAGTCATCGCGTGTTAGGTCCTGCAATTCGACGCGGATCGGGAAACGTCCTTGCATTTCCGGCATCAAGTCGGACGGCTTTGAGCGGTGAAAGGCGCCAGCTGCAATAAACAGCATGTATTCGGTGTTGACTGGTCCGTAGCGGCTTTGCACCGTAGTACCCTCGACAATGGGCAACAGATCACGTTGGACTCCTTGCCGGCTGACATCTGCGCCGCGAGCTCCTTCTTCCGGTCCGCAAATTTTATCTAACTCGTCAACGAAAATAATTCCGCTGCTCTCGGCTAATTCAATGGCTTCTTCGTGGATGGCGTCCTTGTCCATTAGTGATTCGACTTCCTGTTCAAACAGGATGTCGCGGGCTTCACGGACCTTCACTTCCCGTTCCGCGCTTTGACGCGGCATGATACGTTCGAACATGGATTGGAAGTCCACGTCCATTTGTTCCATTCCCATGTTCGAAACGATTTGCACGGGTACGTGCCGCTGCTCGACAGTTAGTTCGACGATTCGGTCTTCGAGTTGCCCGGCGTGCAACATATCACGGAATTTGTCACGAGTCCGCTCATGTCGTCGCAAAGTATCGTCGTGTTCCGTGTCGTCATGTTCTTCTTCGTCGGCCCGTTCTGGGGTCGATTCGGCAGCGGGCACTAGTAGGTCCAGCAAACGATCCTCGACACGTCGTTCGGCCTCGTCTTGAACTTCCACGCGTTTCCTGCTTCGGACCAGATTGACAGATGCTTCGACGAGATCGCGGATCATGCTTTCCACATCGCGGCCGTAATAGCCAACTTCCGTGTATTTGGTTGCTTCGACTTTGATGAACGGAGCGCCCGTTAGGTTTGCCAGCCGTCGAGTGATCTCGGTCTTGCCGACGCCCGTGGGGCCAATCATGATGATGTTTTTCGGTGTGAACTCGTTGCGTATTTCGTCCGGCAATTGTTTCCAGCGCCAGCGGTTCCTCAAGGCAATGGCGACGGCCCGTTTGGCGTCGTCCTGCCCGATGATATGTTTGTCCAACTCGGCGACTGTTTCGCGCGGCGTTAATTCGCGCACAGAAGTTCCTCCACTTGGATGTTCGTGTTTGTGTAAACGTCGATTTCTGCGGAAATTTCCAGCGATTGTTTGACGATATCCATAGCAGCCAATTTGGAATGCCCGACCAACGCTCGGGCCGCGGCGACGGCAAATTGGCCTCCCGACCCGATTCCGATCACTCCGTCACTCGGCTGCACGACATCCCCCTGGCCGGTGATCAGCAAACTATGCTCTTCGTTCACGGCGATCATCATGGCTTCCAATCGACGTAGCACGCGATCCGTTCGCCAATCTCGAGCCAACTCGGTTGCGGCGCGCGGCAGGTTGCCAGGATAATCCTTCAGTTTGGCTTCGAAGCGTTCGATCAGGGCGAACGCATCGGCTGTCGAGCCAGCGAAACCAACCAAGACTTTTTCGTCCAGCATCCAGCGAATCTTGCGCGTGTCAGTTTTCAGGATGGTTTCTCCATGTGTGACCTGCCCGTCTCCGCCCAAAGCCACACGTCCTTTGTGCCGGACACTCAGAATAGTCGTCGAGCGCCATTTCAGACCGGAAGATCGGTTGGCCTGAGATACCGAGTCAGACATCTTGTTAGATCCTTGCTGAGCGAACCTTTGGAATAACCTGTCCACCCAATCCGTACTGCGCACGGTTCGGGGCCATCAGAAACGCGGTATCAAACACAGCCCGGCATGCGAGCGAGGGAGATCTTTCACCGTCACTTGGTCATGCTGCGGGCTGGCGTGAACCGTGTACAGTGCAGGCTAACAACTGTCGATTTGATCGACAAGCGCTGCATACTGGGTCTGCGCCTGGGTTATTTCGCGGTACTGTCCATCGGATTCCATTAGTTCGATGTGTGTGCCGATTTCTCGAATCATTCAGTTATTCCAGTACGACGATTTGATCAGTGTGAACGAAAGTACTTAATCGGTGGGCGATTACAAAACGGATTCGGTTCTATATCAAAATGCGCAGGCTGCGTTGGATCAATCGCTTGCTTTCTGTGTTCAGACTGCTGGTCGCTTCGTTGAGGATTAGGATGCGCGGATCGGCTATGATGGTGCAAGTAATGACAATGCATTGCCGCTGCCTGCCGACGATCGTATCCTTATCTTGCGGCACTTGTTCGGATGTCCGTCATTTAGCGGTGATTTGTGCAAGCCGCGAGCGGATCAATGCCAGTATCTTGTCACACCGAAACGACGCTCCGTAGAATACTACAGTGTGCTTATTGCTTTGTCCGAGTGGATTTTTCGTGAACTATTGTACGCGATGCACATTCGTGGACTGGACATAAAAAGGCGACGGCGGTGAACCGACATGGCTGATATTGACTATTACAAGGTTCTAGGCGTCTCACGTATGGCTTCGACCGAAGAAATCCGCAAGGCATACAAGAAACTTGTACGTCAGAATCATCCGGACAGGCGACCCAATGACAAACAGGCGGCCGAGAGGTTCAAACAGGTTCAAGAAGCCTATGCCGTTTTAGGAGATGTCGAGAAACGCAAAATGTACGACTGCTATGGCACGGCGTTTCAGGGAGCGGGACCTGGGCCACACACACAGACATGGCCAAATCAGGCGGGCCCCATCGATTTGGGTGACCTGTTTGGTGGACAGTTCAATTTGGGTGACTTGTTCAGTGATTCCGTTGGTGGTGACGGATTTGGCGGGAGAACGCGTGCGGGTCATCGGACAGCCAAGGCGAGTAAGGGGCAGGACGTTCAGGCTCAGATCGAAGTGCCTTTCCTGGTCGCGGCTGAGGGGGGCATTCATGATTTGCAGATTATCCGCAATGGAAAGTCCGAGCGACTGAGCGTCAAGATTCCTCCGGGAGTGGACACCAGCAGCGTGATTCGACTGGCAGGACAAGGTCAACCGGATTTTGGTGGACCGCCCGGCGATGTGTTGGTTACTATCCAAGTAGCACCTCATCCATTTTTTCGCCGCGAAGGAACAAACTTGTTGTTGGATGTCCCAATCACGGTGACCGAAGCCGCATTAGGAGCGAAAGTCGACGTTCCAACCTTGTCTGACGGAAACGTAGTGGTAACGGTTCCAGCAGGCACGTCTAGCGGTAGCAAGCTTCGTTTGCGAGGAAAAGGCGTGGTCGACCAGAAAACAAAAAAATACGGCGATCAGTTTATAGTGGTCAAAATTGTAGTCCCGCAAGAGATCAACTCACAGACACGAAAGTTATTACAACAACTGGCCAAGTCGGTTCCACAATCGCCGCGCGAGGATCTGTGGAAGTTGTGAGACAAATACCAGGACGCGAGTTGAGGTGCTTGAAGATTGGCCGTACCATTGTAAGGGAGGAGTGTTCCCATTGACGGTTTTTGGCGACGATGATCGCCTCACATCAACGATGTTCTGTATGATGATTGCTGAATATCCTTGTTTAGCGGGAAAATCTCTACCACTTTGTATTGTCCTTGCAATTAACGTCGCTGAAATGTCGTTTCCTGCGGCGATGGCTGTCGCGGCACAAACATCGCAGGTCGGCGAATTCCGAGTTGTACAAGACAATGTCGAACCCAATCCGTTCCGCGCGGCAGAACAAACGAACCGTCCGTCCCGTAAGCATGCTGCAATGGCAGGGCTGTTGATACTGGTCGGGGTGGCATCGGCGGGATTGATGTTGTTGGCACTAGTTGTCATTTGGGGTCGCCGTGTCCGCCGCATGACGCGTAAGACGTTACCAAAGCATTCACAAGTCGATGATCTGTGGTACTTGCGTCCCAGTAAGCAAACGCTGGCTTCCGAAGACGAGCAGCAAATCGATGCGGATGCTGAAACCAAGTAGGAAATTTGGCTTAGCGGATCAATCAGGCACAGTTGCTGTGAAAGAATTCCTTTTCCTGAAAACGATGCGAATCCGTAGCAAGAGCGACTTCGATTACATCTACAATTTGCGCCAACGAGTCAGTGACAAAAACTTGTTGATGTTCGCAGCGAGAAACTATCTGAATCAAACGCGAATCGGTTTGAGCGTTTCAAGAAAGCATGGCGGCGCGGTCAAACGGGCAAAGCTGAAACGGCTGTTGCGGGAAGCGTTCCGGTTGACACAGCACGAATTACCGCAGGGCATCGACTTCATTTTGATCCCTCGACAAAATCCCGCAGCAGGACTGGATGGATACCAAAGATCGATGATCCAACTAGCAGGAACACTGGCCCATCAACTTTCGAAGAAGGACGAGCGATGAGGTTGCTGGTTTGGTTGTGGCAACTTCCCCGACAAGGGCTGATCGGAAACGTTCGGCTATACCAGTTTTTCTTAAGTCCTCTCTTTGGTCGACGATGCCGCTTCTATCCGACATGTAGTGAGTATTTTATTCTAGCGGTCACGAAGTACGGAGTCGTTTCCGGATCACTGCGCGCTTCATGGCGTATCCTGAGGTGTCATCCCTGGCATCACGGCGGCTACGATCCGCCGTGATCGGTGTTTCAGAATCGTCTTGTGGTCTCTGCTTGTTACAGAGCCGTTTCAGGACATCGGCTACCCGGTCCGGGCAGAGCAGGTGGGTTGGTGCAGAATTCGAATCTGACTTGAATCAATTTAACCAGGGCGATTCACGGTGCAACCAGCAAAGGATCCTCACCAAATAACTCAAGGTTTGTCTCCGAGTCCCAGCTAGGTTGACTTGATTGCCGACTAGGTCGAATCGGCCACGCGTGTCCCACCGATGAACGAATCCGATCGAAATTGGATGGTGGCGAGTTCACGGATCTCTCTCTAGTGCTCTGTATTTTCAGACGGTCAATGGCTTCTACGAAACGCGGCGATATCAAAGTAGCAGGTAGCCGCCTGTCCTTGAATCGTCCTATCAAATTGTCCGGAAAAACCTGTGTCGTCCTCCCAGTTGTGATTGGAATTGATATTCGATTAACCATTCGCCGATTCGTAATTTGTGCTTCCAGTGAGTCACCCTCAACGATTCGGTTCACGATATTTTGGAAAATATGCTCGAGGTCCAGGAAGCCTCTTTCGCGCTGAATAGAGCATATGCTGCATCTTGCGATCAATGGGGCTGAACAGTCTAGGCGGTAGTTTCTGCCGCGACACGAACGTTTCTTTCACGTCGGTCGGTTCGGTGACGACGGTTCTCTGCATTGTGTCATCACCAAAACTATCTTCGCGGATAGGGTTCTGACTGAGGTCACCAGATGTCCTTGCTCGGTATCGTTCACCAACTTGAAACCGGCGGAAAAACAGCGGTGCCAGTCCGGCGGACGGACCCGAGACGGATTTTGGTTCGGGTTCTAAATTAGGATCAGGCGGTACCAGATGTTTCTGCGATTCGTCGGGCAATGGGACAGATTCTGAGTCGAAAGGGCCGAGCGGATTCTCACCGATGATCGACGGCTCGTATGTGTAGTCTGGAATGGCATAGTCCGCCACGGGACCAATGGATGAGCTCAACGCCACATGGCGATGGCGATTGCAGCCGGTTATGCCGATTGTGAAAATCAAGCCAGCCGAAAGAAGGAACCTAGTGACAGTATGATTGTACATGATGTTGTTTCTAGGAACTCTGTGAGATCCTCCAAGTCAGGCGTATGACATGATTCCTCAAAACGATGAGGGTGCTGTTAGAAACAGGATCGGTTTATGCCCGCGCAGCGCACCATGCGATTGGCAAAAATTGGATTATCTGCCACAGGTGACATTCCGGTTTTTCAGAACCGACCGATTCTTCGCGCGAATGACTGTTGGCGACTGTTAAAGTCATTTTTGAGTCTGTAATGGTTCTGCAGGACTCTTCGGAAGTTTGCCGCGGTTTTTAGAATCATTATGACGGCCGACGCGGAAACTTCGGCGGTGTGGATATGACTGATTGAACCGCGAGTGCTTCATTCACATTACATACTGGATTAATTGCGAGAGGCCGTTTGTTGGGATTGTGACGAGAAAAACTCGAATTGATGTAAGCTGACAGTCTGAGAATGAGCGATTGTTAAGGCCAGTATTTTAAGACCACTGTTGCCAGTCCGGAATGGCAGCACCCGCCTGGTTCCACGCTCGCCGAAGCCTACTCATCCATAATCTCCGTCTCCTTGACCGAGGCCAGATCGTTTACCTGGTTTTCGAACTTTTTTGTGAGATCTTGGATTTGATCCTTTGCGAGGTCGCGTTCGTCCTCGGACAGAATTCGTTCCTTCTGTGACCGATCAGCGTGTTTGTTTGCGTCGCGTCGGATGTTGCGGATGGAGATTCGAGCCTCTTCGGCGAATTCCTTGACACGTGTCACGAGCTGCCGCCGGCGTTCGGTCGATAGCGGCGGGATGCTAAGTCGAATCAGCCGGCCGTCTGAATTCGGTGCCAGACCAATGTCGCTGGCCTGAATCGACTTGACAATGTTGTTCAATGACGAAACGTCGAATGGGCGAATGACGATCTGCTGTAACTCGGGCACGGTGACATTGGCTAGCTGTTTAAGCGGAGTGGGTGAACCGTAATAATCGACACGTATCGAATCGACCAAACCGGGAGTCGCGCGTCCGGTGCGCAATCCTTTCAGTTGACCCTGCATCACGGCGAAGGCCTTCTCCATCCGATCTTCCGCGTCAAGAAGAATTTCGTCTTGGTCCATTGCGATGGTCCTCGCAATACGAACTAATGCTACTCGTCACAGGTTTCATTCAACTCGGAAGCCGGGGCGACGCGTGTGCCGACGCGTTCGCCAGCAATCGCACGCTCGATGTTGCCGACTCGTTTGTAGTTGAAGACGATAATCGGAATTTTGTGCTCCATGCAATGATGGATCGCTTGTGCGTCCATTACCTGTAGGTTTTTGCGGAGTACATCCTGAAACGATATTTCCGAGTAACGTACGGCGTGCGGGTTTTTTTCGGGATCGTCGGCAAACACGCCGTCGACCCGGGTCGCCTTTAACAGAACATTGGCGTCAATCTCGCGCGAGCGGAGTGCGGCGGCCGTGTCGGTGGTGACAAATGGACTGCCGGTTCCAGCGGCCAGAATGACGACGCGTCCCTTTTTTAAATGTCGAACGCAACGTCGACGAATGAACGGCTCGGCCACTCCCTCCATGCGGATGGCCGTTTGCAACCGCGTCGAGACGCCGATGTTCTCCAACGCGTCCTGCAATGCCAAACCGTTAATCACGGTGGCCAACATTCCCATGTAATGGGCTGTCGAATGGTTGATTGCGGCGCTGAACGCTGAGAACTCTTTGCCCCTCAGGATGTTCCCGCCGCCGCAGACGATCGCCAACTCAACTCCAGACGAAACAACTCGTTTAATTTGCTCGGACATCGTCGCCACTTCGGCCATGCTGATCCCGGTTGCGCCGTCGCGGCAGAAGCTCGTACCGCTCATCTTCAGCAGCACGCGTTTATACGCGGGTTCCAACGCTGTGGTCGTGTTGAACAGTTCAGGCATGCTGTTACACCCGTGCGAGTGGATCAGTCGACTTGCGGATAGCAATTCACGACCTAAGTGCCCAAAACCCATCGAGTGAAGCCGCCCGCTTTCAAGCCGTGCTCGGCCAACGCTTGGCTGACAGTTTTCGAATCGTCTTTAACGAATTGCTGTAGGGCTAAGACTCCCTGCTCCACATAGAAACTCTTCATCCGTCCGTCGACGATTTTTTCAATGATATTATCTGGCTTTCCCGTCGTTTTGGCTTCGGCAGACAACCGATCGCGCTCTTCTTGGACCAGCTTCGAGTCGAGCTGCTCCGGTTCTGTGACCGTCGATTCCATCGCGGTGATATGCATGGCGACGTCGCGCAGTACAGGAGCAGTCGCGTCTACACCAGTCGCCTGGAATAGAACGCCGGTTTTTCCATCATGATGAACGTAACCCGAAACCGGACCGGTGACCCGGATGATTCGGGCCAGTACAATTTTCTCACGAATCTTGTTGGCGATATCTTCGTACAGTGCGGTCAGTGTCACGTTATCGCATTCCGGTGCCGGCTGCGACAGCAGTTCTTCTGGAGTCTCGGCACCGGGACCCTGGAGCAACTGCCGGGCACATTGATCGGCCAACGATCGAAACTCAACATTATTGGCAACCGGCGCCGATTCGCACTGCAGCTCAATCATGCTGGCTAGACCGCCGTCTTCCTTGACGGCGATACTCAAACGTCCTTCAGATGTCGGATTGCCGGCGCGCTTGACGCTAACTTTTTTAAATGAATCCTTCAAAATCTGGATCGCTTTAGCCTGATCGCCGTCGGATTCCACGAGTGCTTTTTTGCATTCCATCATCGGTAGGTCCGTCAATGCGCGAAGCGCCTTGACGGTGGCAGCCGTGATGTCCACCATAACTAATTCAAGCCTTCTACTTGGCGAGTTGGAACAGCCTTTGGTTCTTCCTGTTCAATCTCTTCTCGCGGTTTCGGCAACTGGGCTTTGCCGTTGATGATGGCCTCGCTCAAATGGCTTAAGACCAGCCGAATCGAGCGGATGCTGTCATCGTTTCCGGGAATTGGCAAGTCAACGGCGTCTGGATTTGAATCCGTGTCGATCAGCGCGACGATTTTGATGCCTAAGATGCGTGCCTCACGAATGCAGTTCCGTTCCTTTCCTGGATCGATGACGACCATGGCTTCGGGCAACCGATTCATGTCCCGAATACCCGATAGGTTGCGATCGATTTTTCGGCGTTCGCGTTGCAATGTGGATTGCCGTTTTTTCGAATACGTAGCTAGCTCACCACTTGCTTCCAGGTTTTCCAGTTCCTCCAGTCGCTTCAGCCGACTACGGATCGTGCGGTAATTGGTCAACGTGCCGCCCAACCAGCGTTCCGTCACATACGGCATACTGCTGGCCGTTGCTGCGTCGCAGATCGGCTGTGCCGCCTGACGCTTGGTGCCGACAAATAGGACCAAACTTCCTTGCGAGGCCACCTTTTGCAGATACCGTGTCGCCCGCAACAACCCGCAAACGGTTTCCTTGATGTCAATGATGTGAATGAGGTTCCGACGACCATAGATATACGGCCGCATTTTTGGGTTCCAGCGGCTGGTTCGATGTCCGAAATGCACGCCTGCTTCCAAAATCTCTTTGGCATTAATGTTTGCCACAGTGGCATTCTCCTGGGCCTTGTCGGGACAGATGAACATGTTCAGGTGGTCTGTAAATTTTCAAATCATCACCGTCATCCGGCGAACCGCCAAGGATGAAGGGGACGTCGTGTCCTTTCGGAATGGCGCCGCCACCGCCTCAATGAAAACGATTCGAGAAACTCGAACCGTGAATCCTAATGGTTTGACGATTTCGCGTCAAACCAGGGTTCCGCGACCAACGATTTTTGGAGTTCTTCAGAACAACAGAATTGTTAGAGCATTAGTACATCGACCGATTTTATGATGTTCTGTTAAATGGGTTTTCTCTACGTGCGGACCAGAGGTCTGTGAATAATTGTTTCGTTGACATTTTTCTCAGCCGCTACTAATCTCATGATAGTTGACTGTCGATGAAATCCTAACGCGTTCTACACAGATACAACAACGTTGTACTCGTTCCGGAGACATCGCGTTATTTCTCCCCGTCTAGTGGTCCGGAGCGATGATTTTCAACTCGTCGGTCCACGGAATTCTTGAAAGCAAGAGCGAGAGAGTACGATGAAATCGACGACCAGGCGATACACATTGCTTGGCCTTGGACTCGCCGTTGTCTTCGTATCGATGACAGCGATTGACGCTCAGGAATTGACCTGGGCAGAGAAGATGTTCGAGAAACTAAGCCACGATTTTGGAGTTGTCGCGCGTGGTTCGGACGTTAGTTATCGCTTCAAGATAACGAATATTTACAAGCCGACGTTGCGAATCGCCAGCGTCCGTACGACCTGCGGTTGTTCGGCGGCGAAACCGAGCAAGAACACGCTAGCGAGTTTGGAAGTTGCCTACGTCGACGTCACGATGGATACCCGCCTCTTCATACGACGCAAGGATTCCCATCTGATCGTGACCTTCGAAAAACCGCATGAGGCTGAAGTGCAAATTCCGGTGACAGTGTATATCCGAACTGACGTCGTGCTGGATCCCGGTTCGGTCAACTTTGGAGCAGTCGATCAAAAAGTTGGCGGTCAACGGAAGATCGGCGTCGCCTACGCCGGACGCGATGATTGGAAGATCAAAGAGATTCGGAACAACAATAAACATTTGGATGCGATGGTTGTCGAAACCGACCGGGGCGGCGGCAATGTGCACTATGATTTGTTGGTCACCTTGAAGCCGTCGGTGCCGGTTGGAGAATTTCGTGAACTATTGTTGCTGATCACTGACGATCCGAACAGCCCCCAAGTGCCGGTCTTGGTTGAGGCCAGAGTCGAGACTGATGTTACGGTGACTCCAGACGTTGTATCGCTGGGTGTGCTTGTCATCGGCCGACCCAAGACGGTCAACGTGGTAGTCCAAGGTAAGATACCGTTTACGATTGACAATGTAGAATGCGGTTCCGACTCTGGTGACTTCAAGGTTCAGTTGCCTACAAAGGCTCGGTTGGTGCATGTACTGCCACTAACAATCACGCCGCCGAACAAGCTGGGTACGTTCAGAGATGAATTTTCGGTCACGATCACCGGTCGTGCCGAGCCGGTCAAATTTAAAGTGTACGGCAAAGTCTCGGATCATGCGCCATAACTGGTTTCGGCCGCTCGGTTTGGCCCGCTAGCCCAGTTCACACCATTCGCCTGGTTGCAGCACGAAGATCTTGGCCGCCGTTTCCAATTCGACGCGATTAGCCCAGGCAGTTACATCCTGTTCGATCAACGGCCACGTGTTGTAATGGCAGGGGATCACGCCCTTCGGTTCAATTAGTTTGACCGCTCGAAGTGAGTCGCCTGGACCCATGGTGAAGTTGTCTCCAATCGGCACAATCGCCAAGTCGACTCCCTCTTCTCCAATCAATTTCATGTCAGAGAACAATCCAGTATCGCCGGCGTGATAGAGTGTCCCATCTTCCAGCTTTAACAATACTCCACATGGACTGCCGCCGTTCGCTCCGTCGGGAAGCATCGAGCCGTGATGAGCGATTGTCAGCTTGACCGTGCCGAAGTCGTGCTTGTGTGCTCCGCCAACGTGCTGCGGGTGCACGTGTGTGATGCCTTGATTGCCCAGCCATTGGGTGATTTCGAGATTCGACACCACTAGCGCTCCGGTGCGTTTGGCAATCGCAACCGTATCACCAATGTGGTCGAAGTGTCCGTGAGTGATGATTATCGCATCAGGCGAAACCGCATCAGCCGTCGTCGAAGCCGCTGGGTTATCCGTAAAAAACGGATCGATGAGGATCGTTTTCTCACCGGTCTCGACTTGAAACGATCCGTGTCCCAGAAATCTTACCTTCGTAGTCATGGCAGGTTTTTTTCTTTAAGTTGCTAATTTCATACGCTCGTCAACCTTCTTTCCTGCGTGTCAGAATGTGCATTGTGTTGGCCTTGTAGGCTTCAACACCTGGTTGGCCATAGGGATTCACGCCGATTAGCTGCCCCTCGACGACCGTGGCCAACATCAACATCTGTAGCAACTGACCCAGGCAATACTCGTCCAGTTTCGGAAGAATGATGTCGGCTGTCGGGCGGCCTACGTCAGCGTATGCTTTGTTCGTACCCGCAATGGCCGCGGACATTAGGTCTGGCACAGTCTTGCCGCTCAGTCGATTCAATTGATCGCAGTCATCCGGTCGGTTGGGAAGCACGATTGGTTCTGTTGACGGTCTTTCGACAATTAAGTTGGTGATCAGTTTATCACGGACTCCCTCTTGATGCTGCTGGCCGCGACTGTGGAGGTCTCGAGTGTTCACCACAGTAATCGGCGTCGCGCCCACTTCGTTCTTTCCCAAGCTTTCAGATAAGAGCTGATCGTACCACAGTCCCAGCCCTTCCAGACGCTGACCCCACGTCGACAGCACGCGGATTGTGCAGTTTTGTTTGCGTTCCGCCAAGTGACAGACAGCTGTGAATTGCAGGACTGGATTCTCGGCGAAGCTGGCCGTGCGAAAGCAATCGGTCATGTCGGCTGCACCATACAGCAATTTGCGAACATCGATTCCCAAAACAGCGGCAGGAAACAGCCCGACGGCAGTCAAGACCGAAAACCGTCCGCCAACCGCATCAGGGATCGGCAGGACGACAGGATGTTGCGCCGCGGCAGCGAACTCGCGTAGGTTCCCGCTATCACCGGTAATAAAAACGACCAAATTTCGACTTTCGACTGATTCGAATCCGTAATATTCTTCGAAAGCACGGCGAAACAGTCGGAAGGCTACGGCCGATTCTAGTGTCTCGCCCGATTTGCTGATGACGACGATGCCCCACCGCTGCCGCACGTCGCTTTTGTCCTGACAGCGACGTTTCAACAGATGGAGCAGATTGTTGATTGAGTCGTTGTCAATGTTGTTCCCTCCAAAATACAGCCGTGGCACGCCGTTACGCTCGTCACGGTTCAATTCGTTGTGAAACGGGTGGCACAGAGCTTCCATTAAAGCCCGAGCTCCCATGTAGGAGCCCCCAATGCCCAGCAGAACTAACTGATCGACATTCTGATGCAGGTCCGCCGCCGCTCCTTCAATGTGTGCCATTAAACTGTGTGACGAATCGTTAGCATCTTCATCGAGTAACTGTCTGGGCAAGTCGATAAATCCCGCATCCAACGGCTGTTTCGACGTGGCGATCGAACTGGAGGAAGTTGCGAGTTCAACTTCTTCGAGGACTTTCTTTCGTGCAGCAAGGATTGACGATTCGATTCGCTTGAATTGCCGGTGGTCCAGCAATTTGCTAGCAGCGGACGCGTTGTAACGCAACGTGATTGTCATGCGTGCAGAAAATGATCACAAGTTTGATATTGGTTTGCAGTAGTCGTTATTCGACAGGCGGCGAGATTCCGAAATCTTCAATCGTCAAGAGTGCTCGGAATGGTATCCCTCGGTCGCAAAACTTCGCCGCACCCCCTTCCATTCGATCGACGATCGCCGCCACATGAACGACATTGCAACCGAATTCCTCGACTCGATCAATCGCCTGAAATGAACTACCCCCGGTTGTCACGACGTCTTCTACAATCACCACATCCATTCCCGGCTTGACCGGTCCTTCGACAAGTCGGTCCGTGCCATGGCGCTTTGATTCCTTGCGGACGAGAAATCCGTGAAGCGACTGGCCCTGCATTGCGGCAATTGTCAACATCCCGCCAATAATCGGATCCGCACCGATCGGTACACCTCCAATGGCGTCAAACTGTACATCGCCCAGCAGTTCCAGCATCCCTTCGCTGACCAGACGCAGTCCAGTCGCATCAAGTGTGATTTGTTTGCCGTCCAGGAAATAACTTGAATTTTTTCCAGATGCTAACACGAACTCGCCAAGTTTTAATGCCCGCTCCCGGAAAAGATCGATCAACACCTGTCGGTCGTACACGTCAACACTTTCTACAAATGCGATCCGATTAGGCGACAATCTTAATTCAAGGTTGTCCGAATGACGACCGCAGAACCAGTTCTTAACAGGCCGAAGACTTCTTCAACATCTGCGTTGTGCATGCGGATGCAGCCTCGGGATTCAGCCCGACCAACCGAATCCGGGTCTATTGTCCCGTGGATTCCGAACCCATCACCGATGCCGATCCAGCACTCGCCTAAGGGATTGTTGGAATCGTCAGCTTCAATGACCTGGCCTGCGGGATCGGTGTACTGCGGATTGACAAACTTTTCGATTACTTTGAATTTTCCAATGGGGGTAGAGTCGTCTTTACCGATGCCAATTCGATACCTACGCACGAAATGCCCGTGGGCGTGAATTGTCAGATCAAAATCATTGAGATCAATCAGTGCCGAAAACGGCCCGTTGATTACTTTCAACTTCAGGCCCGGTCGAATTTTTCGTGGTTCAACCTGATTCAATTTTGCCAAGTAGGTCCAGGGCACGCGATACCGACCAGCAATTCGCCGTAGTTGATCGCCAGGCTGGACCACGTACGGTTGCATGTAGTGCGGCTGCGGAGAAAAATAGATCGACTTGGCCGTGATTTCGATCCGTTCCCGAATCAAAGGACGCGACTTGGGATCGCTCCAGTAAAATTTCGACAGCTCGCAGTGCGCGGCGACAACATCATCCGTTTCGATCAGCCGATCAATGGCGTCCAGATTGATTAGTCGGCTATTCGAGTTTCTCAATCGTAGTTGGTCGGGTTCCGTGCGGTTCGATGGGCGCTCGACTTCGTTTGACACCTGTGTAGCACGGCTTGAATGTTGTTGTGAACTATTCCTGGCGGCCGAGACGAATTCAGCCATTTCTTCGGGAATGAACAGCGGCTGACTCAATGGGGTGGGATGCGCGGGCGAATGCTCCCTCTGTCGCGACTCGATAAATCGTGACGACCGACGTGGGGTCAATGTCTGGTCGGCCTTGCCGTGGATTGGCGGCTCGGTTTGGCTATTGAAGACGATTGGGTCAATTCGGTTTGTCTCGAGTTGCAAATCGCCAGTAGTATCTGTGCTGCGGGACGGAGCATTGTCGCTTGTTTTTCCCCAATCAATGTAGCTAAAGTGCAATCCAACCGGCAGCCAACCGAACTTCCAGTTCGCTGCCATTACGCAGACAGCGATGAGCATAAACCGAATAAGCAACCTAGATATACGTCGGCGTCGGCGCTGCATCTTCAGTTCATCCGTGAACGGAAGTCAAATCTGTCAAACAAGGCGCGAACTATAGCAGATGCCCAAGTCAAGGACTACACGAAACGATCCAGCAACGCTCGATGTACGCGAGGTCCAATTCCGGGAACCAGATTCAACCGCAGTATGTTCAGCAATTATTCTTCGTTCAACGCCAAATCCGACCTGATCCCACTTTTCCCTTAGCCGGGCTGCCTTAAGAAGGCCACGCGACGCTCAAACTTGAATTGCTAAGCCAAGTGCTGCTGGCGGATTTGTCATCAGTGTTGAATTACAGGTGGCTAACCCCCGCGTCATCCGTCAATTCAGTTTTAAAAACTGTTAGACGCCTTCGATTGCTTGTTCAACAGCCAGCCATTCTATCGTCAGACGGTCTGTCACGGTATCATTTTCGCGGGCCGATATGAATGCATTTCAATGTGGGTGAGGCGATCAAGCACGCGGGAAGAGACCATGCAACATTCTAGTGTCCCACGACCGAAGTTTCCTTCACCGGTCCAATTCGGTTCGTTACGGTTGCCGTCGCGATATTTGCTTTCACCTCTAGCCGGTTTTACCAATTTGCCGTTTCGGCGAATCATACGCGAGTTGGGTGGCGTTGGATTGGCGACAACCGATTTGGTCAACGCCCGTGGGCTGTTGGCGGGAAACCACAAGTCGCTGCAATTGATTGAGACCAGTCCAGAAGACCGACCGTTCGCTGTCCAGATTTTCGGCACTGAGCCAGCCATGATGTGCGACGCCGCTCGGTTGCTGGAAGCTCGCGGTGTTGATTCTGTCGATATCAACATGGGTTGCCCGGTCGATCACGTCACCAAATGCGGTTCAGGAGCGAGCATGATGCGTCGTTGCGACCAGACTGTCGCTCTGGTCAAGCAAGTTGTTGAATCAGTCAAGATTCCCGTGACGGTCAAGATGCGACTTGGCTGGGACAGCAATCAACTGACAGCGCCAAGGTTCGCTCGTGAATTCGAACAGGTCGGTGCAGCGGCTGTCACCATCCATGGACGAACGCGAGCTCAGGGATTTACGGGAGATGTCGACCGGGATGGGATCCGGCAAGTGGTGGAAGCGGTCGAGTCGATTCCGGTCATCGGCAACGGTGATGTGCGAAGCGTTGCCGACGCCAACAGAATGCTGCGTGACACGGACTGTCACGGAGTTTCCATCGGCCGATGGGCATTAGCCAATCCGTGGATTTTTTCGCAGTTGGTACAGTGGGAACAGACTGGCCGCTATGATGCACCCGGAAATTTTGACGATCGGATGCAGCTACTGCTGCGGCAGTTCCATTATCTGGAAGAGCTGCGTGGCACCGAGCGAGCTATCGTTATGTTCCGTAAAATGGGACACTGGTATCTGAAATCTATGCGAGTCCGCGCCTGGTTGCGCCATCAATTCCAACTGGCGAATACGCGAGAAGAACTGGACGCTATTGTGCAACAGATTGCTACGGAGGGACCCGTGAGCGGAGCGAGGACGGGAATTCTGCCCAATTTGCACGTCTCGGTTTCGAGTGGTCCGGTTGAACGATGGTGAAATTTGTGAACAGGCGACTTTCAGCGTTCGTCTGTCAAGAAAGCTGCCAACGAATTCAGCCAAGCAGCAGATCTATTCGCTGTGGATGGGTCATTGGTCCAGCTAGATCACCGGACCTCTGACGACCAGGCATCCGGACAATATGTCGTGTAGCGCCTGTTTTTTTTCAGTCAGCCCAGCCATGATATATCCAATCAGACAAAATCCGGAGACAATCTTTCCAAAGTAGCGGCCGGTTGCTCGGCCGAATGAGATTCTGCGACCACTGTAATCCGTAACGGTAATTCCTAAGGCCATCTTTCCTAATGTGGCCTGTTTGGGCGAGCTTTCCAATAGGGCGAAATAGAGCCATCCAATCAGCAGTTTCAGAATCTGGGATCCAAATTGAATTGCCGCGGCGTCCGGCGGCTCACCTGTACTAGCGACCACCGCAATCCAAAATAGACAGCCCATTGGAATTCCAAGGACCAAGCTGTCGATCAGCCATGCCACCAACCGCATCCAGAAGCCGGCGTAGTCTTGGCGGCGACGGTCGGAACTAGCGTCAAGTTCATGACCACAGTAGAGGCATTTAGTCGCGGACCCCTTGATCTGCTCGCCGCACCCCGGACATGATTCCTTCATATCCGTAACAGTGGGGCGGCGACGCGGTGGAGCATCATAGTCCTCGTAGTCATCGGACTGGTCAACTCCAGCCTGAATCAAACGTTGGCGCGCAGCATCATAGTCCTCGTAGTCATCGAAGTCGTCGGACACTAGGCTGGGCACTAGGCTGGGCACAACAATCCATTCACCGCAGCTCGGGCACTTAGCGCTTCCGCCTGCCTTGTCGTCGGACGTCTTCAAAAATTTTTTGCAATAGTCACACTTGAATTTTATGGTCAACGTTGTCTCCCATGTTCAATTCAGTCGCGAAAATTGATTTTTGCAATACGCGCACAGCCTTGACTGTAATATGCCAAACGGGAGACAAAAAAACGACAATGGTCTCACGAATATTTACGCGCAAGCTGATTGACAGAAGGTAGCAATGGGATTGGCAGGCCTGGAACATCGTGTACCGCCCATGAAGAATCGCCTGTTAAGATCGCGATCGTGCCATTCCGTACTCGTCAGATATGAAGCTGTTTCGCGCTGCCAATGAACCGAAGCAGTTTATCGTGATTCCCGACGGTGATCACAACGATCCACAAACGCGTGATTGCTACATACAACTAGAGTCGGTGTATCGCAGTTTTGCTAAACATTTGACATCCAATCGTCATTAACATTCTTGGGTTAGAAACTTTCGTAGCCAAGTTCTAATCTGTTGCGGCCAATAAGCGAACTTGTCTCGCTTTTGCCTCTCGTCTTACCCGTCGTTCGTAGAAACAGCTGCCCGCGACTGGTCGACTTCGATGCGCAGTTTCAGAACTTTACGTTTATCCGCTTCGAGAACCGTAATGCGGGCATGTTGCCAATTGAAGGTTTCGCCAGATTCTGGTATGCGACCCAAATGGGAGAAGACGAAACCGCCGATGGTGTCGTAATCGGCGGCTTCTGCCAGGTCGCAACCAAACTGCTCGTTGAGATCATCAATGTGCACTCGGGCTTCGACTTCTACAATGTTCGGTCCAATGCGCTGAATTGGTTTGGCCGGCTCGGTGTCGTGTTCGTCCGCGATTTCCCCGACAATTTCTTCCAGAATGTCTTCCAAAGTCACGAGTCCGGCTACGCCGCTGTATTCGTTCAGGACGACGGCCAGATGCACGCGGTTTAATTTCATGGTTTCCAGTAACGTGTTAATGCCGGTCGTTTCCGGCACGTAGAAAGGTTCACGGACAATATCGCCTAGTCGCCGATCGTTTCTATTATCGCCCGTGTACTTCAACAGGTCCTTAGCATACAGAATTCCAATGACGTCGTCAGTCGATTTTCCGATCACGGGCACACGCGAATGGCCGGCATCAATCAAGCGTTGTCGGGCCTCTTCCAGCGTGGCTTCGGATTTGATGCAGATCATATATGTACGCGGCGTCATAACGGCGGCCACGTTTTCCTCTTGCAGTTTCATCACGCGGTGAATCATCGTCCGTGCTTCTGATTCCAAAATTCCCTTGCGCTGGCCTTCGTCGATGACCGTGCGGATTTCCTCGGTCAATGCGGCGGTGGCGTCATTTGGTGGTTTCTCAAGTCCGGCTAGACGATGCAGGATT